>QIAH01000014.1 GCA_003225465.1 Acidobacteriota bacterium | reverse complement strand
GATCTCGCTCCATCAATTTGGAAGAGGCACGCAGTTGGCAACTGCTATCGAAGCAGTATTCCACCGAGTATGAGCGGTTCCGTTCATAGAAAGCCTAAGTCTTTATGCAAGCAGTGAATGACGGGGGAGAGAGGTCCGAACCCCTGTACGGTTTTCCGTCCGAGGTAATCGCAATCTCTCACAGTCGCACTGAATCATCGGAGACCACGCGAAGTAACGACATTAGCCAGTTTTGGGACACTGCTCGGGACATAATCCGCGAAGCTAACCGGGGAACGCCGTCTGAAACTAAGCAAGGCTTGGCGGCGGATTACCCACCATGTACTTCTTCCGGTAGAGTTGACTTTCTCACGCTCTGAAACAGCTTAATTGATTCACTATGCCTTTCAGGGTACGCAGGATGCTGGAATAGCCCGCCACGCCTTGTTTTCATCGAAGATCTGCCTGCTGCCACTGTGCAGATTTAGCTTGACTGTCGCAGCAACGTGATAGATATTGTCTCGCCTAAATCGGGCTTCGCCAGTGGTTCCCCGGTCTGTCGGGCCGTACGAGGCGGCGAAAGCCAGTTCGACAAGCCAAGTGGTTCCACTGATCGATGCATCATCTTTCTGCTTCGTCGTTGCCATGCTGTGGGCTTCACGAAAATGGACGTCTTGTGCATAGTCGCGATGTTCAAGACCGAGCGTATTAGCCCGCTCATTAGTCATCTGTATAGTCCGAGCCCAACAGACAGCAACTCGGCGCACGGGATCTCATCGCTCCACATCGCTGTCACTGTAGCCCTGATGTTTGTCGCGGGGTCGGGACTTCTGATGCGTGATCTCAACCGGTGGCTTGCCCGTCGCGGAAGTCGAAAAGAAATATCCGAGTGGCCCAGAAACAGCCATGGATTTCGGAATGCCGCGTAAGCGCCGACACGCGACAGATGAGTTGCTCTTTGCCCGTCCAAAGGCTCCGAGATGACACTCCGAGTTGCTATCGTGGGATGCGGCAAAGCCGCTGAAAATCATGTCGCCGAAATCAAGAAACTGTCCAATGTATCCCTCATTGCTGCTTGCGACTCCGAGCCGCTGATGGCTGAGCAGTTTTGTCTTCGACACGGTGTGGGTGCTTCCTATACCGACTTCGAACAACTGCTAGCTGAGCAAAGACCTGATGTTGTACAGATTGCGACGCCACCGCAGTCGCACGCCGACCTCGCCCTCACTGCCATAGAGAACGGCTGCCATGTCATGGTGGAGAAGCCTCTGGCAGAGTCAAGTGCCGTAGCTTCCGAGGTGATCCGCTACGCTGAACGTAACGGCTGCAAACTGACTGTAGGCTGGACATACTATTTCGATCCTGTCGTCAGGTCGATGCGAGAACGAGTCGCACGAGGCACTATCGGAGATCCCGTCCATCTGGACGCGTTTCTGGCTTACGATCTTCGCGGTCGTTTTGGCGCTGCGGTACTGGACGACGCGGCCCACTGGGTGCACGGCTTGAGGGGTAAATTGGTGCAGAACAATCTGGACCACCTGCTCAGCCTCGTGGTTGATTTCGTGGACCATGACAGCGCCGTGTCGAACCTCAGTGCTTGGCGGGCCACGCACTCCCCTTATCCGGATCTTGTGGACGAGCTTCGCCTCACCCTGGCGGGCGAGCGGATCTGTGCCCAGATCGCATTTTCATGCAGGGCAAGGCCGCTTGGCCACTTCTTTACCATCGTAGGATCGAAGAGCACACTTCGCCTGAATCTTGCGAACCAGACCTTGACGGAAGACTCCAGTTCGCGGCTGCCTGGACCGTTGGGCCGGTTAGCCTGTGGACTTGATCAGACTCGGCAATTAGCGTCTCAGAGTTTCAGTAACCTTGCTCGCGTCATCCGCTCGGATTTCCAGGCGCTGCCGGGGCTGGGGTACCTGCTGTCTGCGTTCTATCGTAGCGTTGAGCGCGACGAGGACGTTCCGATTCCTTATGCACACATCCTTCGCGTGTCGACCTGGATCGACCACGCGGTGAACGGAATACGCGACGCCCAGGCGGTGTCTCAATGAGCATCCTTGTGACCGGGGCAAGCGGTTTTCTGGGTTCCCACCTGGTTGAACACCTGTGCATTTCGGGCGCGAAACACTTGCGCTGTTTTGTCCGCCCAAGCAGCGATTTAGCCAAGCTGAACGAACTGCGCGACAAGTATCCGTCGACGCACCTGCAATACGTTGTGGGTAATCTGCTTTCTCTGACAGACGCGTACCGGGCAATGGAAGGAATCGAAGTCGTTTATCACCTCGCAGCGGAGATGAAAGGCACGGCTCCAACGGTATTTGCCAATACGGTAGTGGCATCCAGGAACATCCTGGAAGCCATTGTTATGCAGAGAGTTCGAAGGGTCGTGTTGGTGAGCTCCATCTGTGTGTACGGAGTCGCGCACTTACCCCGAGCGACTGTAGTGACGGAGGACACAGAACTCGAAACGCAGCCTGAAAGAAGAGATGCCTACGCGTTTGCGAAAATTCGGCAGGAAAAGCTCTTCCAGCAGTACCGTCGCAATCATTCGTTCGACCTGGTCATTTTGCGCCCGGGCGTGATTTACGGGGAGGGCCGAGCGGAATTACCTTCCCGGGCTGGGTTGCGGCTTGGCCCTCTAATCTTACAGATCGCCGCCCAAAATCGCCTTCCTCTTACTTATGTGAGCAATTGTGTGACGGCTGTTGCGCTGGCGGGTTTAAGTCTACCGGAGGGCAGCTACAATGTTGTAGACGAGAACTCGCCCAAGGCCGCTGAATACGTTCGGTTGTATCGATCGCTCGTTGAGAAGATCACATCGGTAAGGCTATCCCGGTCTTCAGTGCTGTTGCTGGCACATATCTTTAGTCGATGTGTTGCACTCTCTAAAGGTCAAATACCCGCAGTTCTGACCCCTTATCAAATCAAGTCCACTTGGGGCGGCCACCGGTTCAGCAATGAGCGGCTTAGGGCTGCCGGCTGGAACCCTCGGGCTTCGACAGCCGAGGGTATTTTGCGTGCTTTCCAAGCCTCGAACTGCCCGACGCAACCCCGAAAGACAAGGCAAGCTGTCATGGTCCCTCCGCCATCGCCGTTGGCTAGCAGCGAGAATTGAAAATGCCCAACGACACGACACGTCGCGCCCGCTCGCCGGTATTCGTAGTCGGCTCCGCTCGTTCCGGTACGACTCTTCTTTACCATCTCCTGCTGTCCTCCGGGAGTTTCGTTAATTATCGTGGAGAGCCCGCGGTATTTGATCTCATGCTTCCCAAGTTTGGCGACCCAGCACGACGCCGTAATCGGGAAAGATTGATGGACGTCTGGCTGCAGAGTGCGATGTACCGCATTTCCGGTCTCGACGGCAACTCGATCCGGGATAAGGTTCTGAGTCAGTGCCGTAGCGCTGGCGGTTTTCTCCAACTCGTGATGGGAGAGATCGCGAAGCTGCAAGGGAAAGAACGCTGGGCTGTCTGGGGTCCTGACAATCTGCTTTACATGGAGCAAATCAAGAAAGAGATTCCCGGCGCTCTTTTTATCCACATGATTCGGGATGGACGTGATGTTGCGCTGTCCATGAGCAAAGAGCTCTGGATACGCCCGTTTCCCTGGGACCGCACGCAGAATCTGATCACAGCGGCATTGCACTGGGAATGGAAGGTTACAACCGGAATCCAATCCGGCCAGTCCCACTTGCCGGACTACCTGGAAGTTAATTTTGAAGATCTGATCATGCGGCCGAGTGATGCCATTGTGAAGATCAGCCGATTCATAGGGCAAGAGCTGGATTACGATCAGATTCTCGATCGATCCGTGGGCACAATCTCTAGCCCCAACACATCTTTTCAAGAAGAATGCCAAGCGGGTATGTTTCAACCAATTGGAAGGTGGCGCCGTGAGTTGTCGGATGCGCAGGTGAAAACGCTTGAATCAGCGATTGGTCCGCTATTAAAGGAGCTCGGCTACGAACTCACTGTTCCCGAAACTGATGCACTCGCCTTCAGGCATCGGATGATGCGGCAGCTCTATCCTCGGTATTTTGGTATCAAACAATGGCTGAAGGTCAACACAGTCCTGGGTTCGCTGGTCAGCCTGGATCGGATGCAACTTTCCCGTTAGCCCACGCGGGTGAAAGGGAGGAGCGATCCAGCGCAGCAACGCGGAAGTCTTTGCGGATTGCTTTGATCGGGCCACCACTAAGGGTCCTATTCGGCGGGCAAGAGGTGCAGGCCAGTGACTTGGTAGCCTATTGGCGCGGCGATCCTGCCGCGGACGTTGATTTCGTCTCTAGCCGCCCGGAATTGCCGCTTGTTCTGGGGATCATCGAAAAACTTCCTTATGTTCGGACGATAGCCCGGGTTCCGTTGTACCTTAGGCGCCTCTGTCAGACGGCGCATAAGGTCGATGCTTTGCACGTCTTTGCTGGTTCCTTTAGTTCCTTTCTGGTGGCAACTGCACCAGCCTTCCTGGTCGGTAAGATCTTTAATCGACGAGTCCTGATTCACTACCACAGCGGCCGGGCTGAAGATCACCTTCGCCGATCTGCTGCCGCACGGCTCGTGCTTAGCGGCTGTGACCTGGTGGTTGTGCCGTCGGCCTTCCTGGCAAATGTGTTTCAAGAACATCATATTCACGCTGCAATTGTGCCGAACGTGGTCGACCCTGCGAGGTTTGAATACCGATCTCACGAGCCGTTGCGGCCCAGGCTGTTATGTACGCGCAATTTCCAACCTCACTATGGCGTCGAAATTGTCGTTCTAGCGTTTGCGCGAATTCAAAAAGAATTTCCGGACGCCACTTTGTGCTTAGTGGGGAAAGGTCCAAGCGAGACCACACTGCGGCGAATGGTTGGGGAACTTAATTTAAGAAATGTGGATTTCAAGGGTGCCACGTCTCCCGACAAGATGCCCTCAGTCTATGAGCAAAACGACATCTTCGTGAGCGGCTCCTATGTTGACTGTTCGCCGGTATCGATCCTGGAGGCTTTTTGTTGTGGTCTTCCCGTCGTCACGGCAGCTGCGGGCGGCATTCCCCACCTGGTAGATCACGAACGAACTGGTCTTTTAAGTGCACCCGGCGACGCGAATGCTCTCGCATCCAATGTGGCCCGCATTCTCCATGAGCAAGCTTTCGCCCAGGAGTTGGCGCGGCGCGCCCGGCAAATCGCAGAATTTCATTCCTGGAGCGCTCTGCGCGATTCTTGGCTGCAAACTTATCGGTCGCTATGTGAATGAGTGGCGGAAGTTACGAGGCAAGTTTATTGGCCCCGCCTTGCATTGCCCAATGATGGCAATTGTGTAGACCGGTCGGCTCTGGACAGGGTGAAATGCATGCTCTTACAGACTGGGAACGAAAGCTGTGTTGACATTTGGAATCTATACGGTGGAGCAATATGCTCGAGCGCGGGCAAAGCGTCCCTTGAGCGGGGCGTCTGTTTCTTATGGACTACTGAAGATCGGCGACAATCCGACTGAACAGGAAATATCCCGGTTCGAAGATATTAGTCTCATCTTCTGCACGTCGAACGGAACCAGGCGCACGACCTGTCGCCAGCGTATGCAGGATGTGGACGCTGCAACTTTGGAGTTGCTTCAGCGTTGCCATCAACAGCGCGCAGACCTCCTGATGCAAGATCGCGGTGCCTCCAGTTGTTTAACCTCAGCTGAATTCGCGGGCTGCTTCTTCCGTGCGTTTCCATACGCTAACCTTGAGGCATCTGACCGGCTGTTATGGGTGTTTCGGATCTCTCTCGCAAAAGGCAAGACCTACATCATCGAGCCCGACGGCGAACCGCTCCAATATATTAGTCCTCCTTTCGTAGTTTCTCTGAACGCGTACAAGCGAGAAAGAAGCCCGTTGAGGCGTATCATCGCGGCCCAGGGGAAGAGGTTGTTTCGGCAATTGGG
>QIAH01000013.1 GCA_003225465.1 Acidobacteriota bacterium | reverse complement strand
AGGGTTTGCCACAGCGCCGGTCGAACAGCCCGTCATAGCCAAACTCTTCATAGCGTTCCCGCCAGCGTCGCATGTGCCGGTCGCTAATCCCGATGATCTCAGCCGCTTGCCACCAGGTAATCTTCTTCGCCATGGCCCGTAAAATCACTTCCTGTACTTTCATTGCCCGCTCCATCGCGGTCTTCGGGTAAGAATCCATGCTTCGCATGGTCTCCTACCCTCACCGCCCGCAAAGCGGACATATCACGTGCTATCTCAACCGGACATATCATGTGCTACCGACAGTTGAATTGTTCAACACTTGACAGATTGAACATTTGCAGGCAACATGGCGCACCAATTTCGCCTTCCGCTTCCGCCGCGCCATGGAGCGATCACAAATTCACCGCGTCAGTGTTGCCGACCAGGTGGCCGGCATTCTCAGACAGAAAGTTCTGACGGGTGAGTTGCGTCCCGGGACATCTCTGCAGGAGATTCCGCTCGCCGAATCGATGGGAGTTTCACGCAACACCATGCGCGAAGCGATGCGCATTCTGTCGCTGGAAGGCTTGCTTAAACGCAACATCCATCGCGGAATTGCGGTCGCGCAATTGTCACTCCGCGACGTACAGGAGATCTATCACGTCCGACGAGTGCTCGAGATCTCTGCAATCCTTGCTGCGAAGACCCCTGATCCTGAGCTTCTCCGCGACATCCTGGATGCTTTGCAACAATACGAGGCCGCCGTCCAGGCTCGCGACTGGGTCAGCGCCGTCACGCACGATCTGCACTTTCACGGCTTGCTGATCCGGTTTCTCCGAAACAAGCGGTTGGAATCCTTCTATCAAAAGACCATCGCAGAATTGCGAATGGGAATGGTTCTGGTCGACCAGAGGCACGATCATCCCGGAATCCTCATTCCGGTCCACCGCAAACTCTACGAACTGTTGACTGCCGGAAGGCTCAAAGAATGCGCAGACATTCTGCTCCAGCACCTTGAGGACTCCGAATCCCGCTTGGCGAAAGTGATGGACAATCACCGGCTTGCACAATCCGCTGCCGTGCTTGCCTCGAAGTCAAAGATCAGTTGAACGACAAAACTCTGCCCGCGTTCACGACGAAGGAGACGACGATGGAGTCGAACGGCGATGTACTCACAACAAAGCGTTTTGCATCCGTCACTCGGACCGTTTGTGCCGTCATGGTCTTATTCTCCACTCTTCCGCTAGTGTCTCAAGTTGTGACCGTGACGGTGCAGGGACGCGTCTACGACTCCAGCGGCGCCGCCATTTCTCAGGCGACGGTCACCGCGGTTAACGCGGCCACAGGCTTGAGTCGCGAAACCAATGCCAGTGCGGTCGGCGACTATCAGATTGCCCTGCTGCCCCCCGGAGATTACACCATTACCGCGGACAAGCCCGGCTTCCAGAAGGTTGCGAAGAAAATTCACCTCGACATTGGGGCTTCCGGCAGCTTGGATTTCTCGCTCTCTCCCGGCCAGGTGATCGCGCAGGTGGAAGTGCAAGACGTCGGCGAGTTGGCGGAACCGACTCGCACTATGGTCAGTTCCGTTATCGATGAACAGAAGATCGAAAAGCTGCCCGTCAACGGCCGCCAGTTCATTGATTTCGCGCTGCTTGCCCCTGGCGTCACGATTGGCGACACGACCTCGGGCAGCACCGACGTCATCATCGAACCGGTCACGAAGCTCTCCTTCGCCGGGCAAAACATCCATTACAACTTCGTGGCCATCGACGGCGCCGACAATATGTCCACTGCCTCAGGCATTCAGAAAACCACGCCTTCGCAGGAAGCGGTCCAGGAGTTTCGCGTAGTCAACAGTGACTTTAGCGTGCAGTTCGGGCGTGCCGTGGGCGGGATCGTCAACATCATCACGAAAAGCGGTACCAACCGTTTGCACGGGTCCGTCTACGAATACTTCCGCAACGATGCGATGGATGCCAAGAACGCCCTCGCCGCCGGCTTCAATAAACTCCGCCAGAATCAGTTCGGCGCAACCCTGGGCGGCCCGATTCAGAAGGACAAAACGTTCTTCTTTGGCAATTACGAGGGCCAGCGCCACGTCGAGTCACCGTTCTACAACTCAGCCGTGCTGGCCAATCTGACGGCCATCAATAACGTGAAAGTAAACACCTTTGGCTTGCCCGCGGAAAATCTTCGTGTGAACCGCGCGATCAACTACGACAATTTTCTTGTCCGCGTCGACCACACCTTCAGCGAACGGGAAGCGCTCTTCGTGCGCTATTTCTTCAATGACCAGCGGGGGACGAATCTTTCTCCGCTGAACGACGGTTTCGACTTGCCATCCGGTTTCAAAAACAATAATTTCCGCGATCAGTCGGTGGTCGGAAACCTGACTTCTGTGTTCTCGACTACCCTCGTCAACGAACTGCGCCTTCAGTACGCGAACCGGTACTTCAACTTCCCCACGGTGAGCACGCAACCACACCTCGAAGTCTCGAACGTATTCACGATGGGCGTCAATCGCGGGAATCCGGATATTTACACGGAAGGCCGGTTCGAGATCGCCGACACCGTAACGAAGACGGTCGGCTCCCACACGTTTTCGTTTGGCGGCGACTTCAATCACGTCAACACGACCGAATCGTTCCCGCTGTTCTATCCCTTCGAGGCCGACTTCGGCAGCCTCTCTGCATTTACGGGCACCGACTTTGTCGGCGCGCCCCACCCGTTCGTAATCTTCTTTGAGAGGTTCGATACCGCCTCCGGTTTCAACGAGCCCTCATTTAGCACGTCGGTGTACCAGGGGTCCGCGATCTCCTCTGCGGTCCGCAACCAGGCCGAAGGCACACTTGGTCACACGTACGAAGGATTGTTTGTTCAGGACAAGTGGCGCGCGACCGGAAACTTGACGGTCAACTACGGGCTCCGCTGGCAGGGGGAGACCTGGCCCAGCGCTGCCATCAACAATCCGATGAAGAATTTCGATCCGCGGGCCGGCTTCTCCTATGCTATCCCCGGAAGTCACGCGATCGTGATTCGCGGGGGCGCCGGACTCTTCCACGGCATGATTCCTTCGCCGCTGCTCATGTGTCAGATCCCTTCTTGCGGCGGAACGATCGGAAAATTTCCCGGCCGGGAAAACAAACAGGATGACTTGAATTCCAAAACGCGTCTCTCGGCATTCGGTTCTGACCCGTTCACGATGGCCACGAAGCTTGCGGCCATGGTGGGGCCGACATTAACGACGGCAGACTATCCCCTGCCAGCGCTCGATGCGGTGATCGTCCGTTTTGCCAAGGATCACAAGCCTGCCTACGGAGCTCAGGTGAGCTTCGGAGTCGAGTTCCAGCCCTTTAAGGATGCTGTACTCGACGTCACCGGTCTGCACGTACGCGGCATCCATCTGGGAAGTTTTTACAATGTCAACCAGCCCAATCCGAGTGGGCAACTACCCTTCCACGATTCACGCGGCAATGTCGGTCTTAAGAATCTGTACTGCGCCAACTTCCCCTGTACCCCGCCAGTCATCGCGCCCGGAGTTCGTTGTGCGATCTTCACCGGCTGTCCGGTGCCCACCGGCTTCCTGGGTTTCGCGGTCGATTTCGAAGCAGACTCGAAGTGGGACTCGCAATGGGACGGCCTGCTGGTCACCTTCAACAAGCGCATGACCAAGCATATTGGCTGGGGTGTGAGCTACACCTGGTCTAAGGGAATCGACAATGGACCGAACCCCAGCTTCGTGCTCATTCCCCAGGACACGTGCTGCTTCAACAAGGAACGCGCTCTTTCTGCCGATCACGTCGCCCACCGCTTCGTGGGGAACGCGACCTTGGCGGGGCCGACCCACACCAATGCCGTCCTGAATAATTGGGAACTCGGCATGATCGTGAGCTTGCAGACGCCGCATTACTTCACGAAGTTTGCGGGCTTTGATGCGAACGGCGACATTTTCGGAAACAACGACCGGGTCGGCATCGAAGGACGCGATACGTTCCGGGGAGACACCTACCAAAGCGTCGACTTACGAATTTCCCGGAGTTTCGGAATCCGGGAAGGCTTGCACCTGCAGGCAATGGCGGAGGGCTTCAACCTGCTGAATACCCTGAACGTGAACTACTACAACACAGCGTATGGAGCCTCCGACTTCTGTCCTGTTGGGGGTCCCGCCTACTGTGGGACCGGACCATTCTTCAAGGAAGGTTCGCCCAACCCTTCCTATGGCACGCCACGCTCCATTTTCAATCCGCGTCAGATTCAATTGGCGCTGCGGCTTAACTGGTAGTACAAACCGCGTCATAAGGGTCGGGATCGAGAACTCAGGATTGAAGCCGATGCGTTTCGGGATCTACTGCGAAATTCAAACTCCACCCGGCAAGTCGCACTACGACATGATCTGGGAGATTATGCGGCAGATCGAGCACGCCGATGACGTGGGCTTCGACGTTTACTCCGTCATTGACCATCACTTCTTCCAGAAGTTCTCGATTTCCGCGAATCCCCTGGCCATGTTTGCGGCTGCTGCGCAGCGTACGCAGCGGATCCGGTTTCGCACGGCATTGCATACCCTCCCCCTTGAAAATCCCATGCGTCTGGCCGGCATGATCGCAGAAACCGACATCCTCACGAATGGCCGCCTGGAGTGCGGCCTCGGACGCGGACACGCCTGGCTCTTCGGACCTTCGGCCCTCCCCCTGGAAGAAAGCCGCCCGCGCTACAACGAGGCCATCGATATCCTCGAACTCGCCTTCACAAAGGACAAGTTCTCCTACGATGGTGAGTTTTATAAAGTGAAAGACGTCAGCGTGGTGCCTAGACCGTTGCAGAAGCCGCACCCGAAGTTCTACACCGGAGGCACTAGCGACATTACCTACCAGATGGCCGGAGAAAGAGGTTGGGGGATTTTCGTTCCACCACTTCTTCCCTGGAAGGTGCTCGAAGCTCCGTTAAATATCTACAAGAAGGCCTGCGCACAGAGCGGCCACAGTCCCGACATCGTATACATTCGCCCCGTGTATCTCGACGAAGACGAGTCCGCAATCCGCCGGGAAGTCGAACAGTCTTTGCTGAATTTTCTGGCCTTCAACGCCTCCCCCGTAGACTCGTTGCAGGATGAGCAGAAGAAGCAGGAACTCCGGTCCAAAGGCTACGGGTTTTATGCCAGCGGCGCGTTAGAGTCCCTGACTAAACTCACCTACGACGAAATCGTGGACCAGGAAATCGGTTTCATCGGAAGGCCGGAAAAAGTCGTCCGGCAGATCGAGAATCTTCAGTCGAAAGGCGGCATCGGCGAGTTGGCCATTGTCTCCAACTTCGGCGGACTCGACCATTGGAAGAGCATCAAGACGCAACAGCTGTTCGCAGAGAAGGTGATGCCTGCCTTTCGAGGTTCAGCGCACAAGGCGGCCGCCGATTGAAGACCACATGTCTGCCATACCGCAAGCGGAAATGTCTACACAGCTAGCTTCGCCCCACATTGCCGCAAGCTTCGCGCCGATGAGTGCGCGTCGACTCCTGATTTTCGGCGGCATTGCCCTGATTGCGGGAGGCATGCTTTTTGGCGATATCTTCGCCGTAT
>QIAH01000012.1 GCA_003225465.1 Acidobacteriota bacterium | reverse complement strand
GCGTCACTCCGCGTGATCAAAACATATTGTGCAAACGAAAAGAGCGGCCGCGAGACCGCTCTCTTTGCCTGTTGGGTATAGTTCTGGACTACTGCTTCATTGCCATGAACGTGCGGCAGGTCGTCGCTTGGATATGGAGTTTCCCACCGTCAATGTTAGCTACGGATACGAGAGCACGCAGCCGCCCGCGTTGCTGTTGAAGGCATTGCTCCACAGCGACTGTACGGGGAAAGTGCCGGTCGTGAGCCTAACGTCTGCCGACGCACCCTGACCGGAGGAAATCCAGGCTTCCATGGGTTCTGCTTCTCGACCTGTGCGCGCCGGCAAGGGTCTCGGAGGCGCAAACCCAGATGGCGGCTATGCCTGGTACGCGGGCATCTGAGTTGCTGCCGTTTCATCTCTGTTTGTGAAGAGCTGTTGCCGAATCCGATGCCTCCAGCTTCAAGAGGCATTCAAGCTGCGCCTCCAACCTTCTCAGGTTGTCGGGATCGCGCTCGGAGTAGATCAATCGAATAAGCAGACGAACCAGGCGTTCGTGATCTGACGAGAGGAACATAACTCTCAGGAAAAGTGGACCCGAGCGCGCCGAACCGCCGGGTGAGCTCTCCCCCGAGAGAACCACAGCCTTCGGCGCTGAGAACTCGGGCCACAGTTGGCATCGGTATGATAAGTCCACCTCGTTTTCGGGCCGTAAAAAGATGTTTACAAAATGCCATCCATTTGGATGACCTGGGTAGGCAGGGGCCGAGCGAGGAATCGTGCGTGCCTGAGGACTGTAATTTTTGTACTATAGTTGCAACTGACTTTCAGGTTGGAAAGAGGATTCACAGGATGCCGTTACCGCTAACTGAAATGCCTGGACGCTTGCAGGCCGAACTCACCTCACGTGGCCTTCGCATGACCCGGCAACGGCGGACCATCTTGAGTGTAGTCGAGACTGCCAAGCAGCATCTTGATGCCAGCCAGATTCTTCGCAAGGCGCACAAACTTGATCCGCAGATCGATCGTGTGACGGTATACCGCACACTTAACCTTCTGAAACGTCACGGCCTTATTGATGAATTGGATCTAATGCACCTGCACGGAGAGAAACATTACTACGAGCGGCGTCCACAACGCGATCACATTCACATGGCTTGCCTGCGCTGCGGCAGGATTACCGAATTCGAGAGCGACCTTTTCGATCGACTCAAAGGCCAAATCCAACGCGACTGCCGTTTTCACATCGTGGTCAGCCGCCTTGAGGTTGGCGGTTACTGCGGACAGTGCCGTACTGCCTGATCGGCGTGATGGGCCAGTGTTGCAGGTAGTTGCAGAAATCCTGAAACAAAAAGATGTAAGGTCATTGACGTGGCTACGGGCGTCAATCTAGCATCGTGTTTAATTTATCTGCAACTGAGTTGCAATTATGAATTATGTGAAAGAGTGCTGGGTGCTGCTTTTGATGGTATGCGCTAGCTTTACTCCGAGTCATGCCCAGGAGAGCCCGTACTTTGTCACCTACGACCATCACCTCGAAGAACCGGGAAACCTGGAGATCGAGACCTATACCACTTCTGGAATTGCGCGAGCGGGGCAAAACACCTACGTCGCACCCTACATGGAACTTGAGTACGGCGTGACCGGGCGCTGGACCTCGGAGCTTTATCTTGAGGGGCAGGGTACTGTGGGCGATAGTGCGGTCTTCACGGGATGGCGTTTGGAAAACCGCTTTCGGCTATTGAAGCGCGAACATTTCATCAACCCGGTTCTCTATCTGGAGTACGAAAGCACCAGCGAAGCAACACGCATTCAGAAGGAGATCGTGGGCGGGGGAGCAGACGTTACCTCCCCAAACTCAGAGTTGCAGGCTCGCAAGAATCACGAACTGGAAGGCAAGCTCATCCTATCAGGCACTGTTCACGACTGGAATGTTGCCGGGAACTTCATTGCGGAAAAGAATCTGTCACGCGGCGAGGGCTTCGAATTTGGATACTCATTCGGAGTGGCGAGACCTTTGGCCACGCTCGTGTCAGGTGCACCCTGCCGGTTGTGTCGCGAGAATTTCCTGGCTGGCATAGAGTTTTACGGAGGTCTGGGCAGCACGCAGGATGGATTCAGTGTTCACAACACTCCGCATTATGTTGCCCCTGTCATTTCCTGGCAAATCAGCGAAAACGGGTCGCTGCGCTTCTCGCCCGGTGTCGCACTGACACACGACGGGAGCCTGGTTCTCCTGCGCTTCGGGTACAGTTACGAGATTCGTGGTTTCCGTAGCGCAGTTGCTCAGTGGCTCGGAGGCAAGCACTAATGCCAGGGCGAATGCTTATTGCAATGCTGGTGATCGCCTTTCTGAAATCCGCTTCGTGCCAAAACACGTCTTACCAGCAGGACCCCGGCTGGCGCGCGCCTGCCGGAGCGGCAGCGCGAGCGAATCCTCTGGCAAGCAGGCCCGAAGCGGTCGCAGGGGGCGAGAAGCTCTTCCGGCGGAACTGTGTTGAGTGTCATGGTGAAAATGGCGCCGGCATCGCCAAAAAGAATTCCGCTGATCTTCGACTCTCTATCGTGCAGCAACAAAGTGACGGCACTCTATTCTGGAAGATTACCAATGGCAACGCGGATCGCGGTATGCCATCGTTTAGTCGCTTACCGGAGCTACAGCGGTGGCAGTTGGTGCTCTACCTGCGCAAGCTCAAAGCGGTCCCCGACGCTCGGCCATAGGTCACATAATGGGCGAAGCTGTCTGTAGACGTAGGCAGCCATTCTAGTTTTGTTGATTCAAACGATGAACTTCCACTGCCGTATTGGCCAGGGCATCGGGATTGGGACGTCAGCCGAAGCCACCGATGCGCTAGTCTGGGAAAATTTCCGAGATACGCTCGCGCTCCTGCTCTCAGGAACTTTCCCGCTACTTCTTATCGTGTCGGTCTGCCCGATGTTTCACGGCCTCCACGAGCAGAGCCAGTTTGTATCCGCCGATCCATTCCTCTACTTCGGTCAGGCGCTCGGCGGCGCGCAACAGTTTCGCCGAATCCAGCGTTTTCTTGTATTGCTCTAAGTCCTCAATCGCCGCTTCAAACAACCATTTCGCTTCTTTTAACGTGCTGAGTGCGTCTGTTCCGATCAAACCCTCGGTTGGCATACGGCTCCTTTGCTGCCCGGGGTTGGCTGTCGCGCGCAATTCAATGCTTCATCAGTCTTTCCTTTTCTCGCACCCTCGATCATTGTCGAGGGGCGTGGCGGCAAAGACCCAGCGTTGCTTTGCGAGCAAAGCCAACTATCTCCGTAGCGTGACGGCCCGAAAGAAGTTGATAAGCGCAAACTACCCAATCATCAAACGGATCACAGAAGAAAAAGACGACTGTCTCTGTATTGTGTACGGATGACGCCACAAACACCGGGTTGACGCGACGTTCTACCCAACAGCCTAATCGCATAACTCAGCCACTACAGTGAGCGGGAAAATAACCTCTGCGTTAAGACTGGGATCACCGGGAGTCCACCAAACAGTCTTACCTCTCGTCGCCGTCGGTCTCCGGAGCGCTGTTGTCTGCAGGCGCGAAGAAGCCGAAAAGCCCATGCGCCTCGTCGCTTATGCCGGCGGTGAAAAACAGCCAATTGCTGGGTCCAGCGTTGTGGTCGTTGCCAAAGCGTAGCGCCCAGAGGCGGTCGTTTTGGATGGCATGTCCGCTGGCGTCGCGGAGGAGACCATCGAACTGCCCGCTATCAACGTCATAGACAGCAATTTGTCCGCTTCCGGCATTTCCGATCAATAGATGATTGCTGAAGAAGCCAAAATTCGATGCGGCAAGAGCAACACCCCAGGGCGCATTCAGCCACGGGCCGGTTTTCAACCGTTGCAACAACTTGCCTTTAGGTGAGAATTTGTCTACGAATCCGAAGCCCGGAAAATCGAAGTCATCGTGCTTGGTGGCGTTCTGCTTAGCATAGGTCACATACAGATTTCCATTCACCTCCTGCACGTTGAACGGGGCAAAACCGTGGGGAATTTCTTCGTCTCGGAACGCCTGATGATCCTCTTTGCCATCAAGACTGACGGGATTGAAGTTGGTGTCGTAAACTTCGATACGTCCGGCACGGAAATTCGTGACGTAGAGGAAAGATGGTCCGCCGGGTGTCATCTGCGCAATGGTCGCGCCTTTGTACACGGCACCTCTCGCAGCAGTGGGCTTGGCGGAGTTATCCACTACCACGAAAGCGTCGTGGGGAAGATCATTGGGATTGATACCAGGACCCCAAGCGACAATCGTGCCACCTTCGGTGACAAACGTGAACACGGAACCCGCTGTAGTGCCGCTCACCTGAAATGTGAAACCTGATGCTCCGCTGAAAACTATGCCGGTCGGAGTTCCCGTGCCGTTTCCGTTCGCGTCTAAAGGCGGAATGTTCACCACCAAAGGCACGATCGCTCCAGTGTTGCCGTTATATAAAGTCGAAACACCGCCGTTGTTGTCTGACACCCACCAGGGACTGGTGGAACTTGCAATGAGACCCCAAGGATTAAGGAGATGGCCGTCCGTAATTGGAGCGAGGCCCTGAATATCTGAAACAAGGTTGCTCTGTTGGTAGGCTTGCGCCATTCCCAGCGTGCTGAAAGCAAGCACAGCGAAAATCGTGAGAGTGCAGATCGCGCACAGTCTGGTGAGTGTGTTTGAGTACATTTTATTCTCCATCACGTTTTCATACCTAATGAGTGAGAGCCAAAATCATTTGGGAGGGGCCCAAGCCAAGCAACGGCACACTGCTTGTTCGCAACCGCCGTGATCCTCAGGTAATTCACGGAGCGTAATCTCTCTCTCGGTGGAGATTGTCATGGAATTGTCATCGTGCGGTAAATTTGGTGTGCTGACGAAACAGATACCCTTCCAGTTTCCGAGGGCTTACCTGTATGACGCGGCTTTTCTGAAAATGAACCTGCGTACAATTGCGTTTGTTTTGGATCAAAGGAAAGCCAGTTGAAGGTTGGGCTCGTCACATCTATTCGCCTACGGTGTTCTCTCCCACGAAGAACTCATTGACATTTCCTGGGACTCCGACATCAAGCCGACCCTCCTGAAAAGATTCCCAACAGCCACAGAAGACGAACTCAAGCAAGCTCATGCCTACGCCTACGGCGGCTCGGTTATTCAGGACATTGGCTACTATCCGTTTGGCAGCCACGAATTCACCAATTATCTCCATTATGTGCGCTCGGGAGATTTCGTCGCGGTCATGCTGCGGGAAGCGCGCAATGTCAACGAGTTTGCCTTTGCCTTGGGGGCACTCGGCCATTATGCTGCCGACACCTGGGGCCACCCGGCAGTCAATGCAGGGGTGGCTGCCGTCTATCCCAATCTGCGCGCCAAATATGGTCCGATAGTCACCTACGAAGACGACCATAATGCCCACCTTGAAACCGAGTTCAGCTTCGATGTCGTGCAGGTCGCCAAGCGACGCTACGTTTCGAAGCAGTATCACGATTTCATCGGATTCAAGGTTCCCGAGGCGTTGCTTGAGCGTAGCTTCGTTAATACGTACGGCATCAAGTCTGACGAATTGCTCAGGCTTGATGATTTAGCAATTGAGACTTACCGATTTGGTGTCAGCCGCGTAATCCCGGAAATGACACAGGTGGCTATTGCATCCCGCAAAATCAATGTCCCCTATGAAAAGAATGACAAAGCACGCCAGCAGTTTATCTATCATCTGTCACGAGCGGAGTACGAAAACAATTTTGGCTCAAACTATCGCCACCCTGGCGTCTTCGCTCGAATTTTGGGTTTTATGCTTGGCCACTTGATTCCAAAATTCGGTCCGTTTAAGGCGCTCTCGTTTAAAGACCCAACGCCTCAAACTGAGGACATGTATTTCAAGAGTATGGACGACGTGGTTACTCAATTTCATCGCTTAGTCCGGCAGGTGAAGGGCGGTGATTTCAAGATTCCCAACCGTAACCTTGACACGGGTGAACTCACACGCGCCGGTCAATATCGGCTTGCCGACCAGGCGTACGGAGACTTAGTCAGCCGCCTTGCCAAAAAGCACTTCGCAAATCTCACGCCGGACTTGAAGTCAAGCATCGTTGCGTATTTTGCCAGCGGATCCGTTGGCCACGATTGGAAAAGGCGCAAATGGAAGGAAACTGAAAGAGACCTGTCGAAACTCAAAGAGGTCGAACCACTCGTGCCCTGAGACTCTTTTGAGGTACTCTTGATGTGTGGGCCGTGCGCCGAGGCGGTGAAGGATGCCAAGTCATCTCTATAGGTACGTTGAACAGAAGTTCGCCAACAGCAGGCAAAGCATTTCTCATTGCAGGAGAGAAGCTCTTATGTCGTGTACGCGTAGTTCCTGCATTTTCCTGCTGGCACTCATCGTTACTGCTCTGTGTTCCTCAACCTATTGCCAAACTCCGCATTCTTCCTTCACCATTCACGTCGGCAAGACGGGATTGTTTTCTGCTGCTGGACACAATCATGTCGTTGTCGCGCCCATCGCCCATGGATCCATCGATGCCAAAGCAATGGCGGTTGAGATCACGGTTGTAACCGCCCAGATGAAAGTCACGGACTCTGACGTCTCAGAGAAAGACCGCGCCGAAATCGAGAGCACCATGCTGGGCCCCAAAGTGCTGGACGCCGCGAGATTTCCTGACATCCACTTCAACTCATCGCGTGTGGAACAGACGAGCCCAGGCCATTTCCGCGTGATGGGTACGCTCATGCTGCACGGCGTGAGCAAAGAACTGGTGTTCGAAGTGACGGGCGACACGATGCATTACCAGGGCAAGACTAAACTCAAGCAGACCGCCTTCGGCATCAAGCCGGTCACTGTGGGCGGAGGGACCGTCAAGGTGAAGGACGAGGTGGAAATTGATTTTGACGTTTACCCAGCGGACCTGGACGGCGGTAAGCGCTAGAACCCAAAAAAAACTCGTTTTGTAGTCGAGCATCCCGGCAAGAAGTATTGCTCCACTTCTTGTCCAAACCTGGTCTAATTGCCGCTCCCATTGACCTCGGACGGCGCAGACCTTGGCATCGATCCAGCACCGCACGAACATCGTCGGAAATTTTCGTTGTCGTTAGGCCACTGCGCTCGACGAACTATCTTGAATCGAAGAAGTATCTTCAGGCAAACCTGTCTCGGCAACTGGTAGCCGCGCTATTACGACAGTGCCTGCTCCGTTGGAGTTAATTTCCAAGGAACCACCGAGTTGTCTGAGTCTTTCTCTCATTCCTCTAACTCCAACTCCGTGCGTCCCGGCAGAAGCCATTACATACTTTTTTTCTGGTGGTATTCCCTTGCCCTCGTCCGCGACTTCAACAAGAACCTGACCGCCGCTATGACGAACGCGAATCTTGGCTACCGAACTCCCCGAATGCCGATGAACATTCGTAAGGCATTCCTGCACCACCCGAAAAAGCGCCGTCTCCAGTTCACGGGGCAGACGTCCGAAATCATCCGGGAGGTCTAGATCAATCTTGATTTTGCTGCGCTGAATAAATCCGTCGACATACCAGCGAATGGCTGACAACAATCCTTTTTCATCGAGCAGGGGTGGATGAAGCAAGTACGAAATCGTGCGGACTTCGGTGCTCATCTCCTGGACCAGGCTTTCGCTGTCGCTCAGTGCAGTAGCCGTCTTAGCAAGGCTCTCGATGTCGGCACGCACACTGGACAGGTTCATGGTCAGAGCCGTCAACATCTGCCCAATGCTATCGTGCAGTTCGCGAGCAATACGTCGTCTTTCCTCGTCCTGCAGTTGGAGCAAACGCGCCGAGAGTTCACGTAGGTTCTGATTGGCGGTGCCGAGTTCTGCTGTGCGCTCGCGGACTCGATCTTCGAGTTCGCCCTGCGACCTTCGGAGTTTTTCATTGTCGCGTCGGCGAACCTCTCCCATTGCCAGCACCACGCCGCAAGAGAACAGGAACGCGAGGGCGCTAATGGAGTCCGCAGAATTGGGGATGCGAAATGAGTGTATAGGCTGAGTGAACCAATATCTAGCTCCAGCGAAGGCAACGACAAGCGCCACTATGGATGGCCCGATGCCGCAGTACCAAGCGGAGAAGGCCACGGCTGGGAAGAGAATCACATAGTGCACGCGATCAACGTGGAAAGGAGTGAGGCCGTCACAGACTAACAATGCGGTCACAACTGCTAAGACTGCGAACGCGTAACGCGCCAGGATATTTTCCGTGATTCGTGCAGAAAGCGGAGTGCCCGACCACATCGTCGCAACCTCACATCTGGCAAACAAACAAAAATAAAGGGAAAAGCGGCGGCGTCGATTGACTTGCCGATGTCCGCCAATGCCGTCCATTTTTTCACAATCTTGGGAGATTGCAAACCCCAGGCTTAGGAGCAAAGCGGAAAGCTGCCTTCGAACCGCGCTTTGGGGGCAAATGGAGCCTTAGGACCTACATTTCGTCGTTCAAGGCCTGCGGCTCTGGAAGTTGTCTATTTCCCCAAAACCATTCTCTTGCCTGTGGCGACCCAACGATCGGGCCGAGCCTATGAGTCCAAAATCTAGCATCCGCAGAAGAGACAGGTTTTCAGTTTCGAAACCAGGCGGTGGTCTACCCGTCCCGCCAATGTGCGCAAACGAACTTTTAGATATCTTGATGGGCTTCGAACCTCGTCTTCCAGATAGAGAGCAAACGAAGGATAAGCTGCGTCGGCTTACAGGGTCGCCGCTAGCACGTAACCAGCCCCCGGCAGACGTCGGTTGGGTCAAACTGACTATTCTTTATCAGTGCCTGGATCGTTTCTCTATATTGCCGCCCAGTTGTAAGTCGGATGCCACCGCGCAACTCCATTTCGTTTGGGCCGCCCGGATTTGGCTCTGGGTGCCACCCGGGGATTCGCCTTGAGCTCTGGACGCGTCACCGCCCCTATACGCAACAGGAGCGTACCGCTCTCCACGAGCACAATGCTTTCTGGCTTGATCAGAGCGACATGCTCGTGGTGTCCGACTTTCAATGGACAGGCAGCCACTTTCGGCCGGCGCCACCTCAGATGCAGCGATGGTGGAATCGAATGAAAAGCTGGGTGGACCGAAGCGCAGTAAAATTGCGGGCCGACCCTGGCTTCTGGGCGTTTCCATCAGCACTCCAGAAGCTCAAAAGTGGAATGGGGTACTACTCGCGTAATTTTGATCTGGACGACGCTATCCGTAATGCAGAAATTCCATAATCTGCGGAACTCGAAAGGTTTCACCAATCATTCGCGTAACTCAACAGCAACTGATTACATCAGTTATCGCGGAAAGCGCGGTTAAGGTCGATCGACTTAGGCTCGAAGTTGGAATCGGTAGATCAGACATGGTTGGCGAAATATCCTCACTTTACTCATTGACGGGCGGACGGCTGGCCAGATCCCGCATCTGATTCAGGTAGTGAATGTAGACGGGAATTGGGATGTCAGGTGAGTCGCCGTCGTTCAGGAAGTGTTCGAGGCGGATTTCAGGTGGGATGCCAGAGATGACTTCGCGAAAGCGAGGCATCTGCTGGTACTTCACTCGCCAGATTTCGAGCATGAGAGAACGAAAATCCTCGCTGATGAACGGCATTTTTCGAGCTTCGAGGTAGACAGCGTCAAAATGATGATCGGCGAGATTCTTGCGAATGGGGTCGTCGGGTCTTGAGAAGGTGTAGACCAGGTGGAAGACGTCAGCGAGATCTCCCCAGAGGACCTTCTCTTCGAATGCAGTGAAGCGGAAGGGCGCAGTGGAGCGCTTTTGAGCTGTGCGGGCCCGTTCCGTCTGTTGCAGATTATGACGTGTGAGTTCGTCACGAAACCACCTGAGGCGGTCGGAGGTGAGATTGTGGCGGAGGAACTCGACGGCGTAGGCGTTCGGTAGATACAGGTTGGGATCAGAGTCGAGCCGCTGGAGCCAAGAGCTCCAGTCTTTTTTCTCCAGCTGGTTAATCAAATCTGTGA
Organism: Acidobacteriota bacterium; assembly: GCA_003225465.1. Taxonomy (GTDB): domain Bacteria; phylum Acidobacteriota; class Terriglobia; order Terriglobales; family Acidobacteriaceae; genus Gp1-AA133. Next base: position 766 of record QIAH01000012.1, on the reverse strand, counting down.
GCTGAGCGATGGTGATGTCGGGATGATATTTCACGGCTTGCCAGAAATGTTCGGGGGAATCATAGGTGGCACCGTAGAGCAGGATACCTTCCTCGATGGGATACCAGTTCGAGAGTACGCGTCCGGGAATAGAAGAAGAGGCACTCCAGCAGTTCATCGAATGCTTCCATTTTTCTTGTGCAGCCAGGAAAGCTTCGAGATATCCGGGAGGCAAGGGTTCTTTCACGTGCGCAATTGCCTCGCTCAATTCGGCGGCAGTGTGCGTGATCAACGTTTCGAGCGGACGCTCGTCGATCATGGAGATGGTACGACTCTCGATGCCGCGACGGAGCAGTTCGCCAGCGAGATTCTGGAGCTGAGAGTCGTCGAGCGTGCCCCTCCAGCGTTTTGTCTGCGACTCGATGTAGGGGAAGAGTTCGGCTAGAGACTGAAATTCGATGAAGCCATGCACTGCAAAAGTAACGAGGTGGCCGTCTTTCTGGATTGTGGTAGAGGGAGTAACGAGATATTGGAGGGGGATGAGCTGGGCGTCAAGGGGAGTGGTGAAAAATGTGATCAGGAAAATGAGAGCAAGAATGAGTGGGATGCTTTGTGCCTTTCTATTCATGAATCGGCCTCGCTAAAGTTCAGGCACAGGATCCCACAGATTTCGGAAAGTCGGGAGCCTGAAGTCTTGGGATAGCAGCCCATGAGTTGGGAACCCGAGCCCAATTCCGTCCCGGCCTCTCTCCGGTGGCCGCGTTTGTTTCGCTAGCGAGGTGGCCTG
>QIAH01000588.1 GCA_003225465.1 Acidobacteriota bacterium | reverse complement strand
GTTCATATCGACGCTCCGGTTTGGCACCTCGATGTCGGCTCATCGCATCCTGGAGCTGTAGAAGGTTCCAAGGGTTAGGCTGTTCGCCTATTAAAGCGGTACGTGAGCTGGGTTCAGAACGTCGCGAGACAGTTCGGTCCCTATCTGTTGTGGGCGTAGGAGATTTGAGAGGACCTGTCCTTAGTACGAGAGGACCGGGATGGACGAACCTCTTGTGTTCCAGCTGTCGTGCCAACGGCATGGCTGGGTAGCGAAGTTCGGTTGTGATAACCGCTGAATGCATATAAGCGGGAAGCACTCCTCAAGATGAGATCTCCCAACCCGTAAGGGATAAGAAGGGCCCAGGAAGACTACCTGGTTGATAGGCTGGAAGTGGAAGCGCAGTGATGCGTGCAGCTTACCAGTACTAATCGCCCGTTCGGCTTGACCATAAAATTTACTCGGTGCAGTAAAACCAGTCGTCGGTCGTTGGTCGTCAGTCCTTGGTCAGAACCTGGACTGAGACTGAAGACGAATTCCCTGCCCCACCAGAAACTGGGTGGAGCGAGAATCCAAACCACCGACGCTGGGCGCCGACGAGTTTTATCGAGCCTTGAAGGAAAAGAGCTACGAGCCGCAAGCTACGAGCTTGAAACGTCCAATCTATTCAGTTGTGAGGCATCGACCTCAGGATCTTTGAGAATCAGCTTTTAGCTTTTGGCTCTTAGCTCACATCCCGAGATTCTTGGGATTCAAGCTAACGGCTAAGAGCTAACAGCCAAAAGCTTCGCGCGCGGCAGTGCGCGATCAAGTTGTCGGTGATCTTACCGCGGGGGTTCCACCCGTTCCCATCCCGAACACGGAAGTTAAGCCCCGCTGGGCCGATTGTACTGCACGCGAAAGTGTGTGGGAGAGTAGGTCGTTGCCGGCATAAATAAAGGCCGTTGAGAGAAATCTCGACGGCCTTTTCCTTTTTCAGCTTTCGCAGGCGGGAAACGCGGGCACGGGTCGCTCGCTAGACATCCGCATCGAAATCAGGGCAGGTTGAATCCAATAGCAGGAAACCGGAGAGACTCTCATGGCCACCCTCGAAGTCAGTTTCCTGCACAATCAACTGGAGGAGCGCAAGCGCCGCCTGGAAGCGGCAATTGTTGCGGCGCCCCGTAACTCGGGCCTGGCCGGCTTGTTGCGGGAAGTGGATTCGGCGCTGGACCGCATGGCCAAGGGTACTGTGCGAGGAGTGCCACGACCCCGTCGAGCAGGACCGTCTGCTGGCCGATCCGCTGTTGCGTTACTGTCTCGACCACCTGACCCAGACGGAGCGTGCCGAGCTGCAGCGCGATCTCGATCTCGCCTCGGAGGTGCAGCGCAACCTGCTGCCGCAGAATGACCTGTGCGCCGGCGACTGGGAGACCAGCTATCACTACGCGCCGCTCGGCGCGGTCAGCGGCGACTACTGCGACCTGATCCCGACCGATGGCCAGCTCTTCTTCGTGCTGGGCGACGTCTCCGGCAAAGGCGTGGCCGCGTCCATGCTGATGGCGCAGCTCCACGCCTTATTCCGCAGCCTGACCGGCCTGGCCCTGCCGCTCGGCCAGATTGTCACGCAGGTGAATCGCGTCTTCTGTGAAAGCGCGCTGGCCGGGCAGTACGCCACGCTGGTGTGCGGACAAGCCAAGCCCACGGGAGAAGTAGAAATCCATAACGCCGGCCACTGGCCCGCCATCGTGGTCGGACGCGGTGGCGTGCTGCGCGTGGAATCGACCGGCTTGCCGCTTGGGATGTTTCACAACAGCGAGTTCTCCGCCACGCGCGTGCAGCTGGAACCCGGCGACACGCTCTTTCTCTATACCGACGGCCTTTCCGAAGCCCGCCACGCGGACGATGAATACGGCGTGGAGCGCGTCCTGACCCTGGTGCGCCAGCAAGCCGGACGTCAACCCGCCGAGCTGATCGGCGCCTGCCTCGAGGATCTGCGCGTCTTTACCGAAGGCGAGCGAGGATTGGACGACTTGACGCTGTTAGCGATTCGGCGGCGCATGTAAGGGATGGTGCCCAGGTTCACGTCCGCCTTTTGGACGCTAACCTGGGTGGGACAGTTCCACGAAAACCCAACATGGAATATGGGGAATCGCAGGCTGCATCGGACGAATAGCCCGGCCCTACGCATCGTTCCGACCCCGAGGGTGCCCCGTCCAAGCTCCGCTTGGGCGGGGGGTGTTCATCGGCGAGAGATCGCCCGCTCCGGGAGCCGGGATAACGCGGGGGTGTTCATCGATCACAGATAAACCGAACACTCCAGGAGCAAACTCAGGAAGTGCCCTGGTCACTGAAGCACTTCCAAGAATCCGGTCAACTACACTACCTCACCTTCAGCTGCTATCACCGCCAACCAAAACTAGGCACGCCCGCGCCGCGTGACCTCTTCGTCAAGAGACTGGAAACAGTGCGCCAGCAATATGGATTTTTCGTCTATGGCTTCGTAGTCATGCCCGAGCACGTCCACTTACTGGTAAGCGAACCGGAAAAGGGCCGCCTGGCACAAGCCCTGCAATCGCTCAAGCAATCGATCGCGCGCAACCTGGCGCTGCGCGCCGCGGAGCCCTTCTGGCAAGCGCGCTACTATGACTTCAATGTGTGGAGCGAGCGCAAGTTCACCGAGAAGCTGCGCTACATTCATCGCAATCCCGTGACAAGGGGACTCGTCGACCGTCCTGAAGACTGGCCATGGTCGAGTTTCCGCCACTATCTGACGGGGGAACAATGTGGCGTGGAAATCGAATCGAAGTGGACAGCAAGGGCGCGGGAGCGCCTCGGAATTTTCCCAACTGTGCAGGCCGCAAAGAAAACCCCCGCCCAAGCGGAGCTTGGACGGGGCATCCTCGAGAGTCGGGGCGATGGTTAGGGTGGGCGACCCGCCCGGTCAATATCCTATAG
>QIAH01000010.1 GCA_003225465.1 Acidobacteriota bacterium | reverse complement strand
GAGTGGCGAGCGCGATCGCTGCGTACGTGCTCAAGTACGAAGACGACCGTCAGGGCGTAGCAATCGGTTATGACACGCGCTTCGGGTCGCCGCGATTTGCCCGCCTGGTAGCAGAGGTCATCGCAAATGCAGGTATCCCAGTAAAGCTCGCGAACGATTACACGCCGACGCCCGCCGTCTCGCTGGCGGTAAAACAGCAGGGCGCGGCAGGTGGAGTGATGGTGACCTCCAGCCACAATCCCTGGAA
>QIAH01000011.1 GCA_003225465.1 Acidobacteriota bacterium | reverse complement strand
TCTCGCAAAAGGCAAGACCTACATCATCGAGCCCGACGGCGAACCGCTCCAATATATTAGTCCTCCTTTCGTAGTTTCTCTGAACGCGTACAAGCGAGAAAGAAGCCCGTTGAGGCGTATCATCGCGGCCCAGGGGAAGAGGTTGTTTCGGCAATTGGGCTTCCCGAAGGTATGTCGGACACACAAAATCGACCAGATCTCCTGCATTCACCCCGAAGCAGTATCCCTCAGCAAAAAGGATTCGCGCTTCCAGATTCGCATGCGATCGGTATTCGAACACTCCTCAGGTCTCGACGTGTTGCGCACGATGAATGTTCTCAACCAGGATTACTTCCCCCTCCAGAAATTGGTCGAGGGCGTGCGTGCTGCCTTCCGGAGTCTCAAACCCGGGGGATTGTGGATCGTTGGGCGAACTTTGGAAGACCAGACAAATCACGTCACATTCCTTAGGCGGGCGGAAAAGCAATTCGAAGTGGCGGCGCGGATTGGCAAGGGGTCAGAGATAGAGGAACTGGCCTTAGGGGCCTCTGCCCTCGTTAGCGCGTAGGGGGATTGGAATTGTAAAGAAAATCTGGCGGAGGGAGAGGGATTCGAACCCCCGGTACGGTTTCCCGTACAGCGGTTTTCAAGACCGCCTGTTTCAACCACTCACACATCCCTCCGCGGGCTTGATTTCAGCAGTCTAGCAGGCTTTCGCACCCGGTCGTGGATGTAATCTGTTTGCCATCCTCATTCCCTGACCACTAAAATCGATGTTCGCCAAGCCTTCGTTGGTCCGCGAGGACAATTGAACAAGAACATTGCGATTTACCCGGGGTCATTTGATCCGCCCACGAACGGGCATTTGGACCTGATCGAACGCGGTAGCAAGATTTTCGACGAACTGGTCGTGGCGATCCTGCGCAATCCAGACAAGGACCCCTTGTTCAACGTGAGCGAGCGAGCTGCGATGCTGGAGGCGTTGACTGGGCACTACAGCAACGTCCGAGTGGACACCTTCGACGGCCTGACGGTCGACTACGCAGTGAAAGTGGGAGCCAGCAGCGTCTTACGCGGCATCCGGGCGCTGAGCGACTATGAGTATGAACTCCAGATGGCCTTGATGAACCGCAAGCTGCGCCCGGAACTCGAGACTGTGTTCATGATGCCGGCGGAAAAGTACTCCTACCTGAGTTCGCGGCTGGTGCGGGAAGTAGCGCAGCTGGGTGGCTCGGTGAAGGGGCTGGTGCCGGAGCTGGTCGAGCAGAATCTGCGGGGCAAGCTCGATCCCGCATACAAGCTGGCAGAGTTCGCGCCGGCGAGAGCAGAAAGATCCGAAACTCGGAAATCCAGGGCAAGGAAAAAAGCATGACGACGACTGACGCCATCCACGCCATCAAGCTGACCGAACGCATCCACCGGATTGAGCCCTCCGCCACCATGGCCGTTGTGGCCGAGGCCGACAAGTTGCGCAGCCAGGGCATCGATGTGGTGGACTTTGGCGCCGGAGAGCCGCACTTTGCCACGCCCCAGCATATTAAGGATGCGGCCATCGCCGCGATCCAGGCGAATTTTACGAAATACACGGCCGTGGCCGGCACCGCGGAACTGCGCGATGCCATCATTCAGCGGCATGCTGCCGACTTTGGATCTGATTATCGGCGCGAGGAAGTCGTGGCCTCGGTGGGTGGAAAGCATGCGCTGTTCAACGCGATCCAGGTGCTCGTCGATCATGACGACGAAGTGATTTTGCCAGTTCCGTACTGGGTTTCCTTCAAGGACATCATTCGCTATGCGGGCGGGAAACCCGTGCTGGTCGAGACCGATGAGTCGCGAAATTTCGCGCTCACCGCGGAGATGGTTGCGAAGGCGGTCACCCCACGCACGAAACTGATCATCCTGAATTCGCCCTCGAATCCGTCAGGCGCGGTGATGAAGCCGGAGGACATGGCCGCCATCATCCGCATGGCGCATGAGCGTGGAATATGGATCGCGTCGGACGAGTGCTACGTGTATCTCAACTACGCCAGCCGGAACTTCTCCGCGGGTTCGCTGGTGGAGTATAGGGATCGCATGGTGATTCTGGGTTCGCTTTCGAAAACCTACGCAATGACGGGTTGGCGCTTGGGATATGCGCTGGCGCCGGCGGCCGTCATCAGCGCGATGGCGAAGCTGCAGAGCCAATGCACCTCAAACCCCACGTCGATCGTGCAGAAGGCCGCCGTGGCTGCACTGAAGGGGCCGCAACAGTGTGTCGAGGACATGCGCCAGGAGTACATCAAGCTGCGCGACCACGTGGTGGCGGGCCTGCGCACGATTCCAGGGCTGAAATGCACAATGCCGGAAGGGGCGTTCTACGCCTATCCGAACGTGTCAGCGTTCTTCGGCCGCCAGAACGTGAACTCGGCCGCGGATGTAGCCGGAAAGCTTCTGCGTGAGGCGCATGTGGCGACGGTGCCGGGGGAAGGCTTCGGCACAAAAGATCACATTCGCGTTTCCTACGCGACCTCGATCCGGGAACTCGACCGCGGGCTGGAGCGGATGCGCAAGTTTCTGGCGGCGCTGTAGGCGAAAGCCCAGTTTTTCTACAACACAGGTTTCAGCAGACACCGGGTTGGGGAACTCCCAACCCGATCTGCTTGGAGGCGCTTGTATGACCACCCAGAACCGCTCTCTTGTGGTTCTCGTGATGATGAACATTGTCCTGCTGGGGCCGAGTGTGGCTGGTCAAAAGCCGTCAGAGGCCTCTGCGCGGAACAAGTTTGTGGGTGCGTGGCGGTTGGTGAGCATTGAAACGATAAGGCCGAATGGCGAAGTGATTTATCCCTTTTATGGCAAGCATCCGGAAGGACTGATCATGTATGACAACAGCGGGTGGATGAGTGTGCAAGTTGTTTCAGATCCTCCCGCCAAGGCGCCGTCTCGCAGCTCACGTGAAGAGGTAATGGCAGCGCCGTCCGCAGAAAAGAGCAGCGCGTTCGATAGTTACTACACCTACTGCGGAACTTGGTCGCTAGACACTGCGCAGCAAGTGGTTAGGCACCACATCCGGCAATCCTTGATACCGAGCGAAGTTGGCGAAGATGTTGTCCGGCGCTATGTTTTGGACGGTGATCGCCTTACCCTGGCGGCGAAAACCCACGAAATGGGCGAGGATCGCGAGCGAAAGCTCGTCTGGCAGCGTGTTCCCAAGTCGGCCACGAAATAGATGTTCCGTTCTGAGTGAAATTGCATCTGAACTTTCGAGAATGACGCAACTGTATCCACTGAGAATGCAGCCTGCCTTTGATCCGCGCCCGTGGGGGACGACGGATCTGTCTCCCATTTATCCCGAGCACAAGTTCGACGAGAAAATCGGAGAGGCCTGGTTGACAGGAGACGATTGCAAAGTCGCGAACGGGCCGCTCGCGGGATGTACACTCGCAGAGCTGAGCGAGAAATGTGGGCGTGCATTGGTCGGGCAGGCGGCGCGCGATGGGAACCGGTTTCCGCTATTGCTGAAATTCCTTTTCCCTCATGACAAGCTATCGGTGCAAGTGCATCCCGACGATGCCGATGCGCAACGCACAGGACAGCCGTGGGGAAAAACCGAGTGCTGGTATGTGGCAGCGGCAAAGCCAGGCTCGCAGGTGGCCATGGGACTGAAGCCCGGAGTCACCCGCGCTGCTCTGCAGCAAGCCATTGAAGAAAAGCGCGCAGAAGAGCTGCTGAACTGGATCAACATTTATCCGGGGGAAATGATTTATGTCGCTGGCGGAACGGTGCACACGCTCGGACCGGGTCCAATTCTGGTGGAGACGCAGCAGCAATCCGATTGCACCTATCGTCTCTATGATTACGGCCGGCCTCGAGAATTGCATCTCAAGGAAGGCTTGGCTGCCGTGAAGGAGAAGGTCGCTTCCGGCAAGGTGGTGCGGCCGGCGCCATCGCAAATAGGGCAGACGAAGAATACACTGTCGCCCATGATTCGGGCGCCGTACTTTGTGGTCGATCAGTATGAACTGAAAGAGAGGCAGACATTTCACACCACCGATGAGGCGGGCGGAAATTCGGTGCAGATCCTGGTTGCGGTGGAAGGCTGCGGAATTGTCGAAGCCGACGGCATGGAGCCGGTCACGCTTGCCAAGGGAGACGCTGCCGTGATTCCAGCCAGCGTGCCGGTATTCGGCGTAAGGCCGCAATGGGGCGTGAGTTTTCTGAAGGCGTACGTGCCGGGCACGGTGCTGCCTGAACCGGAGACGCGTTTGTAAGCTGTGTTGGCTTGAAGTGGTTGGCGAAATCGCGTGGCTAAACAAGCAAACTTCTATCCTGTGATTCTGGCCGGCGGACGAGGTACGCGCTTCTGGCCCTTGAGTCGAAAGCGGCGGGCCAAGCAATTGCTTCCGCTTGACGGCAAGCGGACGATGATCCAGCAAACCGTGGCGCGTTTGCTGCCGCTCGCGCCGGCAGGCCGGTTGTGGGTGATTACGAATGACGATTTGCGGGATGCGATAGCGAAACAACTTCCGCGCTTGAATCGAAGGCAGATCCTCGCAGAGCCAGTTGGACGGAATACGGCGCCAGCCATCGGCCTGGGTGCGTTTTTGTTGCTGCGAACGGATCCGACGGCAGTCATCGGACTGTTTCCTTCCGATCACGTGATCCGGGATGAGCAGCGTTACCGTGAAACGATTACGCGCGCAATCGAGATCGCCGAAGCGGCTGAGAACATTGTCGTGCTTGGTATCCGGCCAAGCCGCCCTGAGACTGGCTATGGCTATATTGAAGCGGGCTCGTTGTTCGAGGGGGAAGCCCTGCGGGTGCGTAGGTTCACGGAAAAGCCCAACGCTCAGCGGGCCAGCGAGTTTCTGGCTGCGGGTAATTATTTCTGGAACAGTGGAATGTTCTTGTGGAGTGCCCGCACGCTTGCGGGTGCCCTGCAGGAGCATCTGCCGAAAACAGCCGCGCTGCTGGAAGAAATCGCGGCTGCGTTTGGCTCGAAGAAATTTGAGAGCACGTTCCGGAAGCTCTATCCCAAATGCGAAAACATCAGTGTCGATTATGCGGTGTTGGAGCCGCGCTCGTCGAAAGGTGAAGAGTCATCGAATATTTTTTGCCTGCCGGCGGACTTTGGTTGGAACGATTTGGGATCGTGGACCGCGTTGCACGAGCATCAGATCGTCAAGCAAACATGGTCGGACGAAAACGTGCTCATGGGCGATGGTACCTTCACCCTGGACGCAAGCGGTAATTATGTGCACGCCCCCGGAAAATTCGTGGCGGCCGTGGGCGTGAGGGATCTGGTGATCGTGGAGACGGACGACGCCTTGTTGGTCACGACACGGGAACGGGCGCAGGATGTCGGCAAAATCGTGAAGTACTTGGATGAGAAGAAGCTTTCGAAACTGACGTAGCTGCGAGCTGCGAGCTGCGAGCTTCGAGCTTTTAGCTACGAGCCACGAGCTACGAGCCACGAGCCACGAGCCACGAGCTTCGAGCTTCGAGCTTTGAGCTACAAGCTTCGAGCCACAAACTTCGGGCGACGAGCTTGGTTTCTCATAGTTTTCGACGGCTGGGGAGGGTCTGATTAGGTGTGCTTTGAAAGGGACGGCCTTCAGGCCGTCCGCCAGTTGCCTCTAAAAAATCGGGGCTTCAGCCCCTGGGGCGAATCGCCTCTACAATTAATCAGCGCCTCTCTAGACGTCGTGCACGCATTAGGGGATGGATTGACGACAATACTTGGATCGCGAAGCTCGTAACTCGAAGCTCGCAGCTCGTAGCTCAAAGCTCTTATGACACAGATCAAGTTCGGTAC
>QIAH01000009.1 GCA_003225465.1 Acidobacteriota bacterium | reverse complement strand
TTGATCAGAAGGTGGGAAAGTAGCTGGTTTGTTCTGGCTGGCGATACCCTCACCCTATTTCACTTTCGCGCCGAAGGCGGGCGGCGCTGTTCCAGCCTTGCTACCCAGTAGTTTGCCCTCTCGCCAGCACTCCTCCAGCGCTCGCATTCCTGGAAGCAGGTACCCTTTATTTAGGTTCACCCGGCGGATAGTCGGTGCCCGGCGCGTCATAGTCGCGGCCATACTTGTTCTTGTGGGGCGCCGGCGGGCTGTCTTCAAGAATGCGCAGCGTTCCCAGGGAGTGTGCGCTCTCGGAAATTTCAATCTCTCGAGTGAGCGCTTTCAGGTTGTCGCCGCTTGCGCCCTCCGCCCACACCTGCATCGAATAGCGGCCGGCGGGCACATGAGGGATGGCAACCTTCCCGCCTTTATCTGAGACTCCGTAGTACGGAGTTTTTAAAGCGACCACGACGGCGCTCATCTCCGGATGAATGTTACAGAAGATATAGCTCACGCCAGTGCGATCGAAGCGCACCATGCGAGTGGTGCCGGCTTCGTACAGGCCGAGGTCAAAGCGCTTGCCTTCAAACAGCGAGAACACGTTGTGAAAGAAGGGATCGCGATTCGGAAACTCGACTGAAGTCCCGGCCGGCACGACCACGACGTGCGGGGAGAAACGCTTGTTTTTTTGCACCAGGCGCGGAGGCTGGTGGGGAGTTTCCTGAGAGACGGTGTGCAGTCCGGGATGATCGTCGAGAGCGGTCAACCATACGACCACGTTGCTGCGATCACCCTTGGCGCTCTTCGAAGAGCCCTCGCTCACCAGTTCGACCTGACCTGTGACCGTAAAGTCTTGTGCCTGCGATGTTAAGCACGGGACGAGAAACACACCCACGCAGCCAAGCGAGATGCCAAGGCGTAAGACTGCCGAAATGAAAAAATGCCGGCTCAGAACAAAATCCCCATGACCAGGTTGAGCTGCTCGGCTGTGTAACGCGAGTTGTCGATCTGGTAGGTGGCGATATGGCGATACTCGGCGGAGAATATCAGATCGGAGCGCGGCCGGTAGATGAAGTTGAACAACCCACTCTGGTTCCGAGCGATCGCTGTTGCGGCGGCGACGCTGGTATAGGCCGAAAAGGGGAAAGCGCGAATCTCACTAGCGAACGGGTTATCCTGCCCCGCGGCCGCGTTGAATTCCAGCTTCGAGGACGCGCGGAATTTCAGTTGCGCCCAGCCTCCCATGGTCTCGAGGGCGCGCACGCGGCTGTTAGGGTCGGTGGGGTTCCCACTGAAGAGCGCGCTTTGGTAGGCAGCCGCGCCGAGACCACCCAGTGCCTGGCCACGATAAAACTCTCCACTCAGGCTGAGGCGATTGCCGAGTGGTGCTGTCCAGTCGAGTGTGCTCGCCCAACCGTTGATGTTTCGGTCGAAGCCCCAGTTCTGACGGGTGTAATATCCGCCCGCGCCAAACATAAGGGGCTGACCGAACAGATTGTGGGACCACGCGATCCTGCCTGCATATCCCGGCTGGCGGGAATATTCACCGGCCTGGGGCACGCGTCCGTAGGAATACAGGGGACGCTCGCCGGTCAGTCCGTCGAGAATTCCGCCTTGCAACATCAGCGTCGAGTTTTCGGAAAGCGTGAGACGGTGCTCGACGCGGACCTGAGGGATCCAGGTCCACAGGTTTCCGGAGTAGGCGAAGGCGGGCTCGGCGACGGTGGCGAAAGATGTGGGCGAGAGTGCTGAGAAGAATGGGCTGTCCTGACCTGCGACCACGGAAGTATGCTGCCAATCGAGATGGATAGTGCCAGTTCGCAGCCTCATTAAGCCGAACACCACACCGTTGGGCGCGGATGGAAATCCGCCGGCGAAATCGGCCTGCAACTCGCCATGCGTTTTCGCGCCAGCGATCTCTGGTCCAAAAACTTCCAGGCCGATCTGAGATTGGCGGAGCGAAAAACCTGTACTGTTCGAGCGACCAAGGGCATCAGGAGCATCTACGAGGCCCGGCAGGTCGGCGTTCAGGATCCCACCTCGATTGCTGAAAACATTCATCAGCAGCAAGCCCGACAGGCGTACCTTGTATTTCGAGCCGCTCTCCACTTTGGTCTGATACTGATCATCGATCTTGCCGGTGAGCAGTTCGTATTGCTCCTCGAGTCTTTCCTGTCGAGCGTTGACTTTGGATTCCTGAGTGCTGTTCGAGTTGGGCTGAGTCGCCTCAGGCTGGCCGCTCGACTGCTCGGAGCTCTGCAGGACCTCAGTTGCGGGCTGCTGTGGCAGACGGGCGACCGCAGAATGCAATTCCTGACGGAGTTCGCCGGCTTCGGCATGGTAGCGTTCCGATTCGGTTCGGAGATCCAAGACGATGGAACGCAACTCCTTCACTTGTTCCTGCAGTTGCTTGACGGTCTCCGCGAGAGCAGCGTCCTGCGTAGTCTTACCATCAGAAGCCGGGGACTGCGCCACGCTGCGCTCTGAAGCGAAAGAGACGATCAGGAGAAAGACTAACGTGATGTAAGCGAAAGGACGCTCGATCCACATACTCCCCCCAAAAGAAAAACAAGGTGCAGTTTGATTTCGCCTAATTGTTCTTTAGCAAATTGCGGGGTACCAGCTCTCATTCGGCTGTTTTAACACGAGCGTTGGAGCGCACGACACCATCGCCGGTCGCGGATGCAATTGGCGTTCCGCGCGTTCCCGGAAGCACGATCAGAAAGACTGTACCGTCGGAAGATGTGCTTTCCACTCTCACGTCCCCACCATGGTCTTGCACGATTTTTTGCACGACAGTCAAGCCCAGGCCTGTGCCGTTTTCCTTGCCTTGGCTCACAAAAGGTTCGAACAGGCGTTCGCGCACGAGATCCGGGATGCCGTGTCCGTTATCGGCGATGCGCACTTCGGTGGCGCTCTTGTTGGCATGAATGTCGACACGAATATGGCCCTTTTCGGGCGACACTGCTTCGCAAGCATTGATGAGCAAGTTCTGGAAAACGCGCTCGAGCTTGCGGGAATCGAACCAGCCATCGGTGGCTCCGTCTTTGTGGACGGTGATGCGCACCGAATGATACTCCGGATTGGCGCGTACACTCTGGATGGAACGCTCGACTACCTCTTCCAGATCTCCGTAAGTGGGGCGGAGCGACTCCCGAGTTCGTGAGAACTCAAGGAGCGAGTCGATGAGGTCGGTCATGTCTTCGACAGCCATAAGAACTTCGTGATAGAGCTCGTCGCGCTCCGCGCTGCTTCGATTGTTGTCACTGAGGAACTCGGCATTCGCCATGACGGCCGCCAGGCTATGCCGCAGATCGTGAGAGATCGAGCTTGCCATGCGGCCGATGGTGGCAAGCCTCTCGGCTTCGATCAACCTGCGTTGCGTTTCCTGCAAGCCAGTTCTCATGCGGAGGAACGATGCAGTGACCTCAGCCACTTCGTCGCTGCCACGGACGACCAGGGGATACTCGTAGTCTCCTTTGCCCAAAGCGCGAACGCCTTCCACCAAGGTACCCAGCGGACGGGTGAGGGTGTGCGAGAAGATGAAGACCATGCAACTGCCGACCACGACAGCTACCAATCCCAAGGCGAGGAGCAGGCGGTTCAGGCGGCCAAGGAATGAGGTGGCCTGATCGAGAGACTTGAGGACGCTCAACTGCACTGGCGGCGTGCCTCCGGGAGCGAGGTCGACCTTGGTGGCCAGAAAACGTTCCTGCCCGAGCTGAATCTCGGTGGGAGTAGATTCACTTCCGTTCAATGAATTGCTCACATGCTGGATCAGATCGGTTTCCTGCAGGGGCGAGAGCGTGCTGCGTACCAGGATGTTTCCATACAAAAACGCTACCTGACTGGCGGCGACCTGGCTCAACTCGCGGGCGACGCGGTCATCGATTTCATAACCGAGTGCAAGATAGCCCAGAACGCGATTCTCGGAGCGGTTGCCCACGTAGATCGGCTGGATTGAGACTTCGAACAGATGCTTGCTGCCACACCACCAATGTGCACCCTGCTCCGAAGCAAGGGAGTTCGTGAGGGAATTCTGCGCGGCATCACTGTCGAAGTCGGATGCTTTCGCATGCAACGCGACCAGCTTCCCAGTGCGGTCTGCCAAGACGAGGAGGTCGCTGCCCGCAAGCCGCCACAATTCCTGGGACGCATCCTGGATAGTGACCGGGTGATTGGTGGTCATGAGTGCCTTCAGGATCGGCAGGTCGGCGAGCAGTTCTGCAGAATGGGTAAGAGATTGTTCGCGGAGCTTCTGAACGTTTCCGAATGTATATACCGAGTTGTGGAGATCCTGAAGGATCTGCAGGCGAACCTGCTGCTCGGCAGTTTGACGGGCGACAAACAACGTGCCCGCAGTGAGCCCGACGCCGACCAGGATCAGCGAGAACAGGAATTTCGTCCGTAGTCGGAACTTTCCCATTCTTGTTCGCGCTCCTCCGAATGCCTGCGCTTGAGTTGCTGCGGCTACGGCACAAACTTGTAGCCTACCCCATGCACGGTTCGGAAGTGGACCGGGTTGGCGGGATCGGTTTCCAGTTTCTGCCTGAGCTTCAGAATATGATTGTCGACCGTGCGGGTGGTGGGGTAGTTCTGATATCCCCAAACGTCATTCAAGAGCTCTTCACGCGAAATCACACGGTTCAGATTTTGCGTCATGAACTTGACGATCTTGAACTCCTGAGGAGTCAGAGCGACCTCAGCGCCTTCGCGCAGTACCTGCATCTTAGTGAAATCGACCACGACGCCGTCAAACGCGAAGGTTTCAGTAATCACTGGCCGGCTCGACCGCCGGACCGCCGCGCGCACGCGAGCCAGCAATTCCTTTGGGCTGAATGGTTTTGTGACGTAGTCGTCAGCACCCAGTTCCAGGAGTAGTACTTTGTCCATCACGTCGGAGGCCGCACTCAGCACGATCACAGGGACGGCGGGGGCGGATTGCTTGATCTCCCGGCAGACATCACGCCCGGGCATGCCGGGGAGGCGCAGGTCCAGCACCACTGCGGCAGGCTGCGCGCTACGGAACACTTCGAGCCCGGACTGTCCGTCGAAGGCAGCGTCGACAGAGTAGCCCTCCGGCTCAAATAGCCGTTTCAGGGCCCGGTGCACGGCGCGGTCGTCTTCGACAACGAGAATTCGTTCCATTATCCAGTTTCCTGCGGAGAATTGAACCACTCCGCCATTAGACGCTCGAAACAGAAATTGTTAGGAACCGGGCATTATGCGGACTCCCGAGCGAACTGTGCAATTCTGGTCCTATGCCTCGGCCTTGTCAAAGAAAGGGTACATAAATAAGGGGTTAGCGCTTGTCAAGGAATTGTCATGGGGTTGCAAATTCTCGGTAACAAACTCAAAAGGA
>QIAH01000586.1:503-3444 GCA_003225465.1 Acidobacteriota bacterium | reverse complement strand
CAGGATCGAGCAACGCACGCCTGAGTGGAAGGAGCTATACAACAAGCGAGCGGGAATTGAGGGCACCTTTTCGCAGGGCGTCCGCTCTGTTGGGCTGCGACGATCTAGATACCGAGGATTACAGAAAACGCACTTGCAGAATATAGCGATCGCATGTGCAATCAACCTGCAACGGCTGACTGACCATTGGAGCGGCGTGCCTCCGGCCGAGACCCGCTCCTCGGCCTTCGTCCGACTCGGACAATGGGTCATGTGAGGATTCGCCAACAGTGTCCCTACTGGGCCAAAGACCAGTCGTTTGGCTTGAGAACCATCAATGCGATGTCAGAGACCGCGGCGGAAAAGCCAGCCTTCCGGGACGCCATCAAGCGGCGCCGCTGCCTCATTCCCGCGGACGGCTTCTACGAATGGGTGCGACATGGGCGGAAAGAAAAACAACCGTACAACTTTGGCCTTGTCACGGGCTCGGTATTTGCGTTTGCGGGATTGTGGGACCGATGGCGGGATCCAAAAAACAACATCCTCGAAACCTGTACGATCCTTACCACGCGGCCCAACTCGATTGTCGCCGATGTTCACAACCGCATGCCGGCCATTCTCCAAAGCGAAGATTATGAGCGCTGGCTAGACCCCGGCATCACCGACGCGGCGACGGTTCTCGACTGTCTGAAGCCCTTTGATGGCGGACTGATGAAGAAGTATCCGGTGGGTCCTCGGGTCAATCGTCCAGAGAATGATGACGAAGAATGTGCCCGGGAGGTTCCCCTCAAGGAGACCGCTGCGACACTGTTCTAAGGCCCAGGTAGAAGAACCGGAATCTGTGTCTGGCGTCGAGCGTCAGCCACTCGAATTCTTTACCTCCGCATCCCAGAAGAGGTTCGCCTGCCCAGCATCATCATCTCCTC
This sequence comes from Acidobacteriota bacterium, assembly GCA_003225465.1. GTDB lineage: Bacteria > Acidobacteriota > Terriglobia > Terriglobales > Acidobacteriaceae > Gp1-AA133. The sequence continues at coordinate 2,539 of QIAH01000586.1, read as the reverse complement.
GATCGTGAAAGTTGCTCAAACCAACCCCAACCAGCCGATAGCGTTGCCGTGGACCGAGCTCCACTCGTTCCCGAATGCTCAGCGCGATGTCCGTCAACTCTTCGCTGGAAGAGGGCGGCGAGCCAGGTGTTTGGCTGCGGGTAAGAGTCTTGAACTCGCTGGTCTTCAGTTTGAGCACCACCGTCCGCGCAATCCGCGACTCCTTGCGCGAGGCGGACCAGACTTTTCTGCCAGCCGCCGGATGATTGGCTCGGTTTCGGATAAAGGAACGTCATGCTCGAACGTATCCTCGGCGGATATCGATTGCGTTAGCCTGTCCGAAATCACCGAACTGTCGTCGATGCCCCTAGCGAGCTGGTGAAGGCGCAGACCATATCGCCTCACGATCACGACTTCCGATCCCAGAAAGACTGCGAGAAATCCGGCCTCGAGCAGCAGCGCGTCCCACTGGTAGGTCATGAAGACTTGACCCGCCGTGTCCAGCGACAAGTAGAGAACAAATAGCCCGAGCCGGACCACTCTCGCGTTCGCCCCAAATAAAAGTAGAAGCGACAGGCAAACGCCCGCGATCCAAACCAGCTTCAGAAAAACGTCACCGCTGTTGACCCAAAGCAATGTCGGGATATTCCAGTAGGCGGACACGCCCAAGTAATCATGGACGCCTCGGAGAAAATCAGTCACCGGCAGAATACCGTGCGAACCGATCAGGCCAATAGCCTGGACTCCGAACGATACAAACGCCACAAGGTAGATCGCGCCCAGCAGACGCAAGAACAGCAAGCTTGTGACGTGGTACGTTTCCGGCCTAACCGGAATTCCCCACAGCAGACGAGTCACCTGGAAGGCGAACGATCGGTGCCGGGCGATCAGACTATACGCCGCTTCGCAGAGCGTACCTGCGCCGGGGAGGCGCTCGTAGACCCAGAGCAGCCGGCGTTTATCGGGAATGGACGCCAGGGCCGTTAATGCCGCGTACTCCCCGCTGCGCACCTCGCCATCCGGCAGGATCAGTTTGACGGCGGAGGCAATCGCGCGACATCTGTGGAAACTGCTCACCTACCTCCTGAAACGCAGCGTAGCGGACACGTTTGTCCGTTAAGCGTTTCCAGTACTCCACCCACTCACGGCAGAACCCGCAGTCTCCGTCGAAGATCAATAGCGGCCGATCATCGCCTTCTGTGTCCATGATTGGCAAGGCCGAAACAAACGTCCGTATCCTCGGTTATGCGGTCCACGTCCGGATAAAACCCAAAACAGCATAGTGGAAAGCACGCGGCCGCGCGTATCTTAGCCGTTCTGGAGGGGGAACGATTACGGTGGCGCCTAAAGTTCCATCGTGGAAGCCTGTCCTCACGCTCGTTCTAGCCTGCGAGGCGGTCACCACAACCAACGACAACTCTTTCCCAACCGTCCTTTTTCAACAGCCACGCCTGTAGTGCAGGGCACGACGTGCCCGCGAAATCTCATGAAAATGGTTCAGAGGTTGACAATAATCCAGAGTGGTTGGGAGTGGCGAGATTGAGTAATCAGTGCGAGAAGCTGAAACCGAACGCCTAGAGAGCTACATCTTCACTCGCTTGCCGATGGCTCCGATACCGTCGTGGCCTTTCCTAATCTCAAGGCACCAGACAGTGTCTATAATTTCTCGTGGTTGCCCGATAGCCGCCGAATTGCTCGGAGAGACGCCTGATTACAACAATCACCCAAAGGGTCGCCGTCGCATGAGGGCAATACGAATCAGTTCGGCGGGTTTGGCGCTCAGATCGCCAACTCGGGCGCGACGCCGAGTGCGTACCTGTACAGCGCCGAGCGGGTAAACTAAATGGAAAGGATACGATTTGAAGTGGTGGAAGAGACAAACGCGTTGTTCCCGGAGCTGAGGCAGGCCTGGGAGTTAACTCTTGCGGGGGCAGATAATAAGAACGATCGACAAGCGTTGGCCGGTGAATGGCTGAAATTATAATCCTGCAGAAAGCGAGAAAGCCGATGGCGGAGCAGCCAAAACTATTCGGACCTCCCTTCTTGAGCAACAGACC
>QIAH01000586.1:0-474 GCA_003225465.1 Acidobacteriota bacterium | reverse complement strand
AAAACGCCTTGCACGTGATAGTGGCACATTCCGACGAGACCGGTTACTGGTTGCCCAGTGAGCCGCTTGCTCGGGCTCTGTTGGGAGGCTTTCAAGTGGTAGCTTCCGACCTACAGAATCCGGTTGTCTTCATCCCCATGCATCGCGTTGAGTGGATTGTGACTCCCGGTACGCGATAAAGATTCAATCCTTTCAGGTTCATCCAATTAATGATGACAATCGACAAGCGCTGGCCACTGAAGCATACCGCCGCGCCTCCGAAATAAGACAGCGGCCATTACCCACCACCTGGAAACTGCGCGAATCCTGTTACATTCGATGAATGTCTCTGAAGGCTACACCGCACTCTGGGAGCGAGGTCGCCTAGACCTTACAGTTGAGGCATTGATTCATGACAACCCACAATGGCATCCGTTGTTTACGCCCGAGGAGTTAGCTATCTGTACTGAGCGACTCACCCAGTACGAGTATCTC
>QIAH01000008.1 GCA_003225465.1 Acidobacteriota bacterium | reverse complement strand
GTCGCTGACGTTGTGAACCTCAACCTTGCCACTTCCCATCCAACAGAGCGCTTTCATAATTGAACTCCAATTTAAAAATTAATTACGCGAAACTGCCCTTATCTAACTCGCTTTGCGATGCAGTCCGGGCGGGACCTTGGTCTCCTCGTCGTACATTGATTTCTTGATGCCAGCGATCATTCCTCGTGGCCCGTGAGGCTGGCCTTGGGTCCGCGGGATTTCACCTGTCTCCGCAAGAGCTTTGAAATGACGGAGGTTTTCAATCACAGCCTGCTTCGGATTTCGGCCCACGATCGTTTCCCATGCGCTGGCTAACTTGCCCATTCGAAATTCCTGCAGAACGGTGACCATAGTTCCTCGACCGCCAGGCGCGGGCTCGAAGACAACCTCACCCGCATTGTGCGATTCGCCCCCGATGGATTTCCACGCAATGCGCCGCCCAGGTTCATCTTGCAGAATTGCAGAATCCCATTCGACGGTTTTGTCCTTGTCCTTATCGCTACTATTGGCTACAGGTCGCATTACCCAGTGAGAGGTGGTCTCACCCGTTCGAGTGACCTTTTCGATCTGCTCTTGCCACAGAGGTGCCGCTTCGACATCGCGCCACATGTTGTAAAGATCTTCGGCACTGGCATGGATCAAGGCACTCGTCCTTACCCACATCTTCCCGTCTTTATCCTCCGGCGGCGGCAAATAGCGGCCATTCAGAGTGACTCCCGCACTTGCTAAAGTTGGGAGTGGCTCTGCGTTGGGTTTTTCGTTCAATGCTCTCGACATTTCCGACTCCTGAAGAGGTTTCGCTTCTACTGAGAATTGTGATGGGACGGTGGTCAGCTGGCTTTGGGTCTGGCCATCTTCTCGTGCATCGCACCCTTCACGCTGCCGGGCGTGACATTTGCCAACATGGCTTCAACCTTGGTTTTCGCAGATGCTGTGTAGACGTGGTCTTTCCCCGATAGGAGCGCCTCGATACTTTGGCGCGCTACATCGTCCGGTTGAGATTCGTTTTTTCCTTCGGATCCAACCTCCGTGTTGTCCATGCCGGCGCGGTGGAAGAAATCCGTGTTCGTGGGGCCTGGCTGGAGAGCGGTCACCGAAACCCCGGTGTCGCGCTATTCGTAACGAAGACTGTGGGCGAAAGACAATCCAAAGGCTTTCGTGGCTGCATACACCGCTTCACGGGGCGCAACCATCTCTCCGGCGATGGAGGACGTGAACAGAATTCTGCCTTCATTGCGCGAGAGCATATCTTGAACCACGTATTTCGCGAGCTGCACTGTGCCCACGCAGTTTAGGTACACCATATTCAGTTCGGCGTCCAAGTCTGTCTTCGCAAACAGCCCACCGACGCCCACGCCTGCGTTGATGCAAGCTACATCAATGTTCCGCCTTAGGGACTGCACCTGATCCCAGAATTGTTTCACGCCGTCGTGGGTCGCTAAGTCCGCCAGGGTCTCAGTAACCGCGCGCCCTGCGAACGCAGTTCCTCTGCAGCCTCCTGCAGTCGCTCGCCAGATGAGCAAATTGCCAAGTCGTAGCCACGTGCCGCAAGTTCTTTTGCCAGTGAAAGTCCAATACCGCTGGATGCTCCCGTCACAATCGCGAACTGCCCTGCCATTTCTATCCTCTCCTCGCCGTCGGACTAGCCGCGGCACCTCTATTTCCCAAATCTCAGCTTTCGAAAACAATGCACTCGAGACGCACCGACCTGGGGAGCACTTATGATGCATCGGGCTTTAATTGCGATGGTTCAGAAAATAGAGATACATCCCCACGTCCCATCTGTAGAAAACTTTCGAGGTAGAACTGGAGAAATGCGACGAGATCGGGTTTGGAGCTCAGGCTGCAGAAAGTGCTTTCCCAAGAGAGGAAGACAGCGCGCGGGGTCGGTACTTGCTCCGGAATCGTCAGCAGCGACTTCGTTGCCGCCGCATCTCCAGGTCGGTTGCCAAATGCGCCGCCATTTGCCAAGTGTGCGAATTATCGGCGACAACGTTTGACAGCCGCCAATTTGGCAATACGATGCAGTACTGCTGGCCAGCGTATATAATTCCGCGCCATGGGGCTAACCTCTGGCATCCGGCTCGGGCCTTATGAAATTCTGTCCCCGTTGGGTGCGGGTGGTATGGGTGAAGTGTATCGCGCCCGCGATTCCCGGCTCAACCGCGACGTCGCCATCAAGATCCTCCCCGAACATCTCTCCCAAAGCCGGGAACTCCGGGAACGTTTTGAGTGCGAGGCGCGCGCGATTTCGCAATTGTCTCATCCTCACATCTGCGTCTTACACGACATCGGCGAGCACGATGGCGTGCTGGAGTGTCTCGAAGGGGAGACCCTCGGTGAACGCCTCCGGAAGGGACCGCTGCCGCCTGATCAAGTCTTGAAATATGGTGCTCAGATCGCCGATGCGCTGGACAAGGCGCATCGGCGTGGAGTTGTCCACCGCGATCTCAAACCGGATAACATGATGTTGACGAAGTCCGGTATTAAGGTTCTGGACTTCGGCCTGGCCAAGCCGCTGGCAACGCCGGCGAAAGTCTCGTCATCGATCGCTGCCACGATGACGCACGGACCACTGACCGCCGAAGGGATGGTCGTGGGCACGTTCCAGTACATGGCTCCGGAACAACTTGAGGGCAAGGAAGCGGACGCGCGCAGCGATGTGTTTGCGCTCGGGTGCGTGCTCTACGAAATGTCCACCGGGAAGCGCGCCTTCGATGGCAAATCGACGGCGAGCGTAGTGGCGGCCATCATGGGAACTGAGCCGGCGCCAGTGTCAACGATTGCGCCTTTGACGCCGCCTGCCTTGGAATGGGCGATCCGAAAATGCCTGAACAAGGATACTGAGGAACGCTGGCAGAGCGCCGGCGACCTGGCCAGCGAACTTCGATGGATCGCAGAAGGCGGCTCGCGAGCAGGTGTCGCTGTTCCTGCACGCGGATGGTCGCGCAACGCACTCCTCCGCCGTGCCGCGCTGGTTCTTGCGCTGGTCGCCGGAGGAGCGCTCGGGTTCTTTCTCACGCCCAGTCCACCTCAGCCTCTAATGCGCGTCGCATTGAATCTCCCGAGCGGTAATTCGCTCGTTGCAGGAAGTTCTGCAGTCCTTTCTCCCGACGGAAAACAGGTGGTCATGAATCTTGCCGATTCACAAGGCCGGCCCAAGTTCTGGATTCGCCGGCTGGCCAGCAATGGCGCGCAGCCGCTCGAAGGAACCGAGGGCGCAGTCTTGCCCCTCTGGTCTCCCGACAGCCGTTTCATCGCATTCTTCGCAGTGGACGGCAAGCTCCGAAAGATTCCGGCAGGCGGCGGTCCGTCCGAAGCCATCTGCGACATACCCTGGCAGATCTATGGAGGCAGTTGGAGCCCCACAGGAGTGATCGTCGTCTCTACTGGGCGCAGAGGGCTTGTTCGGGTTCCAGCGTCAGGCGGCTCCCCGACCCTCATTCCCGTGTCCGACAAGGACGCCGCAGATTACCGCCGCCCCAGTTTTCTGCCCGACGGCAAACATTTTCTCGTCACTGCGAATGATGGTTCCGGAATCTTTGTGGTCTCGCTGGATACCGGCGCCGTTCAACTCGTTGTGCCAAATGAGAACAGCGGGGCCAACTATGTCGATCCGGGCTATCTTTTGTACCTGCGCGGCGACAACCTGGTGGCTCAACCCTTCGACGCGAAGAAGCTGCGCACTACGGGACCCGCCCAGAATGTAGCTGAATCGGTGTTTGCCGGAGACGTCAGTTTCTCTGCGACGGCCAGCGGTTTGCTCCTGTATCAGCGCGCCTTTCAGAGCCAGCTCACATGGTTGGACAAAGACGGAAATAAGGTCTCCACGGTGGGCTCTCCTGGATTCATCTCGATACCTTTCATTTCACCGGATGGAAAGCGCGCGATGGCACCTGTTCTGGATCCGCGTCAAGGCAAGTTCAAGCTTTGGCTCTACGACTTGAATCAGGATACCGCGTCGCCATTTACCTTTGGAGATAGCAGTGATACTTATCCGGCGTGGTCTCCCGACGGCAAGAGGATAGCTTACGCGTCCAATCGCAAAGGACAGGAAGACATTTATGTGAAATCGGTAGGGGGCGACAGCAGCGAAGAGGCGTTGCTGACCACCCCGGGCGACAAGGAGCCTGATCGCTGGTCTTCCGACGGACGGTATCTTCTCTTTGATTTGTTCGCAAAGGAGACCCACGGCTCCGAGGTCTGGGCCATTCCGCTCTTCGGCGAACGCAAGCCGTTCCGTGTGATGCAGAGTCCGGGCAATGGCTCCTGGGGTATGTTCTCGCCAGATAATAAGTGGATCGCTTACTCGTCGGACGAATCGGGACGCGCTGAAATCTATGTGATTCCTTTTCCGGGCTCCGGAGCCAAGCGGCAGATCTCAACCGTGGGTGGGGTGACTCCGTTCTGGCCCACGCCCAAGGAGCTGTTTTACATCACGCCGGACTTTCGCGTCATGTCGACGGAGCTGCAGATTGACGGATCGAACCTCGTCGTCGGCAAATCGCGCCAGCTTTTCGGAGGCCGTGCCTTCGGCAGTTCTGTCGGCATTTTTCCCACTCCGGATGGAAAGCGCTGGCTCGTTGCCTTCCCAGTCGAGGAGCCGAATGCCTCGCCCCTGGTCCTGACCACCAACTGGACCGCTGCTCTGGCGCACTGAGACTGCGACTGTCTGTAGTATCAACCCTGGTCGGATTCTCTCCTCCCGGTTGGCGAAAAATCGAGGCGCCAACGACTGGGAAAGATGACCAAGGAAGGCAATTCCCTACTGCGCTACCTGTGGACCGAAGCAACGCTGCATGCGGTGAGGAAGGACCCGGAGCTGAAACGCTTCTATCGGCGCAAGCTCATCCAAAAAGGCATGGGCAAAGCGCGGATCGCAGTGGCGCGCAAATTGGGAATCCGGCTATGGATCATGATGCGCGACCAGATTGATTACGAAGAGTTCTGCCGTCGCGGAAAGTTGCGACAGAAAGGGGAAGCCCATGCGGGGATGCCTGATTTCAACAGTGGTCCTGCACGGCAGTGACCGGGTTAACTGAATAGGCCACCCGCCTCCCCGAAGGGAGGGGAGTTTGAATAACACATCATGATCGACCGTGACCGGAGAGATGTCTGGTGGGCAACCCACCACAATGATGAAGACGAACGGGCCGAGCCATGCGGTTGGATATAAATCAGCGAAGAAGCAAGGTTGGTTTCTCGAAGGGAAACAGTGCGTTTGCGCTGACGTGATAAGTGTGTACGAAATCATAAAACCAACAGCACCAAGTCCCTTGACACGGCCGGCGTCGTTAGAGATGTTGAAAAACTCCCGAGTGCAAAAATCACAACCCTTGCGGTCAATTGGTGAAAAATCGCCATTGCACTCACTGACCAAAATGGACCAATTCTCACTGAGCGAAATCTGATTTCATCAGTGAACAGTTTTTGAGGTCTTGGAGATCCACTTCGCGCGGTGCATTCTCCTCAAGATTGAGTTTCTGTTCGTAAATACCTCACCAGAACTCGCCTAGATTTCGAGCCATATCGGGGAAGACGAAATTTCGCTGGCGTTCATTAACGTCTCGCATCCATTCGTTGTGCTTGCGCCAAATCGCCCATACGCAGAGATGGTAGCGAAAGTTGAGTGAAACTGCCAACGGAGCTTTTCGCGAACGCAGTCGCTGGTGAAACATCCTCATTTCACTCGTTGACCTCGGTGAGGGGGTTTTGAATGTAAACACTTGATCTCATCAATTTAGGATGCCGCTTGGTCCACATACTCACGGGCTTCGCGTAGCTTTTCTGCATCGTCGTTGTCATCCCCACCGATTTCAATAGCAGCTGCATACCACTTGAGCGCAGCGTCTTTATAGACGGGTACGCCTACACCACGAGAAAAGATTCGGCCAAGTTCGATCCGCGCAGCAAAAGCATCCGTACTCTTGGAAGGTCTGCCAACCGCCTCAAACAAACGAATTGCCTCCTGAACGCCCTGACTGATTCCCAAACCCTTTGCATACATCCGACCCAGATTGAGGACGGCTCGTGAAGAGCCTTGATTGGCGGCTGCCGACAGAAACCGGAATGCCTCTTTGTAGTCGACCTCGACTTCGTACCCGTATAAGTAGCAGCCGCCCAGCATGGATTGGGCCGCACAACTACCCGCTTCTGCCCTTCGACGCAATTCTGGAACATCGATAGCCATCATTAGCTTGCGAGTATATCTGGACTCGTTGGGAATCGGATTCGAGGGCAACTGTTGATAAATCCGTCTGGCATGTTCAAGATGTCCCGGCGCAACGTTTCAACTTCGCCGCGGGACGCACGTCACAATATGGTGGTGTCAGTTAAATTAGGCGGCATTGACAGTTCTTCTCGCAGCATGATGATCAGGACGGCGATCACGAAATGACCACTGGCCCGATAAATATTCCGATAAATCCAAATACTTGAAGGCCGCCTAGCAATGAGAACAGCAACAGAAGCGGATGGAGCTCAACCTTGCTGCCAATGACTAGCGGCCGAATGATGTTGTCAATCGTGCCCACCACCAGGGCACCCCACAGGATCAGGATAATTCCTTTCCAGAGATGACCGGTGGCCATGAGGTAAATACCGGTCGGCAGCCAAACCAACATTGTTCCTACGATCGGTATAAGGGAGCAAACTGCGGCGGCCCGCACTTTCCAGACAGTGTCCGCCGCTATCCGCATGAGCAGCATAGCCATACTTTTACTCATACTTTTCCATGGTGTTCGAGCGGCTGCGACCGACAGGCAAGGGCAATCCGCCGCCCGGCCATGCGCGTTTTCTGACGCCCCATTCGATACCGCGACCAATGTTCACGCCTTGGATGAATACTATAATGCGATTTCGCAACTGCTGAAAGAGGAACAGTTCGTGGAACTGGATTGCCTCGCCGACGCAGCGCGCGCCGGCAAAACAAGGTTCTCCGGAGGCGCGTGGAAGCTTCGCCAATTCTACGTCGGACTCGAGTCTCCGCGGCCCGGTCATCCTACACAGGAAGATTGGCGCCATCATCTCGACCTTGTCGACCGCTGGAAACACAAGAATCCTCGCTCCGTCACCGCCCCGATTGTCCTCGCTGAGTCCTACATCAATTATGCCTGGGATGCACGCGGGGACGGCTATTCCGACAGCGTGAGCGACAGTGGCTGGAAGCTGTTTGGCGAGCGCATCTCAAAAGCAAAGGCGATTCTCGATCAAGCCGCTCCCGCCAAATGTCCCGACTGGTATGTCGCGATGCAAAAAGTGGCACGGGGACAGAGCTGGGATCTTCCCCAGCATTATGTTTTATTGCAGCAAGCGATCGCGTTTGAGCCGGGGTACCAGTATTACTACCGTATTCACACCGACTACTTGCAGCCCAAGTGGAGTGGAGAAGAAGGCGATCCTGCGCGATTTGCGGAGGAATCGGCCAATCGTGTGAAAGGCGATGCCGGTGACATTCTGTATTTCCAGATCGCCGAGGCAATACTCTGCGCCTGCAAGGAATCCGAATTCGGCCACTTTTCCTGGCCCCGCTTGCAGAAGGGCTTCACTGCCCTCGAGAAGCAATACGGCACATCCATGATCAGTGTGAATTCTTTTGCCCTCATGGCTTCCAAGTCTGGCGATTGGCAGGTGGCCGATCCCGCGTTCAAGCGCATCGGCGACAATTGGAATGAGGAACTCTGGACCAGCGAGGCATGGTTCAAGCAAAACCGGGATACCGCTGCCGGAGCCGCTCCCATGCAAGCTCGCGCCCGCGCCACTCGCAAAGAAGCCGAAGAAAATATGCAGACTCCGGAAGGCCAGACTTATCGGAGGGAGCTGGAGCAAAAATTAACCGGCTACGAGCAGACTTGCCTGAAGGAGTCCAACGGCGACGCACACAAATTTGAATTCTTCGTGCAGGTCGGAAAAAACGGCAGTGCGGAAAACGCGCAAACGGAAACTCGGCCCGACGGCTTCGCCTTCTGCCTGATGCGAACGCTGTACTTGTCCTATACCAACAAGGAAACTCCGCTTCCTGTTCCGCCCCACGACGGCTACTGGGTGCTCGTTGAGCTGGACCCCGCAACCCTGGCCGCATCCGCAAAATAGGACGAATGAAAGCAAACTAAAGCGGAATACAAGATCCCGGGCAAGTTGTTGGCTGGATTGGCGTCCCCGGCTGGATTTTTAAACCCACGTTTGTGGAAGGGTGAACCAAATGGCGGGAGCGAGTCGGGATGGAACCGAGGCGCCCCAAAGCTCCTTTGCCAGACACTAGCGTTACTCGTGCCAGGGTGCCGTCCAACGCGCCTCGCCTCGGCTCTCCAATCGTGCTGGCCATAAATACCTCGATGAGATCTAGTGTCCTGTAACAGAAATAACTGAAACAAATAGCGCGGCCCATGCGTATTCCTCTATAAGGAGGAAACATGCGCACGGGACGTCCCAAAGCTCCGCTGCTCTTGAC
>QIAH01000007.1 GCA_003225465.1 Acidobacteriota bacterium | reverse complement strand
AGCTCACGCCCGATCTCGCCGAGGAAATCATCCCCAAGAACATCATCATGATTGGGCCCACCGGGGTCGGCAAGACCGAGATCGCCCGGCGCCTGGCGAAGCTGACCAATTCGCCGTTCCTGAAGGTCGAGGCTTCGAAGTTCACGGAAGTGGGATACGTTGGTCGAGATGTGGAGTCGATGATCCGGGATTTGGTCGAGATCGCGATCGACATGATCCGGGGGGAAAAGCTCGAAGACGTCGCTGACAAAGCCGAACTGAACGCGGAAGAGAGATTGCTTGACCTGTTACTACCGCCTTTGGCGCCCCGCGCCCAGGAATCAACCAGCGGCGGCGTGGTAATCGAGGGCTCGACTGAAGTGAGCGACTCGCAATCGCGCACCCGCGAAAAGCTGCGTCAGCAACTGCGCGAAGGCAAACTGGACGAGCGAATGGTGGAGCTCGAGGTCCGCGAACGCAATTTCCCGTCCTTCGAAATCATCTCGAACCAGGGTGTCGAAGAGATGGACGTCAACATCAAGGACATGTTGCCCAACATATTCGGGCAGCGCAGCAAGAAGCGGAAGATGAAGGTGAACGAAGCCTTCGAATATCTGATCCAGGAAGAGGAGCAGCGCCTGGTCGACATGGACCAGGTCACCCGCACCGCCATCGATCGCGTGGAAAACTCCGGCATCGTGTTTCTCGACGAAATCGACAAGATTGCCGGGCGCGAAAGCGGGCACGGCCCCGATGTCTCGCGCGAAGGTGTACAACGCGACATCCTCCCCATCGTCGAAGGCACCACTGTGAACACGCGCTATGGCATGGTGCGCACCGATCACATCCTGTTCGTGGCCGCGGGCGCATTCCACGTTTCCAAGCCGAGTGACTTGATCCCCGAACTGCAGGGGCGCTTCCCGATCCGGGTGGAGCTGCAGTCGTTAACGATGGACGACTTTATCCGGATTCTCACGGAACCCAAGTCCTCGCTGGTCAAACAGTACACGGCCCTGCTCGAGACTGAGGGCGTGAAGCTGGAGTTCACACACGAGTCGCTCGAGGAAGTAGCCCGTTTCGCGTTCCGTGTAAACGAAGGCACGGAGAACATCGGTGCGCGCCGCCTGCACACGATCATGGAGCGCGTACTCGACGAGATCAGCTTCGAGGCACCCGAGAAAAAGGGCCAGCAGATCACCATCGATGCGGCTTATGTCGGCAAGATGCTATCGGACATCGTGAAGGACCAGGATTTGTCGCGCTACATCCTGTAACGAGTTCAAAGTGGGGTGCCCCACGTCTTGCGCTTTCGGGACGTGTGGCTTTTCTTTCAAGTCAGCACACTTGCACCGCTCACTTCCACCCGCTTACACTCCCAACTTCGCGAAAGCTCAGGAGAGTCATGCGCACCATTGACCGCACACGTCTGCAATCTCTCATGCAACGCGAGCAGCAGAAGTTCGTGGCTGACCGGCCGAAATCTGCGACGCTGTTTGCGCGCGCGCGCAAATCCCTGCTGGGTGGCGTGCCCATGAACTGGATGGCGAAGTGGGCCGGTGCGTTTCCTCCCTTTGTGCGCGAGGCGCGTGGCGCGGAGTTCTTCGATGTCGATGGCCACCGCTACGTCGATTTCTGCCTGGGTGATACCGGAGCCATGACAGGACACTCTCCGTCTGCCACAGTTTCGGCCGTGGAGCAGCAGGCGCGGCGCGGCATCACCCTGATGCTGCCAAGCGAAGACGCCATTGTCGTGGGCGAAGAGTTGCAGAAGCGGTTTGGGCTGCCGTACTGGCAATTCGCCCTCACCGCGACCGATGCGAATCGCTTCTCTATTCGCTTGGCGCGCCACATCACGGCAAGACCGAAGATTCTGGTGTTCAATTGGTGCTACCACGGGACGGTGGACGAGAGTTTTATTACGCTTGCCGATGGCGTAGCGAAGGCACGTCGCGGAAACATTGGGCCTGCGGTCGATCCCAGCGTGACCACAACTGTCGTCGAATTCAACGACCTCCGTGCACTCGAAGCCTCACTGAAGAGAGAAGACATCGCCTGTGTCCTGGCGGAGCCGGCCTTGACGAACGTGGGCATCGTGCTGCCCCAGCCCGGATACCATGCGGCTCTACGCGAGATCACGCGCAAGTACGGTACGCTTTTGGTTATTGATGAAACGCACACCATCTGCGCCGGTCCGGGCGGCTATACCCGCGCGGAAAATCTGGAGCCAGATTTCCTGGTTTTCGGAAAGCCGATTGCGGGTGGCGTTCCCGGAGCTGCCTACGGTTTTAGTGCTGAAGTCGCGCAGTGCATCCTGGAGCGCCAGAATCTGGAAGACTGCGATACCGGCGGCATCGGCGGTACGCTTGCTGGCAACGCACTATCACTGGCAGCCATGCGTGCGACGCTGCAGAAGGTACTCACGAAGGAAGCGTTCGATCGCATGATTCCTATGGCGGAGCGCTGGACGGAAGGGGTTACGAAAGCAATTAGCGAGTTCGATTTGCCATGGACGGTCACGCGTCTCGGCTGTCGTGCCGAGTATCTGTTTGCGCCGCAAACGCCCAGAAATGGAACCGAGGCGCATGACGCGATGGACTTCGAGTTGGAGCGCTTCATGCACCTCTATGCCATGAATCGCGGAATTCTATTGACGCCTTTCCACAATATGGCGCTGATGTCACCGGTGACGTCGAAGGAAGATATCGACCAGCACACGAAGGTATTCCGCGACGCCGCGAAGGAGTTGGTGGGCTAGGCAATTAGCGCGGAGTTCCACTGCAGAGTCACAGAGACACAGAGAAGAGCTGGTTTCGGAGGCGAGGGTCGGACAGTTTCCGAAGGCAAATTGCTTATCGTTCGTTTTCAAACGCGCCCAGGTTGGTTTTCTGTCTGTCCCTCTGTGGTGAATTCTTCCGCATGTTACGCTGATTGTTCTCTTGGATGAGTTCGCCCTGCAAATTCTTCGGCTGGAGTGCGGTACTCGCGCTCGCTGCTTTGCTGGCGGGATGCGCTTCGGTGCAGGCGCCGCTGCCTCCCTCACTCGAGTTGCCCAAGCCACCCACCGATCTGCGCGCCCTGCGCAAGGGCGACCACGTCTATTTGTTTTGGAGCGTGCCCACGCAAACCATGGACCGGCAGACTGTGCGACATCCGGGGCCGACGCACATTTGCCGCGGGGTCGAAGCCCTGCTGAGCACCTGCGGCACGCCGGTCGGGAATGTGGGGCCAGTCGCGAATGCTCCAGAGAAGAAAAGTGCCTTCAATACCAAGGTGCAAGCAAGCTTCGTGGACACGCTGCCCCGAGAACCTCAGCAACAGAACCCAACCAGGATGGCGACCTATGCGGTAGGGCCTCTGAACCTGCAGGGGCGCAGCGCGGGGTTGTCGAACCAGGTGCATGTCCCGCTTGCGTCGACCCTGCCGCCCCCAACGAACTTTCGTGCGCAGGTCACAGCGGATGGCGTGGTGCTCACTTGGAACTGCGATCAATCTCAGAATCCCTTGTCAAATCTCCGCTATATCGATCGGATTTATCGACGCACGCCCGATAGCGGCACCGACGTAGCCCTCGCCGATGTGGAATGTACAGCCGGCCGCTTTGAAGACCGCACGATCGAGTGGCAGAAAACTTACGAGTACCGGATCACCCCCGTGACCGTGGTGATATTGCCGCCGGGCAATGGGCCTTGCCCCCGAACGCCATCTCAGGAAGGGAGTGGCCCTAATTCCGATTGCATAATAGCCACCGTTGAAGGGGACGATTCAACTCCCCAGAAAGTCTTCACGAATGATGTTTATCCACCGGCCATGCCTACCGGGCTGCAGGCTGTTTTCTCCGGCCCCGGACAACCGCCCTTCATTGACCTGGTGTGGGCTCCGAACACTGATGCCGACCTCGCTGGATACAACGTGTATCGCCACGAACCAGGCGGGCCGCCGGTAAAGATCAACACAGAACCGGTGAAGACGCCTGCGTTCCGTGACGCGAATGTTTCGGCCGGAAAGGCTTATCTATACGCGATATCTGCAGTGGATGGGCGTGGCAATGAGAGTGCCCGTTCTGAGGAAGCGTCGGAAAGTGTTCCGCCAGCGCCGTGACCGGCGGCTTCCGTGCTCATAATTTTCGTCGGCGCACAATTTCCTTCGTGTGACTTCGCACCCTTTGTGTTTAGATAAATTTCTATGAAATATTGCCGCTTTCATTTGAACGGTGACGTGCGCTATGGCCTGGTCGAATCGGTCGCGGGACGAGACGAAATCACTCGCTTGCTGGTAACGCCTCCTGAAGAAGTAGGAGGCGATATGGAGGATCTGCGCACCAAGCAAATGGCTCGCATCCCCTTAAGCGAAGCTGAGCTGAGCGTGCCCGTTCGCCCGTCGAAGATTGTGTGCGTCGGACGCAACTATCGCGAGCATGCCAATGAACTCGGCAATGAAGTTCCGATCGAGCCTCTGCTTTTCTTTAAGCCCACCACTTCGCTGATTGAGTCGGGAGGAACGATTCGCCGCCCTCGTCTTTCCGAACGGACCGACTATGAAGGCGAAGTCGCCGTCGTGATCAGCAAGCCGTGCTACAAACTGTCCGACTCTGACGACGTGCGTCCCTACATCCTGGGTTACACCGGCCTCAACGACTTCACCGCGCGCGACTTGCAAAAAAAAGACGGGCAATGGGCGCGCGCCAAGGGATTCGACACGTTCTGCCCGGTCGGTCCGATCGTCACCGACGAGATTGATCCCTGGGCCGGCATCAACGTGAAAACCACCGTCAATGGCGAGATTCGCCAGGACGGCAATACCCGCGATTTTATTTTTCCGCTGGAGTTGCTGATCCGCTACATCGCGCAAGTGATGACCCTGCTGCCCGGTGATCTTATCGCCACCGGAACACCCAAAGGCGTGGGGCCAGTGGTCGCGGGCGATGTGATCGAAGTGTGGGTGGAAGGAGTCGGCACCCTGCGAAATCCGGTGACCGACGAATAGCCAGAGCGGCGCGGGTTGGGCGTGCCCGTTCGTAACGCCGTCCCCTCTTCCGTGATTCAGGATTCCGGCTTATGCTGTTCTATCGGGAAGTTGTCGCGGTGTGCGGCTGTTTCCTTCCGGTCGGTCATGAATCCATTTCGTATTTACAGTCTGATTCTCGGTGGCGCAGCCATCGCATCCAGCGCGTATTTTCTGCTACGGCGCAAGCCGAAGAGTGCGGAAGAACTCGAGCGCAAGCGACGGGAATGGCTCGATAGCGTGGGGCGCATTACCGACGGCACCGTCATCGACGTGCAGGAGCTTCCCTTCGACGGCCAGCGCACCTCCACCATGCTGATCTACCAGTACGACGTCGCGGGCGTCTCCTACGAAGCTTCGCAGGACATTACCTACCTGCGCCAGTGGGTCAACCTGCATTCCTGCCGCCTCGGCCTGCCTACTTCTATCCGCTACGATCCCCAGAACCCCGGCAATTCGCTGGTAGTGTCGGAACGGTGGATGGGGCTCAGACAATAGCCGTCAGTCTTCGGTCGTCAGTCGTCAGCAACACCCTTACGCCACAAGGCTCACAATACACAGCATCGATCTTCAATTCACCGATACCGCCTGTTTCTTGTAAATGGAGAAGAGGGCCGACTGAGAGCTGAAAACTGAGAGCCGAGGGCTGAGAACCTGAGGCCTGAAACTCAAACTCAAGAATGATTAGCTGACGACTGAAGACTGACGACTGACGACTAGCTACCGGCTGCAAATCCGCCCGTGTGCGCCACGTTGATGCGCAGATACTTATAGGGATTCACCGGGGTGTCGTTGATGCGGACCTCGTAATGCAGGTGTGGACCGGTGCTGCGGCCGCTGAGGCCGACATAGCCGATCACGTCGCCGCGGCGGACGTGCTGGCCAGAGGCAACCGCGAAGCCGGAAAGGTGTCCGAAGCGCGTAACGATGCCGTGACCGTGCTCAAGAATGATCGCTCGACCGTACCCGCCCATGAAGTCGGCGAAATCCACGACGCCATCCGCGGGTGCGACGACTGGCTGGCCCACCGTGGCTGCG
>QIAH01000006.1 GCA_003225465.1 Acidobacteriota bacterium | reverse complement strand
ATATAGCAGCTGCCATAGCCCGGCTGGCGCAGGTAAAGCAACTGCTCGAATGCAGTGAGCGAATCGCCGGACTTGGCCCAGCCGCGGGGCGTCCATTCGGCATGGAACCGTCCTGCCTCCGCCAGCGTAAATTGATTGGCCTGCACGTAGAGCGAGGCGAGGCCACGCGCGGCCCGATTCGCCAGCATGATCCAGACCAGTTCACGAGCCCGTGGATTGTCGTCGTACAAGCCCACGTGCATCATTAACTCTTCGAAGGCGGTGGCAAAGCCTTCCGCGCGGTTGTCCCAGATGTTGGAGAGCAGGGCCTGGCGGCGAATCGGACTAGGGTTCGGCTCGTCCCGCATCCGCCCGAGATCAATCCAGTGATAATCGTGGGAAAGAAGGAGCATCGGCTCGCGGTGGGTGACGCGGTCGAAGAACACCCGTTGGTCCTCCGGAATGAAATGGCCGAGTTCTTCCGCGAGCGCCGGCTTGATGTAAGGCTTATCGGGGATGATCTCCTGTTTGATGAGAAAGTCGACGAACTTATCCAGTCGATCATGCGTCATTTTGTCGAATGCGGCGGCATCGCCGGCGGGCTCAAGTGGAGGCAGGTTGCGGTTGCGGTGTTCCTCGAGGCGCAGGGCGGACTGCGCGCGCTCCAGTTCGCGCCGTAGCAGAACGACCTCCTCGTCCCAGTTGTAGGGAATGAAGTGCACATTCTGCTGATACCAGGTGTAGTTCTCCTTGCCCACTCCAGAAGGCCCGGTCTTGGTGGGCGCCAGTTTCTCCAGCCAGGCAACGAATTCGTCAGTTGCCTGGCGGGCAGCGGTCACGGCGGCGCGTAGCTCCGGGCTCGCCCCGGTCAAATCGGCCTGTTGGTGTTCGGCCAACGTGCGGACGGTGAGCGTGCCAGTTTCGAGCGACTGCAGGAGGTGAGACTGATTGCGAAGCTCCTGCGCGCCATAGACCCAGAGATCGCGCGCATTGCTTGCCTTGAGGTTCTCCTTCGCCTCGGAAAGAAAAGAGGGAATCATGCCGATCTTCGCGGTCAAATCTCTCTGGGCTTCGGCATCCAGGGGGAAGTGATACTTGTAGAGTTCGATTTCGGGGTACGGGACAGGACCTTCACGCCAGGGAATATCACTCCGGGATGAGAACACGTTCACATAGAAAGCAGGATCGCGAGCCCAAGGACGGAGCACTCTCAGATTGAAGTCGAACCCGTTCATTTCGGCCTTCACCAGCTTGTAATCGTTCTGCTGTTCAATCGGCCACGATCTGGGATCAATTGCGTCCAGCCGCTTACGCCATTGCTGCAGGGCCGCAGACTTGGCCGCCATCGCGCTCGCGCTGTAGTCGGGGACGTTGTTCTTCATCACCGGATGCTCAAATTCCCTCCATTGCTGAAAGAGCTTCACCAATGCAGGATAACCATCTTGATTGCCGGCAGCTTGTGCGGAAGAGCTGTGCGCCGCTGTCAGGAAGACGGCAGTAATGGCCGTCGCCACGCAGAGTTGGAACCGCATGTTTGACCTGTGAATCCCGCGATCGAGGTGGCTCCTCACTGAGATCTCCTCACTATCGAATTGAACACCCCGGAAGGTAGGCAAGCCTAGCGCGCACCTGGCGATTTACGCAAGGCTTGTGAGGCAAGGACCGCAACGGGGCGCTTAACGAATGCACGCTACATCTCTCTGGAGACTCGAGCAAAGCGTTTCTGGCGCTATCCAGCCGCGCAAGAGATCCCTCCTCGCGGCTCCTCGGAATGGCGTTAGAGACAGTCGACAAGAGAAAGTTCGAGACATTCTTACCGGCCGCGACGGTGCTGGGGTCCTTCCGCTTCGTTCGGCTGGCGCCTCACTTCGGTCAGGATGACAGGGAGGGGGGCGGTTTCAGTGGCTGAAGAGATTCCTCGTCGCAGGCGCTTCTCGGAATGACAAGAATGAAAGACGGATGGGGATGTGGGCCAGCCGTCTTCCAGCTCACATCTGACGAAGCAAGGGCGCCGCGATCCGCCGGAGTTGACGTGAAATTCCCTTGGTACTGCTCAGCTTGAGATCGTTTTCAGCAGCTTCCGCTAAGCGAGCCCGAATTCCAGGATCGAACTCATCTTTTTCGTCAGCAAGCAGGGGCCCTACCGTGACAAGAGCCGCCCCAATGGCGGCGTCGGTCTCAATTCCGGCTTTTTGGTTGACGAAGGATCGTGGAATAAAGACTCCAGTCTCAGACAGCAGCGGAGTCACAGAGCGAAGGGCCTCCACTTCTCGGCGGAGCTGTTCGATGGCCTCTTCTTTTTCTCGCAGCAATTGCTGGATGTCTCGCATGTTGCCCTCCAAGGGGGATCGCAAGGGGACAACTATGCCTGCCTCACCTTGCGTGGCCGACAACGTAGGGATTCTTACACTTGGGAGTAACCTTTAGCGAGACACGAAAGTGCATGTCGGGGGCAGGTGACCCACTTCCGGCAACATTTCTTGTCCGGGGGTTGCTCCCTGACGGATCCACGATGGAGAGGTGAGGGAGGTGCTGTCCACATGATCGAAGGCGGCACCTCCCGAAAATCTCCACGCACGTTCGAGACGTGGCAGCCCGGTGCCCCAGGTTTGCGTCCGCTCTTTGGACGCTAACCTGGGAGTTCTCGCGATTAGTAGCAAATGCGAGGGCACTTGGGCAGGGGATTGGAAAAGTAGGATGGAGTCCGTGACGGACGAACCTTGAGAAACGGATAGCGCAGGCCGCCTGCCTACCCCACTCAATCGCAAGAACGCGATTGAATGAGGCACCCACGATTGTGTGGCCCACCCGCCTCTCGGTTCTCCGTTACTTCGCCGGAACGAAATCAAACTTCCCCGAGCCTTCTTCATAAAACAGCGCGCCCTCTTTCTTGTCCCCGCCGCTCCAGTGTTTGTGTCCCCCGGGCACGCGCAGGAAATCTCCCGCAGCCACGCGCTTCTCGCCCGCATCGTCCTTGTATAGATACGCGCCCTTGATCACCACGATCCAGACGTCGTTGGTGTGCGTATGCATGCCCGCGTCGTACCCGGGCGCGAATTTCGTGTAGGTGCCGTGTGCGTCGGTATTGCTGTCTCCCCAAATGGACGCCATCGAGACCTGTCCCTTGGCATTGGGCATCTCCTCGAACTTCGCATGACTGGGCGAAGCAAACACCACCTTGCCATCGGCGCTTTGTCCCTGAAGCCGTCCTATCGTCCAAGCCGCCACTACCAATACAGCTATCACAACGAGCGATCGTTTCATCACGTTCTCCTTGTTCGCAGTGTGTCGTTCTCTGACGCGGACGGATTCTACAGAGAAAGCCCGCGCGAGCCAAGGATGGACAGATCGCGCCGACCTTGGCAGAGGCACGATTGAACGGGGCGCCCACGATTGTGTGGGCCACGCGCCGCCCCAGAATCCGTGATTTTCGAGCCGCGGGATGGCAGGCTGGCGCATTCTGTACGCCAGCGCGAGGTTTCACACAGGCATCTGAGTTTTGGCTTTCCCCTGACGTGGTCGAGCGAGGAGGAACGTGCGAGGTATCGCGGTTGTTTTCGGGGAGGCCGTCGTCGTCATCGTCCTCAACTTCGAGGCCGTCGCCGTCTTCTTCTTCCTCTTCTTGTCCTTCTTCCTCTTCTTCTTCGAAATCGCGGGAGTGCCATTGGTTGTCGCCGACTCCAGTGTCGGAGACCGAGCCGGGGTCGATGACGACGGTTTCGTGGAACAACGGTTCGAGCTTCGTGTTGCGCAGGTTGGTTGCGGCGGTTTGCAGGGCGTAGAGCAGGAGGCCGGCGGTTTTGGACTCGAGTTGGCCGGAGAGGATGAGGCGCATGACCTGCATGAGGGCGACCTGAACGGAGTCAGCGTCCTCGAGGACGGGCAAGGTGAAAGTAAGGCTGTCGGCAGGTTTGGCGTTCAGCTGGATGCGCTGGCCTTGCCAGTTTTTGTGAAAGAAGCAAAAGCGGCGTCCGCGAAGAGCCGGAGAGCCGCACTGGGTGCCGTTGGTTTTGATATGAGTGCAGCGAGGGATATATACGGAATAAGACACGATAAGTGCTCCACCCCCCTTCCCCGCGGTCTAGCAGAATGAAGAAGTTGCGCGGGTAAGGAGGTCAAAATCTTTGAGATGAAAGGGCTTACAGGGAAAATCTTGAGAACAAAGGATGTAAAACTATAAGATAATTTCATTGTAAGCCACTATATCTATGATGCGGGATGATGAAGTGTGGGGTCAAGGAATAAGTGGAGGAAGTTGGGAGGGTGGTCCCAAATTGGGAATGGAATTTTTGGGTTGGGGTGGAAAGTGCTTGACTGGTTTTTCGGGGGAGAGGCAAAAGGCTTTACCACGAAGGACACGAAGGGCGCGAAGGAAAGCTGACCAGGTAGGGACACACGGGGGGACACAGAGGGGAACCATCGCTACCCCACTCAACCGCACAGAACGCGTTTGTGTGAGCCACCGTCGCGTTCTTTTTGGCTAAGGTGGGCTCTCAAACGCCACGCCGTTGAGCCAAGAAGGCACTCTGGCAGGCTACTTTGGTTGCGGGAGAAGCTCTGTGACGAGCGAACGGGACACCAGGAACCGCAAGGTGCATCGCTACCCACTCAATCGCACAGAACGCGATTGAATGGGGCACCCACGGTTGTGTGGGCCACCGCCACCCGCCTTGGTTCTATGCATCTTTTTCGACCGCAAAGGTGTATGCTTGGCGCGGAGTTAATCAGGAACAGCAACCAGTTCTACCAGTCCCGACCGATTCCCGGAACGTAGTTTTCCCGATCACAAAACAATCTAAAGGAGTCTCACCGAATGAAACGCATTCTCGCGATTACATTGTTATGTACGGTTGCGGTCATAAGCAGCCAAGCCAAGGAAGTGCCGAATGATGTGCAACAGACTCTGATCTCCCTCGACAAAGAATGGGGCGGATCCAGAGGCGATACCACCAAGCTCGACAAAATTATCGGCGACCACGTCCTCGCCATCGGCCCCAAGGGGGAAGCGCAAGACAAACAGCAACTGACTACGACCAACACCACTGCTGCCGCCGGCGTGCAGAACGGTTCGTACACGGCCGATGAATACAAGTTCGAGATGCTCAGCCCCGACGTGGTGGTGATGACACATCGCGGAACTACCAAGGGCACGAAAGAGGGCAAGGAAATCAGCGAGTCGCACCGCAGCCTGCATGTTTTCCAGAAACAAGGTGGAAAGTGGCAGGTCGTGGCCAACGCGCAACTGCCCATCGAGCAGTAACAGTCGTCAGTCTGCGGTCGCCAGTTCCAACGGAATCCCAGGTTTCGAAAAGCGCGAAACCTGGGCCACCCGCCGACATCCATCTCGATGCGGCGCAAGTTAGTGTCCGATAGATGGATCGGAATTTGAAGCATCGAGCAGAACTACCCCACTCAAGCCAACACCGGGCTTGAGTGGGCCACCTGTCCAGTGGACTCATACACAGGGCGCGGTACAGCGAGACTTATGGAAGAGCTGGTGGACAACTCATAGTATCGCCTGAGTGTCCCAACCCGGATCCATTCTTCATGCCGCGGGGTGAGTATACGCATAGCAGGCGTCATCCTGGGCGAGGAAACTCCTCCTACAAGTTCTTTTCCCTCGCAATCGCAGCAGGCTACATTCCATGTAAGTTCTGCTATCCGAACTTCAGTGTAGTAAATAGCGGTGAG
>QIAH01000400.1 GCA_003225465.1 Acidobacteriota bacterium | reverse complement strand
CTTCCAGTGGCAGGATGTAGGGATCGGGATCGATAGCCAAATGGTCCGCTGTTTTAACGGGTAGCCCGACAATTCGGTTCAGCGCCTTGCCGGACTTAAAAATGACTACTGAGCGGAGTTTCGCTGGCAGAGGGCGCTCCGCCAGGAAGGCTTCTATTTCCTTCAGGTCATGGTCCAGACTCTCTTTTTGCGGACGGGGGAGCCCTGCAATGAAGTCCTTTCGCTTCTCGAATGCACCGTTCTTTAGCGAACGGAAAAATCGAGCCAGTCCCTTTTCTTTAGGCACCATTTTTTCGGGATTCAACTGCAAGTAAAGGCTCACGACTGGGCCTTTGTACTCGGTCTCGGCTAGGCTCCTGATGCTCTGCGGAGATATGATATTTGGCTCTTGCAGAGACTGGAACAAAGACGTTGGGTGCGATACCTGCTTTCGCTGCCGTTTCCTGCGTGACTCACGCAAGACAGCAATTTGCCGTTCTCGCTCTTCGATAGCGTACCAAGCCTCCATAAAACTCTATGCTGGCCTCAACTACGTAATAGAATCCCACCCCTCACCAGAATCGGCCGGGACAATCGCCACCATCACCTTCTGGCCCACTGACCATCCTTGGTCGTTCGGCAGCCGCAACTCCGCATAGAGTGGCTCGGCCCCCTCGACGGATACTGTTACTCGCTCTCGTCGGTCCGAATAGAGTCCCGCCCGAGAGATCTCGCTTATATTGCCAGCAAGTCGCACGCTACTTGTGCTCACCATGCACCTCCGCCATTCACTGCGGCCACCCCCAGACGGAATACCCGCACTTGGTTCTCTGCGCGGCATCCTCATCTTTTCGGTTTCTGCTCTGAGTTGGGTTACTCCATGTCCAGTGCGCAAGACTCATAGCCTGCTTGTCGCACGTGGCCGTGTACTTCGTCTCCGGAGACACCGATGCTACCGACCGGAAGCGCCCATGACAATTCTTCGTGCGGATGAATCGAGATTCCGAAAGCACGAGTAGGAGTGAATTCTGCCTGGGTTCGATGCCGTTGTACGACTTCAGCTTTAGACCTGCTCTACAAGCGGCCCGAATGGAAAGCCCGACGTAATCAGGCAGCTTGTCTCAAGCGAGGCAAACGCAAGGGTATGGTCGCAACGACCCGCGTCCCTCGCCTTGGCCGGCTATGTACCACAACCTTGCCACCAAGGCTGTCGGCACGTCTCTGGAAGCCGAACAGGCCAAAGCCGCGTTGGGTACTCGAGAGTGGAACAGACAAGAACCCTTGACCGTTATCAAGTACAGACAATCGCACGTCTTGTTTCCCGTAATTCAATTCGACACGGACCTTCGTTGCTTGCGCATGCTTCCATACATTCACGAGGGCTTCTTTGCCGATGCGCAAGAGCCCGAGGCCCATTTTCGGGGTCAACCCGCAAGCAGCTTCTTCGAGACGCAACTCCAGGTGGACCGGAGTATCCGCAAAGACTTTCTGAGCAAAGAACGCCAGCGCGGCTGCCGGGTCTTCGTTCTCGAAGGATTCACCGGACAAGGTCCACATCGAACGTCGGATGTCCGCGAGGCTCTCGCGGGCAACCTCACGCACGCGGCGCAGCCGCTGCCGGGCATGCTCCGGGTCTTCAAGGTATTCCTCTTCAGCTGCTTCAAGCTGAACCACAATTGCGTTCAAACTCTGCACCACGGTGTCATGCATCTCCGCGGCAATCCGGCCACGCTCCTGCAGCACCATCTGTTCGCGGAGCACCAATTCCTTTCGCTTGTGCTCGGTAATATCGGTTAACGTGGCGATTGAACCAACTGTGCGCCGGCAAGTGTTCTTGATCGGAGACGCGCTAAAGAGGATGTCGTAAGAACTGTTGTCGGACCGGACCATGTGGCACTCTCTGCCGAGCGTAACCTTCCCTGCCAGAGCTCTCGTGCAAGGCCATTCCACTGCTGGAATGCGATGGCCATTGGGATCGAACATTTCCCCCCAGATGCTGGGCGCCATCTTCAGCGTCTTTCCTTCGGGATCCATTTGCGCCAGCCGCTTTGCTCCCTCGTTGACCATCGTTATGGCTCCCCGCCCATCGCACACCACGGTACCATCCGGCGCGCTGCGTAAGAGCGTCTGCAATAGCGACCCCGGGAACGGACCGTTTGCGCCCGTGTCGAGGCTTGCCACCGAAAATAACCGGGGAAGGCGCCCAACCGCGGCAGGGAGTTTGCCGACGGAGTTTTTGGACGTCAACGTGTTGGAGAACGCGCTTGCCTTCATAACCTCTTCTCCAATACATTTGCCCGCGGGCGGATCGCGGCTGCTGCTGGGATGAACTCAAGGCTGGTGCGGTTGTACGGCTTTTAGGTCACGCCCACATCGTCAACGTCCCACTAGCTCGGCCCGCGGTTCACGTGTCAGTCGGCCCGTCGATGCGGACCAGCCCCCGCTTCACAGCCACATTGATGGCTTCCGTACGTCCCGTGACTTTTAGCTTTTCCAAAATGTGCGTCATGTGCACCTTGACGGTCCCCTCACTGATGTCGAGGGAGGACCCAATTTCCTTATTACTTTTGCCTGCGGCCACGGCGTGAAGCACCTCAGTTTCACGTCGAGTCAATTCTCGGTCTGCGATTCGCCTGGCAAGCTTCGCCCCTACCTCTGCCGGGATCCATGTTTTGCCGTCTCCCACTGCATGAATACATTCGACCAACTGGTCTACCATGGCATCTTTAAGAATGTATCCCTGGGCACCGGCTCGGAATGCCCGATAGATGTCCTCCTCATTTTGGTAGCTGGTAATGATAACGATGCGCGCGGTTGGATCCTTCTCACAAATCGATCTAGCCGCGTCGATGCCATCCAGCATGGGCATTCGCAGATCGAGAAGCGCGATGTCAGGGCGCTGAGCGAAGAACGTTTCCACTGCTTCACGACCATTACTGGCCTCAGCGATGACCTGCATGTCGGATCGACGACTAATCAGTGCTACCAGTCCCTCGCGCACCACCGGATGATTATCAGCAACCAAGACTGTGAGCGATTTCTTGGTTCCTATGTCTGATAGACCCTCCGTACTATCCAGCGCGGAACTCGATTGGCCGCTCCTACTCTCCAACAACGCAGCTGAACTGGCCCTGAGCAGAGTCTCTCGGATTCTCGCTCCTGCGGAAGTCGTAACGGTTTGGACGGGACCTCCACCTGGATAATGCCCACCTGATGGAAGCGGCCTGCGATTCCGAGCCATGCCATGCTCCATATTTCCTCTTTTGCATGCGATAGGTAGCGCATGGCGCTTCTTTGGGATCCCGGCGGTTCAATTCTCTGCCATTCCAGAGGCAGAGTTCCGCTACAAACGAACAACAGTGTTCACGATTGTCTCTGGTACTTTCTCGAAACGGGTTGAACACCGGCCAGGACTTCGATGTTTAACAACGAATGGTGAATCAAGCAAGCGGACGTGCAGCAACACTGAGTGGTGGGTTCGAAACGGCCCTCCGCGATAGGTCGGGTCAGGGTTGACATGACTGGCTCGGTTCGTTCGCGCTCGCGAAGAGAACTCCGCCAGCACAGTGCATTGTGAAGAGACTACACAGTCGAAAACAGTCAAGAAGCCGACACAACCACCAAACTTTCTGTGCATTTCTTGGTAGGCTAAGGCTTCTCTCTTGAGTTGCTTGTCGTAATACACGGCTGCCAGTTTTTCAGGCTACTGGTTCGAGACGTCGTGCCGAGACTTTTGAACTCTCGAGCCTGCCGGGCCGGCAGCAAGCTCCCCCTTCTTGAAGCGCTTCATAAGAACATTGACCTGTTGTCGGCTGATGCCAATCATTTCAGCCATGGCCTGCTGGCTGAATCTCGGGACCGATTCACCATCTTCCTCCCGTCTGAACCGGTCCAGGGAGAGAAGAATCCTCGCCAACCTTTCTTCGCTTGGCTCCACGAGACTATTCGCGAACTCTTCCTGGATTCGCGCGTTGCGCCTGAGGACAAACGAAATGAACCTGAGAGCTTCCGGGCCGCCGGCATTCAGGAGATGCAGGATCGCCGCGCGCTCAATTCTCACGAGATCCACCTTCGTGAGAGCAACCACGCTATGAAAGCGGACGGGGCAATCTGATTCGATGCAGCTCTCGCCGAAAAAGCTACCCCCGTCGCAAACGGAGACAATTGCTTCCTTGCCCTCGGCCGATACTACCGAGAGCTTCACATGCCCTTTTTCAATATAGAAGATCGAGTCGCTCTCATCACCCTGCGAAAAGATGATCTGCCGCTTCCGATAGTGGGTGATCCTCCTCTCAGACCCGACAGCCACAAAAAAGGCATTGACGTCGAAAGCGTTAGTGGTTGTCGGTCGCATCATGCAGGCTGGTGGACTTCGGCTAAATAATACGCCGACTTAAAATGAGACGCAGTGATACGCTAAGAACCAACTTTTATGTAAGTTGTGTGTGCACGGAGTACGATGAGATACGTTTGTGGGACGGCGAGTTGAACCCGTACGGTCCCGGTGCACTGACCGCTACACAAAGCTGCGATGGAACAGCTCAGACGAAGGAAAGGGTACGCGGATGAAGCCCAAGAAGACTCAAAGAAGCGCGCTACATTTTCCAGCCGTTCCTCTGAGGGAAGCCAACAGACGCGCAGGCAAGCATCACAAGATTGTCTCTGATATCCTCAGCGACTTGGCGAAGCTCGATCCACATAGCGCCATCAAAATAGACCTTGTAAAGGCGGGAGAAAAGAAAGCAGATCTGCGTGCAGCGCTCCTTCGAGCAGCGAAGAAGCAGAAGCTATCCCTGGCTACGAGCTCGGATGAGAAACATCTGTACGTGTTTCGGTCTCCTGCAAGAATCGAACACAGGGAGACGGTCCCGGCACGTTAGACCCTCTTCAAGTCCGTTGACTGGCACTCCCTAGGATGGTTCGGCGGACGCGCAGATTAGCTGCGAGCTCGATGATGACCTTCCGTAGTGCCGTGGGGTGCTTCGCAAGGATCGTGAGTATTTCCTTTTGCAGTTTCGGCTTCTGAGCTATTTCTCTGAAAATTTCGTGTCGCAGCTTGGGCTCCCGCTCCAGTTTCCGAATGATTCGGCGAATCGTCGTTGGGTCCCTGAGTGAGACTATCGGAAAATGCATCGCTGTCCTCAAATTGGCGGCGAAGGAGCGACCCACAGAATTTCACACCCTCCGATAGAGATTCACCTTACTTAAGTAATTGCGGGCAACTGTCTAACAATCTACCCCCGAAGTCGTATGACTCTCTCTGACCCACGGGGGATGCCTTCCTAGTCTTCTTTTCCGACTCTCCCTTCATTCTCACGACGAATTGCCATGACAAAAGCCCGTCACTAGCATCGGCAACTAGGAGACTGCAAAGACGAAGCGCGGGCGGGTTCCTAATCGCAGAAAATGAAGATGAGGGAGAATCCTGATCATCGATCAGATTTCCGAGCTACGGCGCACGAAATGATCAAACGCGAACAGAATTCAAGTGCACACGAGAATCCCGCGAGTGTCGTGTTCCTGGACACTGGAAGCCTGCGCCACAGTTGGCGTTGGTGTACGGAGCTTGGAGCGACCCTGATCATGCTTGGGGTTCTGGCATTCGGGATACTCGGTTTTGCGGCCAGCAGTGTGGTTATGCTGCTCGGCTGGCTCATCCTGGTGAGCGGCCTCGCAGAAACCGTTCACGCCTTGTACCTGCACAGATCGGACGCATTCTTTTTCCATCTCGTTCCCGGCGTCGCCGGCATTCCGATTGGTTTGCTCATCCTCACACACCCTGCTGCGGGTGATGTCGGTTGGACGCTACTGTTTGCCTGTCTCTTCACCGTGGTCGGCCTTTTTCGTTTGCTCGCCGCACTCCGCCTCAAGTTTCGCAGTTGGCCATGGGCGGTGGTTGACGGAGCTGTCATGCTCCTGCTGGGCGCGGTGTTTTGGACGACACGGCCGTGGTTAGACTCGTGGTTTGTCTGCCTGGCTGTGGGGGTCTCGTTAATTCTTCGCGGCTGGTCTTTGATCATGTTTGGGCGAGCTCTCCGAGATTGGCGCAGACCGAGTCGAAGCCGGCCACAGGGGCACGCAAGCGTGCCCAATCACGCAACAATGAATCCATACGGGGTCACTGCATCTGATTGGCCCGAAATTTTCAGTCCTAGAATTTCAAAATCCATCCTACGGAGGCAGACAATGTCAGCGCAAAAATCAAATCAATTGGCAACTTCACAAATCACGTCAAGAGGAGAATCAAAGGGGCAGCAGACTGGGTTGGCCCGCCGAGCTGCTCTGCCTACTCTGCCATCCCTGTTGCTCGATCCGCTTGGATTCTTTGAGGACGATCCCTTTTCCTTGGTCAGAAGAATGCAAAAGGAAATGAACCGCGTGTTTTCGCAGGCGGGACTCGATTTCTCCAGCCGTGGCGATGAATTCTTGAGTACAGCATGGGTGCCGGCTGCGGAAATAGCCTATCGGGACGGCAATCTCATCGTGTCTGCCGAATTGCCCGGCCTCACCGAAAGGGATGTCAAGGTCGAAGTCAATGATGACTTCTTGACCATTCAAGGCGAACGGAAGGTTGAGCAGGAAGAAACTGAAGGCGGAATCCGGCGAACCGAGAGGAGATATGGACAGTTTTATCGTGCCATCGCTTTACCGGAGGGAGCGGATACAGAACACGCGCGCGCCGAGTTTCAGAACGGAGTGTTGCACGTAACCATTCCAGTTCCGCAAGCTCAGAGCAACCTGCGCCAAATTCCAATTCAAACCACAACGGCGGCGCAGGGTACGGAACAGAAACCTGCCACGAGTGAGGCTCCGGCCGGGCAGAAGGTTGCTTGAGGCATGGACGCAGGTCAACCCTTCGGGCATACCCCGAGCGGATGAAGGGGATAGAAGGATGAAAGAGGCGCGAAACTTGCCAGCTTTCCTCTTCGATCTTGACGGCACGCTCGTGGACAGCGTCTACCACCATGTTCTGGCCTGGCGCGAAGCTTTGGAGTGCTGCGGCATTGAACTTGCCGTGTGGCGCATTCATCGCCGTGTCGGCATGAGCGGTGGGCTACTGGCCAGCGCACTACTGCGAGAGACGGGAAAGCCAGTAAATACTGAACAGGCAGAGCAACTCCAGCGATGCCATGCCGAGGCATATGCCCGACAGGCCGCCCAGGTTCGACCGCTTCCGGGCGCACGGGATTTGCTGGCTTTCCTAACCAAGGCCGCTGTTCCCTGGGCGATCGCCACCAGCGGGAGAATTGATTCTGCCCGACAGACTCTGCAAGTGCTCAATCTTGGGCCCGAAGTCCCGGTCGTTACCCGCGATCAGGTACAGCGCGCAAAACCCGATCCCGACCTGTTTCTGGCTGCAGCGGATCGTCTGAAAACAGATATCCACACCTCCTTCGTGGTCGGAGACAGCGTCTGGGACCTGCTGGCTGCGCAGCGCGCAAGAGCTCTTGGGATTGGCCTTCTTTCAGGCGGCTACGGACAGGATGAACTTGAACGCGCCGGCGCATATCGCGTGTACCAGGACCCGTACGATCTGCTGCAACACCTGGATGAAGTCGGTGTTCGCGTCGGGATGTGAGCGATGCTGGGCACGGCCGGTCTTGGCTGTACTAGGGTCGTATGAGAGTCTCCGCCCTGGGTTCGATTCCTTCCTAGGAGCCTTTTTCCGTTATCGGGTTATCCCTCTGATGAATTGTTACCGGTAGCCTGCGAGCCATAGCATCTCGATATGGAGGATGTGAAGCTACCATGAACATCGCTTTTCTGATTGGAAGGATCATCTTGGGAGCGTATTGGTTGATGGCGGGGTTCAACCATTTCAAGGACCTCAATGCCATGAGCGAATACGCGAAGGCCAAAGCAACGCCATCTCCGAGGCTCGCCGTAGCGGGAACTGGCGTCATTCTCCTGGCGGGTGGACTCAGCATGCTGCTCGGTGTGTACACCAAAGTCGGGATCGCTCTTCTGGTCATCTTTCTAGTAGCAGTCTCTTTCCAGATCCACAGTTACTGGAAGATGGACGACCCGCAAATGAGGCAGACCGATATGATCAACTTCATGAAGAACATGGCGCTGGTGGGGGCTCTCTTGATGCTCCTGCTTCTTCCGCAACCATGGCCCATGAGTTTGAGAATGAGGTAGGGGCGGGTGACCACACGTGATCGAGCACATTCGCTTTCCGTCGGCACCGTACTGATCAAGAGTGACATACCATTGCCGAAGTGGTTTCGCTTTAACTACGAAGACTACGGTAGATGGAAGAAACTGTTTGATGCGGATAGCCGTGCCGTCGAGCGCACAGCTCTCGCGGCAGGGTGGCACTTTTCCTACATCGCGAAAGCCGTCAAGTGCACTGCTTTTGGCCTGACTCGGCAGTCTGCGACACAAAGGGCAGTGAGGAGGTTAACGGAAATGGCTGGAATGTCCGGTTTCAACTCTGTTGAGATTACAGAGATCGCCGTTCGCGGGGTCGGCCTGTATCACGCGACTGTTGTCGCCCACCCTCGGCATTTGCAGCCGACACCGTTCCTCGAACATCCCGCCCCTCACTACTACCCTCACGACAGACAAGACATCGCAGAGATCTTCTGGAGGGCAGCGGAAGTCGAGCCCCAGGTCAAGGGAATCTAGCGCAAGCACAATCAACAAAGCGATGGGCGACGCACAAGGGGACAATGAAGTTCCCTGCTTGTTAGGTGTCATCCCAGCATTCTGTGCGGGTGGTCTATTGTGCCCACTAGGGCGCGTAGGTCCAATCGGTCAAGTTGCAGAAACTGTTGCACGATGCGTTCACGGGAACGGTTCATTTCTGCGGGTGTTCCACAAAAGATGACTTTGCCCCGGTCCAGAAAAACCACGTGGTCGGCGAGCTTCTCGGCTAGCCGCATGTCGTGGGTCACCACCACGCTCGTCAGCTTCAATTGGAGTTTGAGCTTCTCAATCAAGGCACCCAGCCGCCGCGCCATCAACGGATCCACCATGGTGGTAGGCTCGTCGAAGAGCACCGCTTTAGGCTTTGCCGCCAGTGCCCTGGCGATGGCCACCGAACGCTTCATCCCGGTAGAGATTTGGGAAGGCAAAAGGCCCCCTATATGCTTAGCACCCACCATCTCCAACAATTCGTCCACCACCGGGGATATCCGTTCCTCATCGAGCGCGCCGCGCTCGCGTAGCGGAAAGGCCACATTATCCCAAACCGTGAGGGAGTCAAACAGTGCTCCGTTTTGAAAGACCATGGTGACTTTCTGGCGGATGCGCCGCAGTTCTTCCTCGGAATAGTCGGTAGTGTCCTCGCCCGCTGCGATTACGCGCCCTGCGTCCGGCTTTAGGAAACCCATAAGGATCCGCAGGCAGACCGATTTGCCGACTCCGCTCCGACCCAGAATGCAGACCGTCTGGCCGGACATCACCTTAAAGTTCACGTCCTCAAGAACATGGTTCGAGCCAAAGGATCTCGATACGTGCCTGAGTTCCAGGTACGGCACCGACCTGCCCTCAGCGACGGAGACCGGCCGATCGGACTGGTAAGTGACGGTTTCGGTGCCCGATGAGTTCAAACACTCCGCGTTATCCGGCACACCCAAGACCACCGTTCACTCCGGCTCCACCACGATGTAGGCCGTGCTTCCCTCGCGGCTTACCGACAGCACCAATGCCTGCTTACCGGCTTGGCGAACGGCCCGCTGATACTCAGACACAGAGCTCACTGTTTGACGATTGACCTCTTCAATGACGTCACCGCGGCGCAGCCCGGCATCGGCCGCCGGCGCTGCAGGATCAACGTCAGTGACCACGACCCCTTTGGTGTCCGGTCGTAGCCCTAGCTCGCGTGCGACCTCGGCTGTGAGTTCATCGACTTCCACGCCGCGCATTGGACTGTTCTCGCCGCTCTCGCCCAGCACACTCTTGGCAGCTTTCTCTGGCAGCTCACCTAGCGGCACCGAGACCTCGCGTTGCTGGCCATCGCGATAGATCTTCAAGTCTGCAGTCGAGCCAGGGGCTAACGACCCGATTCTCAGTTTCAATTCGTTCGGTCCCTTCACCGGCTCTCCATTGAGTTCCTCAATGACATCCCCTCGTTTCAGTCCAGCCTTGGCCGCGGGGCCACCCGGTGTTACATCCCCGATCAGTGCGCCTTTCCCAGCCGGTGCATTGAATGCCTTGGCGATATCGGGAGTGACCTCCTGGATAGCGACACCCAGGTACCCACGCACGACCTTGCCATGCTTAAGAATCGAGTCCATAACAGAGCGCGCCATATTAATGGGAACGGCAAACCCGATCCCCTGATTGCCGCCTCCGCCGCCCGCGAGTATGGCGGTGTTAATACCGATCAACTCGCTGCGTGCGTTGATCAGAGCTCCGCCGGAGTTTCCGGGATTGATCGCTGCGTCGGTTTGGATGAAGTCCTCGTAGTCCTCGATATCAAGATTGCCGCGGCCTGTCGCGCTGACGATCCCTAGAGTGGCAGTCTCGCCGATTCCGAACGGATCTCCGATTGCCAGGGCATAGTCGCCCACCTGGATTTTCGAGGAATCACCCAGTGTCAAAGTGGGCAGGCCAGTGGCGGAAATCTTCACCACGGCTATATCAGTCTTTGGATCTGTACCGACAACCTTTCCCTTGAACTCTCGCTTGTCGGGAAGGACCACCTTTATCTCGGTGGCTCGATCTACCACGTGATTGTTGGTGAGGATGTACCCGTCCGGACTAACAATGACGCCCGAACCCAAGCCGCGCTCACGCTGCTCCGCGGGTGGCCGATGGCGCGAGCCGAAGAATTGCCGAAAAAAAGGATCGTTGAAGAATGGCTCGAGGGGAATCTTCACAACCCTCGACGAAGCAATGTTGACCACGGCCGGCAAGGCGGGCTTCAGGATAGGTGCAAAGCCCATCGGGTTCATGGACCGTGCGTCGGCTCCACCTGCAATGCGGGCAGTGAAGATCGGCACGTTGCGTTCGCCGAATACGGTCTGGCCCGCCCACGACGACAGCACTAAGCCCAACATTCCCCCGGTTACCAAAACAAAGAAGAGCACGAGGAACGCTGCTGACTGGCGAATGTGTACGGTTTGCTGCATTTACAATCCTCTCTGGTTCCTAGAGGCCGCCCGGCAATGATCCCGAGGGCACGGACAATTCCCGCAGGTCAGCAACGCCCTCTACGCTACCATCGGATGCCGAACGTCACGGGAACCATGCGCGTCGGAATCCGGCCGGTGTCGGCATAGTGATATCGAGCTTCGGTGTAGAACTTCAGGCCGGTTTTGGAGAGTTTGGTTTCAAACCCCGCACCCAAGCTTCCCCCTACTCCGTCCCGCGTGATGTCACCGAGTTTCTGGTCTGCTTGCACGAAGGTGTTAAAGAACCCCCCCAAAAAAGGGTCGAAGATGAAGACCGGCACGAGCACTGGGCGCGTAAACTCAACGGTACGGCGGTAGTACCCAACGCCTCCCACGACATAGGGGTTAAAGTTCCCCCTTCGGTTCAGTCGAAGCTTAGGATTCACCGTGAGCGACCACAGGTGCGAGTTACCGTCGGGCACTTGTGCTTCGTTCAGCACCTTCCTGCCGACACCGTACCCGTTGTAGCTGTACTCGAGAGTTGTTTCCAAATGCCGTGTCACGTTCAATCCACCGCCTACGGTGATGTGCCATCCGTTGTCCAGACGTTTACTGATATCGCCCACTAACGGGGACACTCCGCCGCCCACGTTCGCGGTCCAGCGATGCTCGTCTTGAGCATGGCTGCACACCGCCATCGAGAGGACAATCACTGCCGAGGTGACAAGATGGATCGACAGATGCCCAAATAGCCACTTGAACTTTGCCACCATGTATCTATCCTTCCTTCCATGCTTTTCTCGTGAAGGCTCCATCTATGTATGACAGCTCGCCACGAGCGACTTGCAGCCTCCAAGGTCGAATGCTAGAGACAGATTTGGCCTGTAACAATTCTTCATGAGATTGAGCTCACATACCGAAGGGACGACTAGGACTGGGTTCGCTAAGGGTTACAGTCGCTCGTACGACTTCCGAAGTAGGCGCACGTAGTGTCGGACGCGGTATGCACTTGAGTCCGGATTTTTCTGCTTGTGCCACCGAGGGCTGAAAGAGCTGACGCGATCCGGCGAAGCCAGTGGAGGGAGAAGCCAGCCACCATCTACGCCAACGAGCGTTGGGACGCGTTTCCATCCTCCGTCACTCGCTCACGTTCGAGGCTCTCCTGGCAGTCGCGACAATACGCCGCAAAGGGCATCGCCTCGAGCCGCCTGACACTAATTTGTTCCCCGCAGCTAGTGCATTCGCCGAACGTCCCTTCACGTATTCGTTCGAGGGCCACCTCAATCTTGCGGAGGAGTTGGCGCCTATGTGTGCTTTGCTGGAACAGCAATTCCCTTGAGAGATTCGTGATCGAGCGGTCGCCGAGATCCTGGGGGTAGTCTTCCTCCAGGGCCCGCCCTTCTTTATTGGAACGGGCAAGGGAGCGCAGAATCTCATCACGCTGACGTTCAAGCACCTGCTGGAATTGGCGGAATTCCCGCTGTTTCATGGTTGCACCTCCTGTTCACGGTCCATACCTCTTCAATTCTGCCCATTCATGTGGAAGGCCTGTTCGGGGACTTCATCGTGCTGGCCCTCCCACCAGCCCTCGCAGTTGCTGAGCCCAAAAACTCCAGGCGGCGCATTTATGACGCCCACCATAGTTTCCGGATTCTCGATCGCAAATGCCGCCCACACATGATCATTCACGTTCTTAGTCACACGCGCACCCCATTGCCGGGCCCAGTTGTAGCCAACGGCATACTGGGAAATCGATGGTGAGGGGAATCATTTCTTGAAGTGGACCCAGGCCCTTTCGATCCGTAGTCAGCAAGGACCAGCTCTGCCCCGCAAGGACAGAGAGGCCGTTTTTGAATTCCACTTGCCCCCATAGTTGCCGCTGGCACGGGTTGAAGCTGTTGCTCTCAACTTCATTCGCGGTGGTTGCTGCACCCAGGAAATCGGCTTCGTAGCTAGCACCCAGCAATGGTCGGAGTGCCGAGCCACAATCATGCCATCCCGTCTGGCTGGTAACAATTGCCCGCAAGAATCAATCGCGGTTCGGAAAGGGTGCCTATGAGCGCGTCCGCTTCGAGTCCAAGATATTTGTACGACTTCTGCATTAGTGCCACTCACTACGCCTTTTGCTACGGTAAGAGGCGTAAATAGGAGCCCCTGTGAGCGATCTCGAGCGTAAGATTCAGCTCTACGGAACACGCGGGTCCGCGGATGCATACGCTATCCGTGACTTTCTGCACCGCTGTGATCAACCCTTCGACTGGATTGAGCTCACCAACGACCAACAAGCCCACACGGAAGCACAAGTAACCGGGTTGGGCGACAAGCGACTGCCAATTTGTGTTTTCCCGGATGGCGTCAGGCTGGAGCATCCGACGGTCCGACAGATCAGCGAAAAGCTGGGGCTGTTCCGCAGCCCCTCTCAGACGGAATACGATCTGGCGATCTACGGCGCAGGACCTGCTGGACTAAGCGCCGCTCTTTATGGCGCCTCAGAGGGCCTGAAGACAGTTGTGGTTGAGCGGTTCGCCATCGGCGGACAGGCGGCGACCAGTCCCAAGATTGAGAACTACCTGGGGTTCCCCGGGGGTATCAGCGGAGCTGAACTGGCCGAGCGAGCGCGTGAACAAGCGTGTCACTTTGGGGCAGAAATCTTGTTGCTCCGGGAAAGTGTTCGCGGCGAGTTCCTTCCCGGCAAAGGCATCGGCCACTTATCCGATGGGACGAAGATCATCGCTCGTGCTTCGATTTGTGCCACCGGAATAGAGTACCGCCGACTGAACCTGCCGAATGAGGATCGGCTGCAAGGGGCAGGTGTGTACTATGGCGCGGGAGCAAGCGAGGCGTCGCTTTGCGTTGGAACCGAACACGTCGTCGTAGTTGGCGGCGGAAACTCGGCTGCCCAAGCCGCAATGCACTTTGCCCGTTATGCAGCAAAAGTAACTATGGTCGTGCGAGACAACTCATTAAAGAAGACGGTTTCTCAGTATCTCATCGATCGCATTCGTTCTTCACCGAAAGTGGAGGTGCTGCTGCTGACCGAGGTTGTGGCCCTTCAAGGCGACACCGTACTGCGCTCGATCACGCTCATCGACAGGCAGACGGCCAAGGAGTGGACGGTGGAGACAAACTGGCTCTTTCTATGCCTCGGCGGCACGCCTCACACGCAGTGGGCACAAGAGGTTGGGATCATATGCGATGAAGCGGGCTACATCGTTACCGGCCTCGATTTGATGCAGGGGGGCCAGCGCCCGGCAAACTGGACCCTAGACCGCGCTCCGTTCTACATGGAAACGAATCTGCCGGGTGTGTTTGCGGCCGGCGATGTGCGACACGGTTCGGTCAAGCGCTGCGCCTCTGCTGTAGGGGAAGGTGCGATGGCTGTAACCTTTGTTCATCGCTATGTGACGAGCAGCTAGTACGTCCTGCCGTTTTGGGATCGCTCTAGAGCGCACGATACTCGACTAGATAGTCGCCTCGAAAGTCTCTTGGCCCGCGCTACCGACCTTGGTCGAGAAGATTAGCTATGCTGGCGATCGCTTACCCATGACAAGAAAACGAGGGGAGATCAAATTGATGCGAGGACCTCAGTCGCTGGAGCCTTCTTGGACGTTTTGACTTCTGGGGCGTTCATCAGCCCGAAGGGGCTTTACCGCCTCTCCTGCCCCTGCCTTGATCTCGCGGAGCACTTGCTCCCTTACCCTCTCGGC
Organism: Acidobacteriota bacterium; assembly: GCA_003225465.1. Lineage (GTDB taxonomy): Bacteria > Acidobacteriota > Terriglobia > Terriglobales > Acidobacteriaceae > Gp1-AA133. The sequence goes on along the minus strand of QIAH01000400.1, from coordinate 19,177 downwards.
AGTGCTCGGTACCTCGTTCGGCGAAATCTTACAGATCCTGGCCACCGCCTCTTTCGGAAATCCTTCGATCGCGAAGAGCTCAAACACAGTTCGCTCTTGCTCAGGAACGCGGGATAGGGCCTGCCAGAGCCGTCGAACTTCTTCCTTCCTTTCCAGCTGTTTCTCAGGATCGCTCTGGCAAACTGGCGGGCCAAACAGCGGTGCCTGATACTCACTGTCATCCAGATCTTCCGGAAACCACACTTCTCCGTCTGCATCGGCGGTAAACGGTATCTCTTCTAGCGTGCTGAGTTCGTCCTGTTCCAGCGCCTCCAGACCTTCCAGTCGCGCCTCCGTCGCCATCCTCTTGCGGAGATATTTCTCCAATCTCTCATTCACGATCTGGTAGAGCCACTCCTCCAGCGTCAAGGTCTCCGGCTTCTTGCCGTAGTTTTCATAAGCTCGCAAAAGTACCTCGTCGAGAATGTCACCGCTGGTGTAGACGGGAGTACGGACCTGTAGAGTGAGGTACGCGATGCGCAGGCGGCGCTGGATATAGGACTTGAGAGGCCCAAGGAAAGGCGTGATTTGCTGGAAGAACTCTTCTTTGTTCTGCTGGGCGACTAACCGCCCGAGTCCGCCTTCTCTTTCCCGTAGCTCCTTTCCCTGACGCGCTCTCTCTCTAACCTGAGGGCGCATTCCGGATTGCTCCTTTTCCTTCAACTCGGTTCTCCCGGTTTCTCGTCAGATTCTGGATGATGTGAAGCCTCACAAAACAATTCTGTGTACGCCGCGAACGTCGATTCCAGCCTCGCGCAACAGCGCTCCGACATCATCCCGAGTCAGGCGGGACGCATCGTACTCCACCTGGATGGCGCGCGCTTTCGCATCAACCGACAGTTGGCGGATTCCGTACACATTCCGAACATTGTCGAGCGCGCGGAACGCGCGTTCTCCTGGAGGCGAGCCGTAGAAGAACGTACCGTCGACCGGCGTCACATTCGCATCTCCGCTAGGCACTCTTTCTGTCGTCGACGTCGACATACTCGGCGTCCACCACGCCTTCATCCTTTTTAGCCTGACCGTCGCCCCCTGGCGCCGGGCCCGCACTAGCACCCGGAACTCCACCCTGCGCGCCTTGGGGTTGTGCTGCCCTATACATTTGCTCGGCCAGCTTATGAGACGCCTGGGTAAGCCGCTCACGCGCTTGGTCCATCTGTTGTTTGTCGTCGGACTCCAGCGCCTTTTTGGCATCGGCAACCGCGTTCTCGACATCGCCACGTTCCGAGCCTGAGATCTTGTCGCCGTGTTCGCGAAGCATTTTCTCGACGTTATAGACCATCGAATCGAGCTGGTTCTTGGCTTCAATTTGTTCGCGTCGGGCCTTATCTTCCGCGGCATGCGCCTCGGCCTCCTTTGCCAGACGCTCGACTTCTTGCTTACTCAGACCCGACGACGATGTGATCGTGATCTTCTGATCCTTGCCTGTGGCCATGTCCTTCGCGGCCACGTTAAGAATGCCGTTGGCGTCGATGTCGAAAGTCACCTCTATCTGGGGAACGCCACGAGGAGCCGGAGGAATACCGGTCAAATGGAATTTGCCCAAAGTACGGTTCTGACTGGCTAATGGGCGCTCGCCCTGCAAGACGTGTACTTCAACCGAAGTCTGATTGTCCGCCGCGGTGGAGAACATTTCGGTTTTGCGAGTCGGAATCGTCGTATTGCGCGGAATCATCGGGGTGGCCACGCCACCTTGGGTCTCGATCGAAAGCGTCAGCGGAGTCACGTCGAGTAATAGCAGGTCTTTCACTTCGCCCTGGAGTACGCCGCCTTGAATAGCGGCGCCGACCGCGACCACCTCATCCGGATTCACACTCTTGTTGCCTTCTTTTCCAAACAACTCTTTCACTTGCTGCTGAATGCGCGGCATGCGCGTCTGGCCACCCACCAGCACGACTTCATCAATCTTGCTGGCATCGACTTCCGCGTCCTTCATGCATTGTTTGCACGGCCCTACCGAGCGCTGAATGATGTCCTCAACCATGGCCTCGAGCTTCGCGCGCGTCAGTTTCTTGACCAGGTGCTTCGGCCCGTTAACGTCTGCCGTGATGAAGGGCAAGTTGATCTCGGTTTCCATCGTGGTAGAGAGCTCAATTTTGGCCCGCTCTGCAGCATCACGCAAACGCTGCAGTGCCATCTCGTTCCCTTTGCTACGAAGATCCAGGCCTTCATCTTTCTTGAACTCGACTATAAGCCAGTCAACGATGCGCTGATCAATGTTATCTCCACCCAGGTGCGTATCGCCGTTTGTGGCTTGTACTTCGATGACGCCTTCGCCGACCTGCAGAATCGAAATGTCGAAGGTGCCGCCGCCGAAATCATAAACCGCGATGGTCTCGTTCTTTTTCTTGTCGAGGCCGTATGCCATAGCGGCCGCCGTGGGCTCATTGATGATTCGTTTCACATCCAGGCCAGCAATTTTTCCCGCATCTTTGGTGGCTTGGCGTTGCGCATCATTGAAATACGCGGGAACGGTAATGACTGCGTCGCTGACCTTTTCTCCGAGGTAGTCCTCGGCGGCCTTCTTTAGTTTTTGGAGTATCAAAGCGGAAATCTCGGGCGGCGTGTATTTCTTGCCCTGGGCCACGATCACGACGTGGTCGCCATCGCGCTCCACTTTGTAGGGAACCATCTTCATCTCTGCGCTAACTTCCTCAAAGCGGCGGCCCATGAAACGCTTGATGGAGTAGATGGTATTTTCGGGATTGGTAATCGCCTGGCGCTTGGCCACCTGCCCGACCAGACGCTCCCCAGTCTTCGTGAATGCAACTACCGACGGGGTCGTCCGGCTCCCTTCCTCGTTCGGGATGACCTTGGACTCGCCACCTTCCATGACCGCCACGACTGAGTTTGTAGTACCGAGATCAATGCCGATCGTCTTTCCCATGTTTCAGACCTCCCATAACTCTATGAATGCCAGGTTAGGTTTCTCTAGGCCGCCAAGAATCAATGCCCCAGAGCGTCGCGGATCTGCTCATCTTTCAAGGCGACAGGGTTGTCAGATGCGAGTCACACAGTCCATTACCCAAGTGCGGGTGGAAAGTGCTCAAACATCTTCTGTACTGCCCTATCGAGCTTCCTGATGTTCTTCTCAGGCTTACTGGAGACGACGTCACTGGCCGGGCTTCGCCATATCAGCCTCTTGGTACTTGTGTCGAACATGTCGACGATCAGCGTCCCCTCTTCGTAGTTCTCCACATAGGTGGTCGCGTCACCAAAGCCTCCCCAGAGCCAGCCATCAAACCCGTTATAGAACGTTCGCAGCGTGGGTTTTTCATGAGTGGTGCCCACCGCGACGATCGAAACATTGCCGCCCGACGGGACCTGGGTCCAGCCTTTCGCTGCTAATGCTCTATCGACCGCTTCCTTTACGCGCTCGTTCCAGATGGAATCCGGGGTCTCGACCTTGGCCCATGAATAGGTCTTGTACTGTGAGAAATTGACATGGTGGTCGTAGTCCGTCCTGATCTCCTGCGAAAAGGCGATAGTCGCCAGGACCAGCAAACTTGCAACGGCCATCAGAGACCAAATTGCGCTTTTCATTCGCTCTCCTTCATCCTCTGCTGACATGTCAGACGCGCCTCCTGAGAGGAACACATGCAAAGACGCCCGCCAAACGGTTGCCGGCTCCCCCTTTGCAGGTGAACGGCCTCCTGGAAGAACAACGCTCCCAATCCGGGATGCTACGAACCGGACGTCACTCTCACAATTCCTCCGGAGAGTGAAGGAAGATTCGGCAAGGACGCGTAGGAAGGGCTTAGCCTCAGGTCACAGCGAGTTATAAGACTTAAGCAGTAGAGCCACCTGGCGAGCTGCGTAAGAAAATCGCACGTGAAGACGAAATTCGCAGTCTAAGAAATAGCCGGACCGCGCGGACCTCTCCGCAATGTCTCATCGTTGCTGGTCCGCGTGGTATTTCGGCCATGGAGCGCATAGTGCTCACACCCGCAAGAAAGACTGGCGAGAGCGTTAATAGTCACCTCCCACAGGTCGTGGTGGTGACCACAGCTATGCTCACCTTCATTTCGTTTTGGCGTGCAGCCGCGATCGTTTTGAACGATCTGGCGTCCTCGGCCTACTATGCGGGCGGCATCGCTGAGCAAGCCGTGGGGAAGGCCGCGCCCTGGTTCATTCTGGCGGTTATGCTGCTGTCGTATGCTGTGCGGTCGGTCTACATCGAGAGTTGCGGCATGTTCGTCCGTGGCGGCGTGTACCGGGTCGTGAAAGAGGCCATGGGCGTCACCATGGCCAAGATCTCGGTCTCAGCACTACTGTTTGATTACGTCCGCACTGGGCCGATAAGTGGCGTGTCGGCAGGCCAGTACCTTGTCGGGTTTTTGAATGAGCTATTTCGCTATGCACGGCTTGACGTGCACCTGTCGAGAGATTTTGCGGCCGCCTCCTTCGCTGCTCTCGTGACTGTGTACTTTTGGTGGGTCAACATCAAGGGCATTCCGGAGAGCAGCGAAAAAGCGCTCCGCATCATGTATATCACCACCGCCATGGTGGCACTTCTGATCGCGTGGTGCTCCTATACTCTCGTTGTTCGAGGAGCGCACTTGCCTCCCTGGCCGCTCCCCCAAAACCTGCACTTCTCTCCGGAAGCGCTGGGCTGGCTGCGGGGTAGCCGGCTGCCGACCATTGGAGTCCTAGGAATTCTCATAGGTCTCGGTCATTCCGTACTGGCCATGAGCGGGGAGGAGACCCTGGCCCAGGTCTACCGCGAAATCGAGCACCCCAAGCTGGTCTTACAGCCTGGTATTCACCTCTCTCGTCTCATTCTTTGCGGTCATGATTATTCCCGACCAGATGCGGACGGCGTTCTTTGACAACCTCATCGCTGGGCTGACCATGTACGTTGCCGGTCCGCACTCACTGAAGATAGTCTTTCATCTCTTTGTTGTCCTCGTCGGAGTCTTGATCTTGTCCGGTGCTGTGAATACGTCCATGGTTGGAACCAATGGGGTCTTGAATCGGGTCTCGGAAGATGGCGTTCTGCCCGACTGGTTCCGTCATCCACATTCGCGGTTTGGCACAACTTACCGGATCATCAATGTGGTAGCGGTTCTCCAGCTCCTTGCGATTTTTCTTAGTCGCGGAAATGTGTATGTACTGGGTGAGGCCTATGCCTTCGGCGTTCTCTGGAGTTTTGTGCTCAAAAGCCTGGGAGTGCTGGTACTTCGTTTCAAAAGACCAGGGCCCCGTGAATTTCGGGTTCCTCTCAACTTCAGATTTCACGGAACTGAGATTCCCTTGGGTTTGGGAACCATTACCCTGGCTCTTCTTGCAATCGCCGCCACGAATCTCCTTACGAAGCCAGTGGCCACTATTTCCGGCATCAGCTTCTCCGCGTTTCTATTCCTGGTCTTTACCGCCTCGGAAAGGTTCACACAAAAACACGGCCTTCTCCGGACCCATGGCGACCAGTTTCAGCTGACTCAGCAATCCGATCTTTCCCCAGCGGCGGTGGGCTGCCGACCTGGTGGCCTCCTGGTTTGCGTCGGCAACCATCACGCGCTTTGGCATCTGGAGTTCGTCCTTAGGCAGGCAAACGTGGAACGACAGGACGTGGTTGTGCTGCACATGCGGGTGGTTAGACGAGCTTCATCTGGCGAACACGAGTTGGCTCCCGATCAGCTGTTCACCGCAATCGAGCAGGTGCTCTTCACCAAAGTCGTCGCCCTGGCTGAAAAAGAAGGTAAACAGGTTCGATTGGCGGTTGTCGAGGCCAATAATCTCTGGGACGGAATCGTTCGTGCTGCGGCTAGTCTCCAGTCGCGCACGGTGGTATTGGGAAAGTCTTCAAAATTGTCGATCAATCAACAAGCTCGCTTGATTGGTCTGGCGTGGGAGCGACTGCCGCAGCCTCGACCCAGGATGGCTCTGGAGATCTATTCTCATTCGGGAGAAAAGCATTTCTTCTATCTGGGGCCGCACGCGCCCCACCTCACACCCCGCGAGATTGAGCTACTGCACAATCTTTGGCGCGAACTGAGTCAGAAGCTGGATGGCCACGACTTGCATCACCACGACGTCGTCTATTTTGCGTTGAAAGAAGTGGAGCAAGAGATTTCCGAGGGTAAAGGCGACATGGTGATACACCGGCTCCGACGATACTTGTTGGAACGTGAAAATCGTCCCAATTATTGATCGACAATGTCGAGAACACATCTGAGGGTCCCCGTCTCTGGTCAGGAGGGCGTCACATTATCCATCAAGAGGGTCGATCTTCGCCCGGTTCGATTCTCTGTCCGCCCACCTTAACAACGCTTGTATCTCGAACTGCAAGTAGTAACCGGGTCTGATCAGAGGTGCGACAGCTCCTTTGTTGATGGCTCCTTGGAACAGCTCGCGGGTTTGCTCATAGCCAGGGATTTGCACTCTCTTTGCGAGTTCGAGAACATCATTTCTAGGTAATTCGTCCGCCGCCAGGAACGCTAGCAGCAACATAAGCCCATCCGCGCCAACAAATCTTTCGAGGGGTAAGCCTTCCACGATGCTGCGATGATTTCGAAATTCGCGCCGAGCATCGTACTGGCAGCCACACCCTCCAGTCGCTCCCGACCGCCGCAAGGGACCGTGAACAAGCCGAAGGCCCTTCAGAGTGGTGGTTCCTCGTGAGTCCTCAGCGGCGAGCCACTCGACCCAACCATGTTCGATCCTGGTGATGAGCCCACCGCATGTGGTGCACCTCCAACCGGCGGCCCCTCCGCGCATCTTGTGTGTTTCACTTCGCATATCGACCCGGCTCCTTTGACTTCTCGCCGGCGGCCTCCGACGCGTTCGAGACCCCATTTGCGCGCGTCGAACCGCGACGTGCTCCATCGACGATGAATTGCCTGGCCGGAACCAGCCTGCCGGCTGCCGTCTTGCTCGTGCGGTGGCGCTTTCCAGTTCTGGAATCCTTGTTTCGCGAATAGATTCGATATTCTCCGGATTTGAGTTTTCGGATCACGACTGGTGCAAGGTTCCAGCCAAACTCGAATTGAGGGACCAGGGTTCGGATCGTTTGCAATTGAATTCATCCGCCGCCCATATATCCGTGCACAAGCCCGTCTTTTTCGTTTGATTGGCGAGCACTCCTTAACTTTTTACTTGGGTTTCATTTGAGAGAATCTCGGTCTTGCTGGGACCGGAACTGGTCTCTCGGGAATAACCGGCGCCACATGCGGGGGAAATTCCCTGTCGTGCATCGGGCCGACCGCTCTTCCAACTCGCAGGTCTTCGAGTTGTGGCGGTTCAAGCGGGCGGCCCGGATGCTCCGACATAGCGGGACGCCTTTGCTCAAAGGGTATCGTCGGGGGCGGTGGCGCAGTCCTCGTAGTCAGTCTCGGCGGTATCGCTCGTGGCGGACTACTAGGCTCCCGGGATGAAGACGGTGTTCTTCCACTTGGCGGAGGGGGAAGAGGCCGTTTTGCGTTTCCTTCTGGCTGCGTATCTCTGGTTACCAGTGGGTTCGGCTGCCGACTTCCAGGCGGGGCCGGTCTTCCGGCAACTTGGGAGGTTCTGTTCGCGGCAATCAGGTGCTGGGCCCGCACCGGAGGAGGAGGTACGGGCTTTCCGGGCACCGCGGCATGTTTCGTTGGGTTGACTGTCGGATGTGGAGTAATCTCCGCCCCCGCGAGTTGTTGGGCACTGATTCGGACCACCTGGTGAGCCACTGGCTGTCCACTACTAAGAACGTCCCTCGGCACCGCTGTGGTTGCGATGGTTCGATATGCGTAGTGAACATTGTTGATGTTCGTAACGTTCGTGATGTTCGTGATATTGGTCACGTTCCGGATGTTGGTGACGTTGACCTCGTTCAGATAACGTCCGCTGTGGTGATACCAGGGAAAGTAAGGTTCTCCGGGCCCTAGCGGGAACCAACCCACCAAACCGACGCCGATGCCGACCGAGAAGCTCGGGCCTCCCAGAAATGCAACCAGAGCCGGAGCATAGACTGGCGTCGCAACGAACGGTCCTGGTAGCCACCCCCAAGCAGCTCCAATGAACACCCACCGGCCATAGTGAAATGGGCAAAAGCCCCACGGTTCGTCTTCCACCCAGGTCCAGCCCCAGGGGTCAATCCATACCCAGTGACCGAAGCGGTATGGCACCCAGCCGGCGGGCACAACCGGATACCAAATGGGCCCGTACTCAGCGACTACCGACCAGTGCCCGTAGGTGTCCAGATCCTCGTAGCCCGGAGTAGAAGGGCTCACGTATTTTGCGGAAGTAGAAGATGCCAGACGCTGGTCGCGCTCCTCGCTCCAAATATCGAAGTCGTCAAGAGCAGGCATGGTGACAGAATTGACCTGGAGTGGGTCTTGACCCGTGAGTTCGACAGCCTGACCAGTGTTTACTATCTGCGAAACTCCTCCACCGGTGACTTCCAGATTACCGCTGCTCACGCTCACGACCGTGCGGTTGCGCGTAGCGTCGGAATCAATGCGGTACTTACCCGCAGCGAGAAGCGTGAGAGCTCCATTGGGCGTGTCAACTTCGACCGTATTGCCGGAAGGCAATTGGGAGACGCTGATGCGGAGTTTGCCTTGGTCCAGTCCAAGCTGCAGGATCTGGTCGTTCAGATTGGTTATGGTCACGTCCGTCTTTTCCCACAACCGGATCGTGTAAGGCCCGACCTCGAGTTCCGCCCTGGCTCCGTTGTCGGTGTAGATGCGATCGCCCGTCGTTGCCGGAAAGTTGAGTGCTGCTTCACTCCATTGATCCACGCCGGCCCGCAAGAACGAAACCTTTCCCTTTAGCTGGCTGATGCGAGCGACTCGGGCGGGCGGATCGCTTGCTGGCACGTTCTCTTGGCTGGAGGGAGAAGCTTGTGCTGGGAGGCACCACGATGGACGAGCCAACAGCAGCGACACAAACACCACCAACCGCCAGCCCCGCAGTCTTTGGGATTTGATCTTATGTTGCATAACCATTCGCGCGTGCCGGCCCATCACGACCGCTGTGGGATTTTCTCGAATGCCTCCCACATTCCGATGCTAGTGACTGCCGACACCTACAACAATTCATCGTGAGAATGAAATCCGCTTCAGAGAAGGCGCGTAACGCCGGGTACGCTCCTGGTCAGAGGTCCTTATACGACTCTAGCTCTAGAGGTACCGCGCCAATTGCAAGCAGCTCTCAAGACCAGCTTGCGTTGCCTGGTTCGACCCATTTGGCAAACGCAAGATCGCGGAGCTGCTGGCACAGGCCGTCACGTTGCTGGAGCATTTCCCGGTTGTTCCACTCAAAGGCGCGACCACAGGAGGAACATCTTTCAGCACCTTGAGCAGAATCCGAAAGCCTGGAGCGGCTTTTTTGCGAGAATAGCCGGGGACCCTGAATTGCAGCGCGAGATGCTGCAGGTACTTTCGCAACACCCGGAAGCACAAAACGACATTATCATGGCAAGAAGTCTCAAATTCCGAGCGTGGCTCTTGAAGATCGTACCAAACAATTCTGATCAGAGTGCCCGCTGCCTGTCCTACTGCCGAAGCAGTATAGCTACCTACCACGCAAGGTGGACTCCGCCATAGACGTAGGCTCCGAATCGCCCTTCAATCTCACGACGGATTGTTGAAGACCTTCTCCCACGGTTAGCATCCACCGGTCAGTTCGGGAACCCTGCGTCTGAAATACCGCGCGGGCTGCGTACACTCTTTGATTGCATGACTCCGCCTATTGCCGCAAAAGGAAGGTCAGACCCATGGACGGTACCAGGAGAAGTTTTCTGAAGGCGACCACGCTGGGAGGCGTGGCCATGTCGCTGTTCGGGTTTGATCTCGCGCCGGCCTACGCCCAGCTGCGCGAACTCAAGATTGCGCGAGCGACGGAGACGCGTTCCACCTGTCCGTACTGTTCGGTGAGTTGTGGCGTCATCATTTACACCATTGGCGATAAAGCCAAGAATGTAACGCCCCAGGTCATCCACGTCGAAGGCGACCCCGACCATCCCATCAACCGCGGCACGCTATGCCCGAAGGGAGCCTCACTCGAGCAGGACATCCTGAACACGCGTCGGCTCTTGAAGCCGCAGGTTCGCCGCCCCGGCTCGGATCACTGGGAAGATATTGCGTGGGAACAGGCGATTGATGAGATTGCGCACTGGGTAAAGAAAACGCGGGATGAGACTTTCGTCGAAAGAGACATACACGGTCGCACGCTCAACCGATGCGAAGGGATCGCTTGGATTGGCGGTTGCACCGACACTAACGAATTCAATTATCTGGTCGGCAAATCCATGCGCAGCCTGGGGGTCTGCTATCTCGAAACTCAGGCGCGAGTTTGACACGCTCCCACGGTCTCCAGTTTGGGGCCCACATTCGGACGCGGAGCGATGCGGCACTGCAATTTCTGACTCCCCAAAAGGCGCTCTCCCTCCGACGCCCTGGTCCTAAACCGCAACGCCCAACTGCGGGATTTTTTGACGCGAGGGTTCTCAATGCCACTAAAAGAACAGCTCGGAGGTAGCGGGAATTCTCCGAATCAAAAAACTGCGAGACCGGATATGAGCCGGCCTCGCAGCGTTGTCGAATCTCCCTTTATTAGTAGACAGTAATGCTTCCATCCAGCAGGTTGCCACGGTCGTTGTACCCATCGTTGAGCGTGATGCTAAACAGTCCTGGAGGCGCCAGCGAGCTGTCGGCAGCGACAATCGTGAACGTTACCGGCGAGCCGTTGTCAGTCCCAGATCCAGTCAGGGTCACGGTGTGCGCGACCTCATCAAAGGTAGCTCCAGTGATCTGCGTGGATTGAAAATTGACGCCTGAGCCGGAATCGCTGAAAGACGCGCTTCCAGCTTGTTGGTCAGACCCGTCATAGTTGAAGCTGAACTGAGCCTGGCCGCCATGCTTGCCGTTTACGTGACCGTTGCCGCCAGCTTCGTGGGAGGTGCCGGCACACTTGCCTTTGGTAGAGATGCCGCCGGTTGCCGTCTTCTGCCGCGTGAAGTACGTAACAGACGGACCGGCATGGTTATCTGCATAGGCAATGTTGATGAGGTGGTTCGGGTCAATCCCAATCTGGAAGAAGTCGGCAAGGCTCCGGTCGGAGGCGCCCGTCAGACCGCCGGTTGAGATCTGCCCCGTGTGGTTGGAGTGGTCGGTGGCTTGGCTCACCGTGAAAGCCGGTGACATCGCATGACCATTGACGCTCTCGGCAACGAACACGTTCCAGTGCGTGCTGGTCGCCGGAACTGAGTTCGAGTTCCCGGCTTGATCGGCGCCATACCACGCAACGGCCACATGCCCGTTGGCATCAGCAGCGATCCAGGGGAAGACGTTCGACTTTCCGGCTTGGGACGAGTTCCGGGTCACCTTGATGGCCGGAGACCAGCGCGTCCCGAGAGTGGTCGAGTACGAGTAATAGACGTCAGTGTTATCCGACCAAGTGGCGTACACGTACCCGAAGTTGTCCACCGCGAGCGCGGGGAACAGGTTGCCGAGACCGGCCCCCGAAGGACACGTGGAACCAGCACCACAACTGAAAATCTTGTAGTCGGTGAAGGTTAGCGCGGGACTTGTAACAGTTACGCCTGTAGCCACGCCCACGTAAGCAGCGTTGAAGAAGGCGCTGCTGTTATTGGAGTTGTCCACGGGATTGTCTGGACCCACAAAGATCTGGTACAGATTGCCGTGGCTGGAACAACTGCTGTTGTCCACCTTGATCTGTCCTGCGATATTGCCGGAAGGCGGGCCGACGCTAGGCTCGGTCGCAGCGTCAATTGCGACACCCAAGGCGCCGCTATAGGTCTCGCCGCCATCGCTTGAGCGTTGCACGAAGATTTGGGACGTAGTCCCAAAATCGTGGTACTCCATGTAGACGTGCGAGGTATCGTTGAAGCCATCGACCCACATGCGATCGTCGAAGGGCACGCCGGTGGTGGCCGGATTCGGGGTGCTGAAGGTATCCGCACGGTTGGTGGAGTGGCTGCCTGTAACTTCCGCTGCGCTAAGGCTGACCACAGCTAGATTGGGAATGTTCGCGTTCGAGGGGTCCGGAGCATTCACAGCGACGTCGCCATCGCCTCCTCCCGGCGCAAATCCACTCTCACTGCAAAACGGGGTTACGAACATGCCGCAATCGGGCTGGCCTTCGTACTTGAACGGGAGGGTCCCGTCAGCGTTCGGCCCGCCATCGGCAGTTTTATACCAGCGCCACAGGTCGAGACCGCCGGGGACTCCGCGGATGGACTCAACGTAGATGTTGCCCTGCGAGTCCACGGTCATGCTGGGCTCGACCGCCTGGCCTGCTCCCGCGGGCAGACATAGACTCTCATTCGGCGTGTAATTTGCGGTTCCCGGACCAACGTATGCTGCAGCCGCCTGGCCGTTGGGGCAGTTGTGCTGGCCAGTGGGGTTGGCGGGGGGAACGTTCACAGCCACATTGATTCGGACCGGGTAATTGGAGACGCCGGTCGTCGTGCTAAATCCGACATTACTGCGCAGAAAGTCCCCGTTGGCCGTAGATATGACAAACACCGGTATAGCCGATGGGGCGGTGACTCCACTGTCGCGTATGAGCAGGAGGGCGACGCCCCCCGCCACCTGACAGTTCGCGGCTATTTGGCCGAACAGCGTGGTGCCGGTGAGATCGCGAGTATCGGCCAGGCAGATTTTTCCGCTCGTCGCGGGTGGAAAGTCGGTAGGCAAAGCCCCGCCATTTGTATCGAAAACGAAGTTCGCGGTTATCGCCGCGCTAATGTCGGTGCCCGCGTTGGAGGTCGTGGACCAGACCGCCGGAATGCATTGCGGGTTAACGGCGCAGCCTGCGGTGTTCGCGGGCTGTGGTCCGCTATTCAAAACATCAACGCTATTCTGAGCGGCGAGAGGAGCCACGCTAACCAGCAATAGTGCTCCCCAGAAGGACAACATCAGAATTTTTTTCATCGCTTCTCCTTAATGCTGTCGCTTGACTGCGAAGCGCAGCTGTAACTACGCCAAGTGGATGTGGAATAGGTTCAAAACAACTCGTTCCCAGGGAAATGAAATATGCCCGTTTGTGTATGAAGCGATAAGAAAGCAAGTTAATTTTGCGCAACCGATCGCGGGTAACATCCGACTATGTGCAGGGCAGTTGGCGTCGCAAAGATGCTGGGAATGGTACTAGGGTTGTCTGCCGCGGCTAGTTTTCTCGCGGAATAACGCGGCGGTAGAAGCTCTGAGTCTATGTATCAATAAAAGGATGAATTGGTCGGGAGGGAGGACCCTCAAGAGCCCTGGTTCGCGAAACTAAAGAATTTTAGGTTCCTTCGCTGAGGTTTCCCGTCGGAATTATTAAAGACGGTGATGGAACGGTACGGCGCACACTGTATGACCTTCCTCGAAAACCCTTACAGTGGCATCCGGGTTTTCCTGTAGATAGCCCGGCATGCCGGGCACGTCCGATGAAACGTGCTTCGCGGAAATTGATCCGGGATTCCGGAGAAACCACGGATCAATCCGAAACCGCCGCTCAGTTTCTGGAGGACTTGGCGGCGCATGCTGTGTCTGACTGCAGCAAAGAATTTCCGGCTAGCAGTCCCAAACACTCCAGGAAGCCGCAAGCGACGGAAGGAGAAAGCCGAACCAACCCGACGTAAAATCATCGTCCGGAGAACAGTATGGCTAGCCTTGTTATACGGGCTATGGTCAGAGGAACAAGGCCAGGACATCGCTGAATACGCAATCATGTTGGCGGTGATTCTGGTGGTCGTTGTTGGCACTCTGAGCCTGATCGGCTCAAATGCCAATAGTGCGTTTTCCAGCGTGGCTAGCACGCTGCAATAGGTTTGAAACACCCGAAGTTGGAATCACTGGAGCCGAGCGGGGCTGGATTTTGGTCTGGCAACGCCGTGCGGTGACGCAACGGAGGAATTTATGGGGGTCCTGGCGAAATCTCCATTCGGAGAGACGCCCTTCCGGCCACCACCAACTTTCTTGATAGCCTTCTGGCGGACTACCCGAGACCTGACTTTCGGGGTTCGATTGGGGGACGGCACCAGTTGGGGGACTGAGGATCGGCCAGGTTTCACATTGGTGGTTAAGCAACCAGAAGCCCTGCGGGCCTCCTCAACTTCCCAATAACGTCAACCAATCGCGACGTAGAATTCGCATAAAACATAGGGGAGCAAGCAGAAGGTTGCGGAGGAGAAGTCATGAGGAAGTTCAGGTTGAATTGCGGAGTGGTCATTGGGCTGTAGTTGATGGCGTCGATTGCGTGGGCCGATTCCTTGGAACTAAAGAATGGCAGCCTGATTAAGGGCAAGTTCATGGGTGGTACCGAGAGTGAGATCAGCTTCCAGGTCGGCTCGTCGGTGCAGAAGTACAACGTTGCCGACGCGCACGAACCAAGAACCCCGTACCAAGGAGAATTACGGTGCCGAACGCTGCCGCCAGCCCAATTCCGTTCTCCATCACGACTCTGAAGGAAAGACGGTTCGTGGACGTGAATGCTGCCTTTGAGCGGCGCTACGGCTATGCGCGCGAAGAAGTGCTTGGCCACACTGTCCACGAACTGAATTTGGGAAGACCCGGCGGACCGGGTGCTCATGATCGAACAACTCCAGCGAGGTGGTCCGATTCAGAACGTGATCACCCGGCTTTCGCACCAAGTCCGGTGAGATCAAGCTGACGGCTTATTCCGCAGACAGAATTCAATTCGACGGTCAGTCCTGTATCCTTGCCGTGTCAGAAGACTTACCTGAGTACGACCAGCAGAGGGTAAACTGACCCTCTGTCAGAACATTCTTTATTTCCCCTTGAGACTTCTTTTGGCCGAGTGCACTTTGGGTGGTTACACTCTTCACTCACCGGGCGCCGGATTATGGCGGAGGCTAAGACCATGTACATACGGGAATTATCGTCGCCTGTCGCCTCGCTATATCTGGAATTGACTGCCCGTTGCGATGCGCGCGTTTGACTGGAAGCTATTTCCGGTTTAAACAGGACTCGCGGAACCAGCCCCGCTGTCGACTCTTTGCCTTCTGGCGTGGTACGCCTCATTCGAAAGCGGCCCCTGAAGATCGAACTTGAGGCTCCGCAAGGAAGACTACGTCCATGGCCACTCTACCAAGACCAGCCGAACCGCATAGATCTCCATCCCTCGAACTCCTGGAGCGGCCTCCATTTTTCGCCAAACCCAAGCGTTTGCTCGACGTCAGTGATGTGGCCGAATGGCTTGGAGTCAGCAAAGGATGGATACGGGACCACGCTTCAGGTCGCCGACAACCGCAGCTGTTCGCGATAAAACTTGGCCCGGCAAAAGGAAAGGGCTTGTGGAAGTTTCGTGAAGAAGACGTCCATCAGTTTATTCAAGATCAACGCCGGTGATAGTGCGTCAGGGCTGGGCCCAAAGAAGCAGCCAGACGGAATCTGATGGAACAGTACTTCCCTACTTGCGCGACTGGGTGTCGGATTACCTGGCCGGCATGGTTCCATATGCCCTTCGGCATCAGCCTGGCTTAAGTACTGGCGGAGAGAGAGGGATTCGAACCCCCGATACCCGTAAAGGTATACACGCTTTCGAGGCGCGCGCCTTCAGCCACTCGGCCATCTCTCCGCGCCGGCAATTTCATTTCATTTTATCAGGGAAGCTGTTAGCTCGAATTTTCCCCGCTCCTCTCACTGAACGGAGCCCGGCTCAATTTCTTCAGCCAAGCCCAGGATGCGGTTTGTGACCTCGTTCACCATCCTTGCCACTTCCGGGTCTGCAATCTGGGTGTAGATGTCCAGCGTGGTTCGAATGTCGCTGTGTCCGAGTTGGGCCTGCATCTCGGTCGGGTGTGCTTCTTTCTTGCCATGTGTGGAGAAGCTCCTCCGGAGGACCTGAAACGTAGGATGAAATCCAATGCCGAGTCTGTTCGAGGCCGGGTACAGGCGCAGCCGCAGCCAATTATCCGGAAGCATGGGCTTATCCAGCGGCTTGCGCCCGCGCGCCCCGATAGCGGAAAACATGAGTGCGTTCTCCTCGGTGCTCCCGCACTCTCTACCCCATTCGTCGATCGCCCGGCGCACTGCTTCAGGAATCGCAACCCAGCGGTAATTGGTGCGCCCGTAGCGGTTCTTGCGTTTGATCTTTTTCGGCTGAAATTGTCCGCGCCAAGCCGTGTTCATGACCTTAAACGTCGCGCCCTGGTACGAGCCCCATGTCAGCCCGAAGATTTAGCTGGGGCGGAGCGCACAGAACGAGGCGATGAGGAAGATGGCGCGGTCGCGGGACGTCCGAAGACCGGCCAGCAGTTTGGCGTACCACTCCACCGGCAGGACCGGTTTCTCTCGCTCTTCGATCTCCGGGATGACGGTTTTGCGCGCCACGTTGCGTTCGAGAACGTCCTGCTCGACGGCTTCGGCGAGAGCCGCTTTGATGATGTCGCGCACGTGATAGACGACGTTATACGAGTAACCCGCCGCGGCCAGCTGATTGAAGAGCATCTGCACCTGGAATTTGCTGATGTCTTTGAGCGGCACGTGCTCAAGACGGAGATAGATTTGCTTTTTCAGGTAGCCGTCGTTGCTGCGGCGGGTGGCCGGCCGCCAGTTGGCGCCGCGCATCGGAATATAGAAGTTGCGCATCCACTCGCCGAAGCTAAGAGTGCCGTCGGCCACCCGCGCCACCGGGCCGCCGTTGACTGCGGCGAGCTCCGCTGCGAGGATGGTCTCCGCCTCCGCCTTGCGCATTTTCGGGGCAAGGCCAACCACGCGACTACGATGATGCCGCTTCGGCTTCCCCGAGGCGGGATCGGTGAGGTAGACGTTGTAGTGGATCTCCCAGCCGCCGGCCTCGGTCGCGACCACGCGGCCTCGCTGATAACGCGAGCGTCCTCGAGCCATCGAGCTCTTCCCTTCCGCGCTGGTTATGACTCAGATCTTGATTTCGCGCAAACAGCCGCGATCAAGAACTGCCACCCAGCCGAGAGAAACGCCGCCAGGCACTCATTCGGCTTTGCTTTCGAGCCTTTCGGCGTGAGGAGCGCGCGAGCGAAATCTAATTTTGCACCCTTAGTGCACGCTTGAAAAACCGAACCCGTTGAAAATACAATCGCTTACGGCCTAACTACGGGCCTGCTCGAAAGCGGACATACCTTAACGGGTATCGTGGGTTCAAATCCCACCCTCTCCGCCATTCCTTTTAATTTGTAGCGCCGCCGTCCCGGCGGCTGTCCGGCGGGCGTCTCGCCCGCTAGCGCGAGACGCGCTCGCGACTGCCGGCAAGATGCCGGCGCTACTTTCGCGCAGCAACTCCAAACCCGCGACTGCGCCCGATAGCCCGAAGTTCTCGTTGCACGACATTCCGCCCACCTCAGTTGGCAAGCCTCGCTTGGCTCGTTCCCACGCGGCGTGTCAGCACGACCTCACACCACCAGCTTCTTCAGCGACTCCACATTCCGCAAATCGTCTCCAGGATCGTCGATCGGCGTCTCGGCAATGAACGCCGCATTTCTCAGCCGGCGATCATTCAATAGAGCGCGGAAGACCTCCAGCCCTAATTTCCCGCGGCCAATATGCTCATGCCGGTCCAATCTCGATCCCCGCTCCGCCTTCGCATCATTGCAATGCCAAACGCGGACGTTCTTCAGTCCTACGGTCCGCTCCAGATGCTGCAGCGTGAGCTTCCGTCCGTCATCGCTGACGATGTCATAGCCCGCTACATGAACGTGACAAGTATCAATGCACGCAGCCACCGGCAGAGTTCGGCACAGCATTTCGATCAGTTCCGCAACCTGCTCAAACGTGCCACCCAACGAATACTCCGCTCCGGCGGTGTTCTCGATCAGAACTGTTAATCCACCCTTGGCGAGGTCCAACCCTTTGCTCGCTTCGGCGATCGCAATTGCCGTACGCTCAAGCCCCTCTTCCCGGCTTGCACCACGAAACGATCCCGGATGCAGCACGAGATATTCCGCGCACAAAGCCAGCGCACGTTCCAACTCACCACGAAACGCTTCGACCGATTTCTTCAGAAAGGGCTCGTTCGTTCCCGCCAGATTGATCAGATAGTTGGAGTGAATCACCAGCGGCTTCAAATCATACTGCTGCCGCAAGCGGTTCATGATTTCGCACTGGGTGCGTCCAAGCTCATACGGACGCCATTGCCGCGGGCTGGTCGAGAAGATCTGAAAGGTATTGCATCCCAGCCGGTAAGCTCGCTCCGCGGCATTTTCTACGCCCGCCGCAATCGAGGTATGGATCCCGATTCGCCTCGAAGTCCGCCACTGCGGCCTGACCGCCTTCGGCCACTTCAGCGGATCCTTTTCCGTCGGACGAAAAACAGCCATCTCAAAATTCTAAAAGACCTGACTCCCTTTCGCATCGCTCAACCGAGCCTAAGAGCCGGGAGCACGGCTGATGATGGCAGGTGGCCCACTCAAGCCCGGTGTTGGCTTGAGTGGGCTGGTACGGCCGCCGGAACAAAATTGTCTAGCAGGCAGGTGGCCCACCCAAGCCCGGTGTTGGCTTGAGTGGGCTGGTACGGCTGCCCGAACAAAGTTGTCCAGCAAGGTGCCGGGTTGCCCAGGTTCGCAGCAGCCCTTTGGACGCTACCCTAGGAGTCACCTGGGGCAAGAAAACCCTCGCGACAGCCGGTACTTTCCCCGCCCTGCAAACCTGGGTTTGCCCCCGGGACATCAGGGGACGGGCGACTCAGACATTTCACAAAATTCAGCTGCCCGAACGTGATCGCACTGATCTGAACCAAAGCCGGACCCATGGTCAAGCATTCTTTCCCGTATAGTTGCAGTGTGGCTTTTGCAAGGTGAAACGCCCTCGGGAGGGTCGGTTTGCGGCGAGTCCTGATCACAGGCATGGGCGCGGTGAGCCCCAATGGGATAGGTCGGGACGCGTTTGCCGAGGCTATCCTCGCAGGCACGTCCGGGGTCCGGCGCATCTCGCATTTTGATCCCAGCGAAATTCCCGTGCAGATTGCAGGCGAGGTGCGCGACTTCGACGAACTGGCCTGGGTCGAGAAGCGTGAGCGCAAGCACGTCTCGCGGGTCTTGCCGTTGGCGCTCGCGGCGGCCAGTGAAGCGCTCAATCACGCTGGACTCGACGAGGCTTCCCTGCCTCTTGAAGAACGCCGGCGGTTTGCAGTCATCCTCGGCTCAGGCGGCGGTTCGCAGGAGTTTACCGAGGAGCAATACCGGCTCTTCTTCCACAAAGACTATCGCCACATGAGTCTG
>QIAH01000587.1:1499-3045 GCA_003225465.1 Acidobacteriota bacterium | reverse complement strand
GATTCCGTTGTGCCGCAGATACACCACCATCTGCCCGTAGTGATCGAAGCAGTGGCCCACAATTAAAGTGGTGAGTCCCAGCCGTGTGACCTTGTTCTGCCCCCATGGGCTATTGATCGGTTCCACCTGGTTCTGGTCGTTGATGACTGCTACCGCCTTGTGCATGTACACAAAGGAGTCCTTTAAAAACTTCATGATCTCGGCCTTCGTCTTGACCGACGCCGGCCCCGCTTCATCGTCTCCGATTTCGACCGGAGGCTTCACTTGCAGAATGGTGGCCGCAATTTCGAAGTTCGTGGCCGCGGTGTGTTTTACCTGCTGGGCAAAGGTGCGCACGCCCTTGAACTCGCCATCGGTCGGGGTGTAGTCATACTTATCCTCAGGCATCGCGTCGGCCGCCGGAACAAATTCTTTCTCCACATTGGTGATCGCGCGGTCCAGAGCCTGCGTCACCGTTCGCGGAGTCTCCGGCTTCGGCATCTGCTGTCCCAGCGCCACGCTACAACCAAGCGCGAGAAAAATTCCCAGGAATGAACTTATTGTTTTCACTGTCTTCTCCATAACAATCGTACATCGTAGTGGCGAGGACGTCTCGCCCGCTTGACGCAAGTCAGGATCTCAATCCCGCACCACCGACGGCGCCATCGCCAGATGCCGCGCGCTCAGCCGGTGTTTCCGGATGGTTACCAGCCCGGCCAACAAGGCAAGCGCTGAACACAACAACGCATTCGGCAATCCCAGCCGCGTCGCCACCGCACCCCAGAGTGTACTGCCGATCGCCATCCCACCTTGCAATACGAGCAGGTACATGGAAAGCGCCCGCGCCCTGACCCACGATGGGGACATGGTCTGAGCCGCCGTGTTCAAGCATGCCAGAATTCCGATCCACGCCGCCCCCGCGGTTGCCATCACCACGCACAGTCCGCCGAAGGAGTCGATCCGCCCCGCCGCGAACGTCATCGCCGCAAACACCACAATCGCCGTCGCGACCAAGCCGTCGACCGAGAGTTGCCGCCGCAAGCGCGGCAAAATCGTTGCTCCAGCCAATGCGCCCATGCCAAAACATCCCAGCAGCGCTCCGTATCCGGGCGCTCCAAAAGGCCGCGCAAGAATGGGCAGCAAAGCGAGTAACGCAATCGCGCCCACGCTGAAGGCGCCTGTGCGGATCAATACGGACTTCACGACTGGCGATTCCCGCAAATACAGCAGACCACCTACCACGGCGTCCCACAGCGCTGCCGTCTCAATGCGCTCGGGCGTGGGGCGTTTCCACCGGTACAGCACGACGATCACACCGAAGAACGAGAGAGCATTCAGCAAGAATGCGGTGCCCGACCCTGCGGCGGCAATCACCATGCCGCCCAGCGCCAGTCCGATCGCGCGTGCCACGTTGAATCCGGCCGAGTTCATCGCGACCGCCGCCGCGTGTTGTTCCGTCGGCACCAGTTCGGGGGTAATCGCCTGCCACGCCGGATCGTTCATCACCGCGCCCAGTCCGAGGAGAAACGTGAAGCCCAGCAGAATCCATGGCGTCACTACATGGAAT
>QIAH01000587.1:0-1488 GCA_003225465.1 Acidobacteriota bacterium | reverse complement strand
CCCTGCGTGATCAGCAGAAACCGGCGCCGGTCCACCATGTCAGCCAACGCGCCCGCGGGAAGGATGACGAGGAAGACGGGCAAAGCGACGGCGGCCTGCACCAGACCCACCATCAGCGGCGACATGGTGAGCACCGTCATCATCCAGCCAGCGCCCACGGCCTGCATCCAGGTTCCGATATAGGAGATGATGGCAGCGATCCACATCGCGCGAAAGAGAGGCTCGCGCAGCGGTGCCCACGCCGATGCGCCAGGTTCCGCGGAAGTAGGCGGAAGCGGCGCGGGCGTCTTCACCATCTCGGCCATTTAGTGGGATCCTTCCAGAACGACGTCCGGCGCGAAAGGCCATTCGCGCTTGCGCCACGCGCGCGCCATGTAAATCACGATCCCCAGAATCAGGATCACGATCGCATAACGAATCTCTTTGAGTGCATTCACGCGCACAAACAGGATATAGCCGAATCCGATCGAAGCGATCAAGGCAGGCAGGGGATACAACCACATCCGAAAGGGTCGCGGGAGGTCTGGCCGGCGTACGCGCAACACGATCACCCCGATCGCCTGCACCAGGAACTGCAGCATGATCCGGATCACCACCAAAGCCGCAATTACGTCGGCCAGCCGGAGGAAACAGAAAACCGCCGCGACCACTCCCAGGCTCACCAGTGACACGTAAGGAAATCGGTACTCCGGATGTACTTTCGCAAAGATCCGAAAATAGTTCCCGTCCAGCGCCGCAGCATACGGTACTCGCGAGTACCCGAGCATCAGCGAAAACACCGACGCGAATGCCGTCCACATCACCAGCCCAGTGACCAGTCTCGCGGCCCATGCACCGTAGATTCTCTGCATAAACAGCGATACCACGTACAGGCCGCTGTTCGCGTCCTTGGCCGCTACCATCTCCCGCCACGGCACCACGCCCACGATGCTCAAATTCATCACTATATATAGACAGGCGACCAGCAAAATTGATAGCAGCAGCGCCCGGGGAATGTTCCGTCCCGGATCTTTCACCTCATCGCCCAGAAAGCAAACGTTGTAATAGCCCCAATAATCGTAGGTGGCGATCAGCATGGCGCTGCCAAGTCCATTGAAGAAGCCGCGCGAAAGGGTGAATGCTCCGGGCGGAAAGTCGAATGCGAGAGCGCCACTGAAGTGGGTCAGGCCGGCGAAGATAATCCACCCGATCGTGCCCATCACGACGACCCACAGCAGCTTTGACAATTTTCCGATCGCTGTTATCCGCCGGTAGAGCAGCAACACGGCAAAGAGACAAGCCCCAACCGCGACCAATGTTCCCGAACTCGCCAGCCAACTCACTTGCAGATTTCCGACCAGAGGGATGCGGGCATTGGCCGGGTGCGAGAAGTAAACGCGGTCCAGCCCGGGCCAGAAATAAGCCGCGTACCCTGCCAGACCAAGACAACCGGAAGCGATCGACAAAGGCGCGCTAAACGACAACTGCCAGATAAATAGAAACGAAATC
>QIAH01000399.1 GCA_003225465.1 Acidobacteriota bacterium | reverse complement strand
CGCGATCGCACAGACTAGAACAATTCCTTTGAAGCAGGCGCGTTTCGTCATGACGTGGCTCCCCTCTAGACACGTTGCGATGAACCGCTGCACCTCAGACGGAAGAAGCAGCGGAGACCATTGGTCATAAGCGGTTATGCTCAGACCCCAAGAGCTCCCCACGAGCTGTTGGATAAGCGGTTATCTAATAGATCAGATACAGAGCGTCTGTCAAGCTTTTTTGTTGCAAAATGCTTGCCTGGAACGAATTGCGCGTACTTCATGCCCGGTTAGCAGACCGGGCTCCGAAGCTCAAGCCCCGGCCAGCGCATTTTCCAGCAAAACGGGCTCAATGGAAACGGTGCGATTTTCGCGAGCCGAACGGTAAATTGCCTCGACGGTGGCTATATCGCGTACTCCTTCCATGCCATCGGGTTCAGGATCACGATGGCGCCGGATGGCGTCGGCGAAAGCGTCGAGTTCCAGCACGAACTCGTCGATGACCTTGAACTTCTGCTCAAACCATCGACCTTGAATCTTGCCAAAAAGTCGGCGCTCCTCTTCGAAGGCGAAGGCGGGATTCAGTGCCGCCCAACCCTTGTCACCGTGCACCTGCACGAAGGAGGCGGCCATCGCGCTGTAACTTGACGTGCCCTGACAAATCAGACCGCCAGGATGTGTGAGGCGGAAGGCAATGCTGTCTTCGACCCCGCTGAAGCGTTTGGGGTCATCGGTCCATGCATGCGCCGTGGCATCGAGGGGAGAACTTCCTGCGAGCCAGCGCATGGTGTTAACGCAATAGATACCGATGTCCATGAGGGAGCCTCCGCCGGCGAGTTGCGGATTCAGCTGCCAGTGGCGCGCCTTTACTGGGTCGACGATTTCGGTGTAGGTGGAGAAGATGTGACGGAGTCGGCCGAGTTTGCCGCTGGTCACGAGCTTCTTCAGGGCCACGCTGCCGGGCTCGAAATATTTGCGGTATGCAATCATGAGCCGAACCTGGTTCGTTCGGCAGGCCTCCACCATGCGGCGGCAATCTTCCACGCTGTTGGCCATCGGTTTTTCGCAGAGCACGTGTTTGCCGGCTGCAGCAGCGCGGACGGTTTGTTCAGCATGAGCGCCATTCACCGACGCGATGAAAACGGCGTCCACCCCAGGGTGGTTCAGGCAACGGTCGTAATCGTCGTAGGTGAAACAGTCCTTGACGCCAAACTTCTTGCCCATCTTCCTGGCGCGGCCGAGATCGTGGCTCACCAGGGCAACGACTCGCGATTTCTTGCTCTTCCGAAAGGCCGGCAGAACGGCGACTTCTGCGATGCTGCCTAATCCGAGGACTGCGTATCCCACCGCTTTTGAACCGGCCACGTTTGCATCCTTTCGCGAAGAAATTGTGTTGCGCGAGTCGCTAAGCGACGACCTGTGAATGAATCGCGCTAACATCTTGCCAACTGCGTGTCTCCCAACTGGCCTCAATAGCGTGCAGGACTTCGGCGACGCGCAAAGCGTCTGCGAATCCGGGCTCTCCCTGCCGCTTTTCAGCGATAGATTTCAGGAAATGATGAGTTTCGATGGTCTTCAGATCGTCGTAACCGAGCCCGGTGCCAGCAGCGGGATTGAATCGTTCGTGAAACGGGTACTTGGGTCCGCTCACGAGCCGGGTATATCCTTCGTGCGCGGAATTCTGGTCCGGGAGAAAAACATTCAGTTCGTTCATGCGCTCGAAGTTCCAGTTGAGCGCCCCGGCCGTACCCTCGACTTCGAAAGACCAGTCGCATTTATGTCCCTGGATGACGCGGCAGACTTCCAGATTTCCGTGAGCGCCATTCGCAAATTGAACCAAGGCGCCAACATAGTCCTCGTTGGTGACATTGCTTAGTGTGCCGCCCGTAGCCGGACGACGCCGAATGAAAGTTTCCCGGTTCCCGACCGCCTGCTTCATCGGACCCGCGAGGAAGAGGCCCATGTCGACGACGTGCGTCAGCAGGTCTCCAGAAACTCCTGACCCGGAAAATTCATGCTGGAAACGCCACGAGAGCGGCGTTTCAGGACTGGAGGCATAGCCCGCTAAGAAACGCGATCGGAAATGCGTGATGCGCCCGAGTTTGCCCTCGCGGATCATTTGACGCGCGTACTGGACCATGGGAGCCCAACGGTAGTTGAATCCGACGAACGTGAGAACGCCGGCGTTTCGCGCGACACGCTCGATTTCAGCTGTTTCTGCCGGACTTTTTCCTACCGGCTTTTCGCAGAAGATGTGTTTGCCGGCTGCCGCCGCTGCGGTTGCGAGTTCCAGGTGCCTATGGTTGGGGGTAGTAATGTTGACCACCTGCACCTCGGGATCGCGAATCACATCCTGCCACTGAGTGGTGTGCCGTTTGAACCCGAAACGCTCTCGAGCTTCCTGCGCACGGGCTTCGATTTCATCGGCGCAGATGACGAGCCGGGCTCGGATCCGGCTGTCGGAGAAGCGATCGGCGGCTTGAAGGTACGCTCGGCTGTGTGCCGTCCCCATCCAGCCTGTTCCGATGACTCCTACGCCGATGATCTCTGCCATGCTGAACCTTGCCAAACCTTTTCACTGAAACAAATCGAGTACCGAGTGAGCCGCACCGTTGCCGAATCAGTCGGGGTTCGGAAGCATTGCGTCGCGAACGATGCCGTCCAGATCATGACAGGCAGCGATGAACTGGCGGAGCGTTCGGCGAGTCGGCGGGAAGGAGTCGAATTCGTCGCTGCTCAGGCCGCCCTCGCTCGATGCGCGACGGAAGTCGGCGAACTTTCTCGAAAGCTCATCGACAATGTGTGGATCCACCGGCTGATCGATGCGGGAGCGCACCTGGATATCGCTGGCGTTGAAGCGAACTTGCCAAGCGTAGGGCGGAGAGATGACGATTTCGCCACCGATCAGCTCGCTCCAATGCATGTGGTTGCGAAACGCCGCCGAGAGCAACCGGATCCGGTAGCCGCGCTCCCGAAAAATCTGATAGGTCTTTTTGAATACCGCCACCCCGGCCCATTCGAGGTAACCTGGATCGACGGTGATGTTTTCTTTTTCGGCGATAACCTTGAGCCAATCGTCGAGACGTCCGACCATGATCGTGCACACCGGGCCCATCGATGAAATGTCCTTGCCTTCGCGCTCACGACGGCGCAGGCCGCGCTCCACCGCTTCGGCGACGGCGATACATTGCGGAAGCGTGAAGCACACGGTCGCATTGATGCTCACCCCTCGGTACGTCGCTTCCTCAATGGCCGGGATTCCCGCGCCAGTGACCGGAATCTTCACGATCATGTTAGGCGCGAGCTGGCTGAATTCCTCTGCTTGCGAAAGGATGGCTTGCGAATCGCGGTAGAACCGAGGGTCGGTTTGAATGGAGAGCCGGCCATTGCGACCACGATGCGCATCGAATACCGGCTTGAGCAGAGCGGCTGCTTTCACGGAGACTTCGCGGACCAGTTGCCATGAAATTTGCCCTTCGGTTGCGGGAGGAGTAGCGTCAATCAGCGCGCGAATACGATCTTTCCAGAACGACATTTCCTTCTTGAGCACCCCCACCACAATGACAGGATTGCAGGTTGCTCCGACCGCGCCGTGTTCGATCGAATAGCTGAGTTCCTGAATGGAGGCGGAGTCGTTCCACAGGCAAGTCGGAGTGACCTGCGTCATCTCATGCAGAGGGCTCTTGAAAGTTGGGGGAGCGGTGACTTGAGCCATAGATTCCTCCAGACGTCCACGGGCGGTCAACAGGCGTTCCTACAGATGCTGCAGGGTTTCGAATGCAAATGAGAATTTTCGGCAGCCACGGCGATTTCTAGAGCGCGCAAGCCGTCCTCACCGGTCACACGAAGCGGCCGATCGTTCAGGATGTTGTGAACAAAATCCCGCACTTCGGCGACGTAGGCTGCCTCAAAACGGGTAAGGAAGTGATCCGCGAGAAGTTGTGTGCCTCCATCCTTCGCGAGAAAAGTTACCGGCGTTTGCTGCAGGCTTCCCACCAGAATGGATCCCTTGGACCCTACGATTTCAGTGCGGATGTCGTAGCCATAAACGGCTTGTACGAACGATTCGATATTTCCAATCGCACCACGCTGGTATTTCAGGTTCACGACGCTGGCCACAATGTCACCGTACTGTGCGACCTCCGGCCGGATCGCGACGGTTGTGTAGGCGTGCGTTTCGATTACTTCATCGCGCATAAGCCAGCGAGCCAGATCGAAGTCATGAATGCTGTTGTTGTAGAGCAGCATGCCATTCAGCTTGGCTTGATACGAGGCGATGGGGGGAGCGTCTCGATCCCGCCCGATGGACTTAAAGATGACTGGTTCGCCGATCTCACCGGCTTCGACGCGTTTCATGGCAGCTGCATATCCGGGATCATAGCGGCGCATAAATCCGATTTGCAGACGCACGCCGGCAGCCGCGACAGCGTCCAGGGCTGCGCGGGCATCGGCCAGGTTCAGGGCGAGCGGCTTCTCCGAAAGAATATCCTTGCCGGCTGAGGCCGCCGTGCGGATGGCTTGCGCGTGGAACTTGTCGGGAGCCGCGATGATCACGCAATCGATACCCCGCTGACCGAGCATGTCTTCCAGAGAGCTAAAGGCGTGTTCGATCTCAAGGTCAGCAGCCACCTGACACGCGCGCTCTATGGCAGGATCGGCCACAGCGATGAGGCTGGCTTCGGGAACAAGGCGGCGAACGTTTTCCGCGTGCCGTCTGCCCATGTCGCCAACGCCAAGAACGCCAATCCCCAGTTTTCGCATGCCAACTCCCGAGCCAATCTTAGCGCTTTGATGAATTGCCTCACTCGCGTTGCCTGACCCAGCCTGCACGAGAAAGGCCGAGTGCGGCAGTCCGATCTCCCGGACAGTGTTCAAGGAGGCCGCAACAAAGAATACTGCAAGTCTTGGCAAACCGCCAGCGCGCCGTAAAAAAGTGACAAACCGCTTAGGTTTATTCGCAATCCACTGACTTGGAATTTAACATCCCCTCACCCTGCGGGAATCGATGTGCAGCAGCACGCGGTTGTTGGGCTGCCAGCTTTCGGAATGACGGCTTGTGGTATGGTAAAAAGCGCTGTTGAGGTTGAAGACGCGAACGGAACTATTTCTTCTTGTCTAAGTCGTGTAAAAGCTGACTTTTTTATGAGCAAGCCCACCAGACGAACCCGAGGGTCGGGACTCTCCAAAGCGCCTAGTATTTACGACGTCGCGCGCGAGGCCAAGGTTTCCGTATTCACCGTGTCGGCGGTCATCAACGATACCGGGCGAGTAAGTGCAACCCTCGGACGAAGAGTTGAAGCTGCAATTCGCAAGCTCAACTACCGTCCAAATTTGCTGGCGCGCAGCCTGGCAAAGCAAAAAACACATACCCTGGGCATGGTCGTTACCGACATCGCCAATCCTTTTTTCCCCGCAATTGTGCGAGCTGCCGAAGACGCTGCCCAGAAGGCCGGCTACAGCATGCTGCTCTGCAATAGTGACGACAAGAAAGACAAGGAAGCGTTGTACCTCGAGTTGCTGATTTCCAAGCGCGTGGATGGAATCATCCTGAGCAAGACACCGTCTCCCCTCTCGCTCGCGCAACAACAGATGCTGGAGGAATCGAAGGTCCCCATTGTGCTGCTGATGCGCACTTGTCCCGGCCTCAAGACAGATATTGTGCAGACTAATGATCGGCAGGGCGCGATGGATGCGATTTCCCATCTCGCGCGCATCGGTCACAAGAAAATTGCTTTCGTGAGCGGTCCGCTGGATGTCAGCAATGCACGTGCCCGGCGGCAGGGATATGCGAAGGCGCTGGAGCAGTGGGGTCTCGAATACGTTCCCGAACTCACGTTTGAGGGAGATTATCGAATTGAATCTGGGCTTAGGGCAGGGCACGCGTTGTTGCCCCATCGTCCCGATGCCGTGCTGGTGACAAACTATCTGATGACAATTGGATTCATGACCGCCGCCGATGAGATCGGAATGCGCTGTCCCGAAGATTTTGCCCTGGTGAGTTTCGACGATTACCCGTGGTTGGGTTGTTTTCGCCCGCGGCTCACGACCATCGAACTGCCCAAGTACGAACTGGGCCACGAGGCGATCCGACTCCTGCTTGAGCGCGTGCAAGGCAAACGCACGACCCCGGTCACAGTAAGCCTGGCACCCCAACTACGCGTCCGCGAGTCCTGCGGATTCATGCTCCGTACCGGAAAGCAGCCCCCTCCGATTCTGGAGACAGTGGCGCAACGCTAGATCACTCTTCCGGGCGGAGACTCGTTACTGATTAAGGCAAACCGATATAGATGTGGCCGGCTTCCACTTTCGTGGGGTAGGTGTGCAGATCGACACAAACTGGCCCGCCCTTGGCCTTGCCTGAGGGAATGTGGAATCGTCCCTGATGCCTGGGGCACTCAATAATTTCTCCCAGCACCAGGCCATCCGAGAGAACTTCTTCTTCATGCGTACATAGCCCGTCGGTCGCATAGAAGCCGGTAGGCGTGTGATAAATGGCGTACTGCTTGCCGGCGTGTTCGAATGGCGCGACATCCTCTTCATCAATTTCGTTCACATGACAGACTTGAATCCAGGCAAGCGCGCGATCAGACATAGCGCGCTCCCTGAGGAGGCATGGTCACTTTTGTTCCCAGCAGCGGCGGTGTTGGCTGACTCGTCCCCGGCAGCTCCCGCAACACGAAGTAGTTGGCATCCCTGGCTTGGCGGATCAACGTGGGGACAATTTCGCGGAAAGCATCCCGCAGGCCGCAATAGGTGCGAGGGAGGCACGGTTCCACTCGCTCGTGCAGTCTTGGAAGAGCGTGGAACGGCACCATCGGAAACATGTGATGTTCGATGTGGTAGTTCATGTTGAAGTAGAGAAAACGAAAAACTGGATTGAGCTCGACCGTGCGCGTGTTCAGACGGTGATCGCGGACGTTTTCCGCCAGCCCCGCATGTTGCGTCAGAGAGAAAATCTGATGCAGCCATCCTCCGTAGAGCCGCGCCAGTGGGAAGAAAAGCACCGGAAGCCAACTGTGGATCCATACGGACCACGCAATCATTCCCGCATAAAGCAGAAGATAAATGCGCGACCACCAGAACATCTTGCGCCATTCACTCTGCGGAACGAAGTCTCTTGCCTCCTTGCTGGGCACACCCAGAGCGTGAATGAACATGACCCGGAACATCTGAACTGCGTCCGGAATCCAGAGAAAATCGAGCAGTACGCGCCGGAGATCAGCCGGACGCATGACCTGAATTTCAGGATCAAGACCGACCATGATGGTCTCGGTGTGATGTCGCGTATGACTCCAACGCGTGTATGTCCCCTCTTTCATGTTCATAAGGGAACAGAGGAAGTAAAAGGCCTCGTTCAACCAGCGCGTTCGGAAAGGAGTCCCGTGAGCACATTCGTGCCAGCGCGCGTCACAGGAACTGTAAATCGTGCCGTAGAGAAAAAACGCGGGCAGCACCCAATGGGTACCGACAGATCGGTACCCCGCATAGCCACTCAAGGCGAGACACGCCGCCCACAGGCCGAAGTCAATAAGCGCGTGCGTGTCATCGCGCGCCGTAAACGCTTTGAGTTCCTTTCGCGGGATCTCGGGACGATACCAATCGTCTTGCATGATTCAGATTCTCCCTCAGCCTTGCCCTTAAGACTCGCTGAAGTCGATCGCGACCGGCTGGCCGAGGGCCTTCGTTTTTAAGAGCACATACAGCGCCCCTACTCCGACCCAGATGGCGCCCGCGACCAGCGTTGAATTCTGCAAGCCCAGGAAAATCACCAGACAAAAAAGAAAGCCGAGAGCCGGGACGATGACGTCGAGGAACAGCTTGCGCTTGTTCTTCATTTCAGTGCTGAATCCGAAATATCGAATCGCGGCCAGGTTCACCGCCATGAACGCCATCAATGCCCCGAAATTAAGGATTTCGACAGATCGCTCCCATCCCATGGTCAGCGTGCCGATGTAGGCCATGGCCCCGGCAATAATCACGTTATAGGAAGGATTGCCGCGCTCGGCATTCAGATGGCCAAAAATTTTACGGGGCAGAACGTTGTCACGGCCCATGCCGTACAGTAGCCGAACCGCGCCCAGAAGCCCTGCCAGTCCGCAGGCCAGGCTTGAAACCAGCAGAACAATCGCGAAGCCCACGAAAAGATGATAACCACCGGCAACCCGCGCGACGTCCATAAAGGCCGTTTCCGGATTGGCGAGTGTGCGGAAGTCCGGCCAGATGCGCTGGGCAAGGTAGACCTGAAATGCGGCGAACAGCCCGGTAAAAACACAGACGAGTACGGAGGCCAGCAGAACGTTTCGTCGGGGATTCTCGACTTCTTCGGCGAGGATGCTCACGCCATCGAAACCGATATAGGTAGTCGCTGCCAGGGCCGTACCTGCCGCGATGGCGCGAACGCTGAAGGTCTTGGGATCGTAGAAAGGCTGGGCCGAGATGAGTCCATGCCACTGCTGGTGGGTGAAGATGTACCACAGCGACTCAAAGATGAAGGCGATCATGACAATCGACATAAACGCCAGAAGGATCTGGTTAGCTCGCGCGGTGGTGCGAATTCCAAACCAGCACAGCAAAGTCATGGAGCCCACCGCCACAGCAGACAACAAGGCGAAGGGGACGTGAGGCAATAGTCTCTGCACCGTGAGTGCCGCATAGAGACTGTTCTGCAAAGGTTGAAACAGATACTCCAAAAACATGGCCCAGCCGACGACGAATCCGATCTGTGCATTGAAGCCCCGGCTGACGTAGGTGTAGACGGATCCCGCGGAAGGATACACAGTCGCCATTCGACCGAAGCTTACTGCGGTGGCGGCCATGGCGATCATTGCGGCCAGAAGCGTAATGACAGCATGTCCCTGCGAAAGTACTTGCGCCTCGCCAAACATCGGCACCACCGCAATGGGCGAAGTCAGAATGATTCCGTAATACACCAGATCCCAAAGCCCGAGAACTCGCTTCAGCTTGGGTTGTGAGGCGGCCGCAACATCGGTGGTCGATTGCACTAAAAGTCCCCTGCTGGTTACGAAGTCGGATCGTGCTTAACTTGCCAGAGTCAAATGACGATCCCCTGCTAAAAGACGCGTTGTTTCTCGCGAGCTTTGACGTATTTCTCGCGCGCTGCTCGAACCGGCGCAACCTCTGAAACCTCGGCAATGGGAACGTCCCACCAGGATTCATAACCCGGCACCCGCTGGTCGTAGGCTGTTTCGATCACAACGACAGAAGTGCCAGGCTGTTGACCGGCCTCGCGTAGAGCGTTTCGGAGATCATCGCGCGTCTTCGCACGAACGGCGTGCGCGCCTAAGCTCTGCGCGTTGGCGACGAAGTCGACCGGGATGGAATCGCCTTCTAGCTTCCCGTTGCGGCGATAGCGATATTCGGTTCCCATGCCGCGATTGCCGCAGGCGCGGCTCAGGCCGCCAATGCTCGAAAATCCGTGATTGTCGAGCACCACGACGATGAGCTTTATGCCTTCCTGTGCGGCGGTAACGATTTCCTGCGCCATCATCAGGTACGAACCGTCGCCCACCATGACATAAACGTTGCGATCGGGGGCTGCCATCTTTGCCCCCATTCCGCCGGAGATTTCATAGCCCATGCAGGAATAGCCGTATTCGAGGTGATATCCATTGGGCTCGCGCGTGCGCCAGAGTTTATGCAAATCTCCGGGAAGGCTGCCCGCTGCGCAGACCACCACATCGTGAGGTCCGGAGACTTCATTGACCACTCCGATTACTTCTCCCTGACTGAGCGGAACTCCAACGTTGAGGTTATAAATGCGATCGACCTCCTGTTCCCAAGACGCGCGAAACTTTTGCATTTGGGCGGAGTACGAATCCTGAACCCGAACACCTGTGAGCAGGCTGCGTAGTTCTTCGAGTGTGACCTTGGCGTCGCCGACGAGGGGTAGAGCAGCCTGCTTCCCGGCGTCAAATTCGCAGACGTTAATGTTGATGAAGCGCACGGAGGGGTGTTGAAACGCGCTCTGCGATGCGGTTGTAAAGTCGCTGTAGCGAGTGCCGACCCCGAGGATCAGATCTGCTTCGCGGGCCAGAATATTGGCACCCGGTGTGCCAGTAACGCCGATCGCGCCGAGGCACTGGGGGTGATCATAAGGAAGCGAGCCTTTGCCCGCTTGCGTTTCGACTACCGGAATTCCTGTCTGGGATGCGAATGAGGAGAGAGCTTCGCTGGCCTCGGAATAGAGAACACCGCCGCCTGCAATCAGCAACGGATGCCGAGCCGATCGAATCCACTCGACCGCCTCGGCCATCAAGGTGCTGTCGCACCGGGTGCGCGCGATCGGCCAAACACGTTTGCGAAAGAAGTGCTCGGGGTAGTCGAAAGCTTCCGCCTGAACATCTTGCGGAAGCGCCAGAACCACCGCCCCCGTTTCCGACGGTGACGTGAGAACGCGCATGGCCGCGGGCAGAGCCGTCAGGATCTGTTCCGGTCGCTGAATGCGATCCCAATAGCGCGCGACCGGCTTGAAGCAGTCGTTCACGGAAACATCCTGGCTGCCCGGTGACTCGAGTTGCTGAAGCACCGGGGCGACGTCGCGGCGAGCAAAAATGTCTCCCGGCAAAAGCAGCACGGGCAGCCGGTTGACGGTGGCCACCGCGGCTCCCGTCACCATGTTGGTGGCGCCCGGTCCGATGGAGGTCGTGCAAACGAGCGTCCGCAAGCGATTGCTGGTTTTTGCGAACGCCGACGCCGTATGCACCATCGCCTGCTCGTTGCGGACCAGGTAATACGGCAGGCACGGGTCCTGCTCCAAGGCCTGCCCGATGCCGGCGACGTTTCCGTGTCCGAAAATTCCGAGGCAACCCTCAAAAAAGCGGTGCTCTTTGCCGTCGCGCTCGCTGTACTGATTCTTGAGAAACGCGATCACCGCTTGCGCCATGGTGAGGCGTCGAGTCATCCGAACTTCCCCCGCGGAATGGTACCCCGAGACTTGCTTTCGATGAGCCATGCTCATCCTCTCACGAGGGGCAGCCGCGGATCCGTTTCTTTCCAGGTGGATCGAATCCAGACGTGGTGGGGATCTTCGGTAATGGCCAGGGTGCGAGAAGTTCCCGCCAGGAAGTTCAAGTAATAGACGTCATAGCCCGGTCCGGCGACGACAGGATGAAACCCGCTGTGCACAAGGACGACATCGCCGTCGCGGGCTTTGAGTGTGCGTTCCCCGGCATGCTGGCCGGAGTAGAGGTGTTGAAAAGCGAAGGCGTCGGGCTGGCGCATGCGGTAATAGTAAATCTCGTCCAGATCGACTTCGCGGGGAGGATCGTGGACATCGTGTTTGTGAGGCGGATAGCTGGACCAGTTTCCACCCGGCGTGTACACCTCAATGACGATGAGTTTGTCGGCAGGGAATGCGGGCGTGATGATGTCCACGATCTGGCGGGAGACGTTGCCTCCTCCACGCAGATTGCTTACGACTTCAGAAGGGGTGACTAGTTTAGCGTCGAGTCGTGCTTGGGAAGGCACCCGGCATTCGGCAATCTCGCACGCGCTCTCCGCTTTGAACTTTACCTGACCGCCGCAAGGCAGGTAGAGCGTGTAGGGAAAACCGTCAAAGACATTCTTGCGCTTCCCGATCTTCTGCTCGCCGTTGCCCCAATCGGCCAGGCAGGTTCCTCCCAATAGAACAAACGCGGCTTCTTCTCCGTCGGTATGCGCCTGGTAATGCTCGCCCGGAAGCAAACGACGAACGAAGAAACTCATCCACTCCCATCCAGCTTGCTGACGTGGCAGATGGAATAGTTCGCCGGCCTGATCCGGAGGCAGATTGCGGGAATGTAGGAGGAAGTCGCGTTCGCTCATGTCGTTCTCCGCTAACGGGGCGGGGAAGTTCTGAAAAGTGGCCTAGAATAAGCTGATCTTGCTAACCGCTTTGACAATATGGCAAATGTCCGGTTCCATTGTCAATCGCAACTTGCGGAGTACGCACTTCCGGCGTGTGGGTGCCGGAAGTTAAGCGCTTCGCTGCTAAGCGGATTTTGGCAGATCGCCCAGCGGCGGACGTTGTCCCCGTTTGCTGGCGATTTCGAACATCAAGTGGAAGACGTGCCCGTTCTCCGACATGTGGGATGTCGCGGAATCCTCAAGGGACCCATGTACCCAGCGGTCAATCGGGTTGCGCTTCGAAAAATTGGGATCGACAGCCGCGCAGAATTTGCAATCTCGTCCGTCGGGCTGCTCTTTACGATGAGGCTGGCGATGATAGGAATCCATACGGATGAGTCCTTTGAAAATTGGCGTGAAAATCGGTTACCCAGTATAGCCGGGCAGCCATTCGGTGGCCAATCGGGGAAACCTGAGCTCAGGATCGTCCCCGAATCCCCTGAGTTCCATCACATTTGCAGAAGATTGGCCTGCAACTTTGCATAGCCATGCTCCTGCGCCCAGAGATCGAGCGGAACCGCTGCCATCTCATCGATGACCGGCTCGGCGAGGCCGTTCCTCGTGAGATCGACCGTTTTCAGGTAAGACTTACAGCTGTCGCAACACTCGACGCGCACATGTTGCAGTTCGTGGGCCGTGTACACGGGAAGCTTGGCGTGATTCTCCTCGCCACATGCCGGGCATAGAATCCGGCGAAATTGCCACTCCGCAAGGCAAAACGAACAGATGAGAGAACGCTGCCCGCCATCGCCCAACTGCCGCAGAACGCCCAGCCCCGGCTTTCGGTTGCAGAAAGGACAGCTCGAGTGGGTGTAACCGTCCCACTGCATACCGGAACGCAAGCGCACGAACTCGGCATACGGTTGAAGAAAGGCGCGAGCCGGAAATTCATTCATGCCTGTGCCATCTGGAACTGCCGTTCCATTCCAGAAATCGTTCAACAATGCGGTGCGATCATCTTCGGGTATGGACCGGAGCGTGCGAGCATACTCGGCCAGGCGCGCGGGCGCCTGCTGCTCAACTACGGCCAGAAATTCTGGAAAACTGGCCACCAGTTCCGGTAATTCCGGAGGACCGGTAAGCGCATTCGCTGAATTGGAGGATGCCGCAGAAGCGCTTTCCAGGCGCTGGTAAAGCTGTTTCTGGAATTGCGCGATACGCACATAGAAGCCAAGGATCTCGGCTGCGAAGGAATGCTGGTGCCGGAGTTCCTCCGCCCGTTCGATCCGCCGTTGCCAACGATCTTGCGACATGACTTAGATTATGGGCTGCCGACGGCAGGGCTGCAATGAGGTGGGTGGACGACCCGATTGACGCCCGTCAACGCGCGGAGTAATATTCCCCCACTTTTAAGCCGTGGATTGGGCCGTTTTCGAGCGGTCAAAATTGTTCTCCATCGAACAAACAGCTGCGGAGGCCGTGAAATGGAGCTTTCTCGGCGTACCTTCCTCAAGAGCACCCTGGTGGGGGGAGTTGGCGTTTCGGTTCTTGGATTTGATCTCACCCCTGTCTATGCCCAAACCCAGACTCTGAAGATTTCGCGCGCCAGCGAGACCCGCAGCACGTGTCCGTATTGCTCGGTCAGTTGCGGCGTAATCATCTACACCTTGGGCGACAAAGCGAAGAATGCGATCCCGCAGGTGGTCCATGTCGAAGGCGATCCGGATCACCCGATTAATCGGGGCACGCTGTGCCCAAAGGGATCGTCGCTCGAGCAGGACATTCTCAACGACCGGCGATTGCTGAAGCCGCAGGTACGGCGTCCCGGGGCCACGGATTGGGAAGATATTTCGTGGGAACAGGCCTACTCAGAGATTGCGCAGAGGGTGAAGAAGACCCGCGAAGACTCCTTCCTTGAAAAGGACGCGCAGGGCAAGACCGTGAACCGCTGCGAAGGCATTGCTTTCACCGGCGGCTGCACCGATACCAACGAGTTCAACTATCTGGTCGTGAAGACCATGCGCAG
The DNA here is from genome assembly GCA_003225465.1 of Acidobacteriota bacterium. Lineage (GTDB taxonomy): Bacteria > Acidobacteriota > Terriglobia > Terriglobales > Acidobacteriaceae > Gp1-AA133. The sequence goes on along the minus strand of QIAH01000399.1, from coordinate 5,936 downwards.
CCTGGGGGTCTGCTACCTGGAAAACCAGGCTCGTGTTTGACACGGCCCCACGGTCTCAAGTTTGGGACCTACCTTCGGACGCGGGGCAATGACCAATGGCTGGATCGACATCAAGAACACCGACCTGATGTTGATTATGGGTGGTAATCCAGCCGAGAACCACCCATGCGGCTTCAAGTGGGCCATCGAAGCCAAACGGGATCGTAATGCCAAATTGATCGTGGTTGATCCGCGGTTTACCCGCACAGCTTCCACTGCTGATCTGTTTCTGCAGATTCGCGCCGGCACAGACATCGCCTTTCTGGGCGGTTTGATCAACTACGCGCTCGAGAACAACCGCATTGCCAAGGAATACCTCATTAATTACACGAATGCGCCCTTCCTGATTCAGGAAGGCTTCAAGTTGCCGGAGGACGGCCTCTATTCCGGATTTGATGAAGCGACCAAAACCTACGACAAGGCCACGTGGAATTACCAGCCAGGTGGCGAGGTGTCTGGAAAAGTGGCTGAGGGCGATCCTCTGGCCGCAGCGGCGCCACCGACGCTGCCGCCCAACGTCGCTTACGATCTCATGCTGCAGCATCCGCGATGCGTCTTGCAGCTCCTGAAAAAGCACTACTCGCGCTACACCCCCGAAGTTGTGGAACGCATCACCGGCATCCCGAGGGCGCAGTTCCTGAAGGCGGCCGATCTTTTCACTTCTGTCCGCAAAGATGGCGACCTTAAAAAAGTGGCAACCATCATCTACGCGGTCGGATGGACCCAACACACCTTCGGCACGCAAATCATACGCACCGCGGCGATGTTGCAGCTTCTGATGGGCAACATCGGACGGACTGGCGGCGGCGTGAATGCGCTGCGTGGCCATTCCAATATTCAAGGCGCCACCGATATGGCCGGTATTTTCGATAACCTTCCCGGGTATCTCAAGGTTCCCGTGCCTGCTGATAGCGATCTGGCCGCTTACCTGAAGCGGATAACCCCAACGTCTTCGAAGCCGGGTCCTTGGGATTCCTTCAACTATTGGTCCAACACGCCAAAATTTGCCGTCTCGTTTCTGAAGGCCATGTACGGCGATGCCGCAACCAAACAGAATGACTTCGCCTTTCACTACCTGCCAAAGATTGACCGCAATTATTCGTGGGTGGAAATCTGGGACAACATGTATCGCGGCTCGATCAAGGGCATGCTGGCCTTCGGAATGAATGGCGTAATGATTGGGCCGGACCAGCAAAAGAATATTGACGCGCTGAAGAAGGCCGACTGGCTCGTCGTGGGCGAGATTTACCCGGATGAAACCAGTGAATTTTGGCGTGCCCCTGGCATCACAGCAGATGAGATGAAGAAGATCAATACCACGGTGTACCGGCTGCCGTGCGCAGGATTCGCCGAGAAAGACGGGAGCATGACGAATTCGGCACGCTGGCTGCAGTGGAAAAACGCCGCGGTGCCTCCGCCAGGCGAGGCCCGGCTTGATCAAGACATCGTCGCGCAAATATTCTTACGGGTCCGCGACCTCTATAGGAAAGAAGGCGGCAAATTCCCGGACCCGATTCTAAATCTGACTTGGCCCTACATTGATCCCGAACATCCAGCGCTTAGCGACCTTGCCAAAGAAATTAACGGAAAGGCCGTTGCCGATATAACTGATCCGGCCACGAAACAGACCATCAGGGCGGGCCAACAGTTACCCGGCTTCGCATTCCTCAGAGATGACGGAAGCACGTCCTGCGGCAATTGGATCTATTCCGGTTGCTGGACGGAAGCCGGCCCGCAATTAGCGAGGCGCGGGACCGAAGATCCATCAGGCTTGGGTATCTATCCGAACTGGGCGTGGTCCTGGCCGGCGAACCGACGCGTCTTGTACAACCGGGCCTCGTGTGACCCTGCTGGAAAGCCCTGGGATCCAGACCGTCGACAAATCTGGTGGGATGAAGATTCACACAAGTGGATCGGCAACGATGTCCCGGACTTCAAACCCGATTCCAATCCCAAGGACCACATGGGTCCTTTCATCATGAACCCGGAGGGCGTCGGCCGCATTTTCGGACCGCTCGCAGCTTTCGCCGATGGACCTTTCCCGGAGTATTACGAGCCAATCGAAAGTCCGATTGCAAATCCTTTACATCCGAATCAGTCAAGTAACCCCGTCGTGAAGAAGTTCAACACCCCGATGGACAAGTACGGCACTATCGAGCAGGGTTTCACTGTGGTATGCACGACCTATCGTCTGACCGAGCATTATCACTACTGGACCAAGAACAATCCTATGAACGTCCAGCTCATTCCCGAGCCCTTCATCGAGATTCCTGTCGAGTTGGCGGATGAAATGGGAATCCGTGGCGCGCAAAAAATCAAGGTCACCAGCGCACGGGGCACGTACATCGCGAAGGCATTTGTCACTCACCGCATCAAACCGATGACCATCGACGGCAAAAAAGTCTATCAGATCGGCTTGCCAATTCACCAAGGGTTCCGCGGCATTCAGGAAGACGCGGAGAAAGACGCACGTACTCCCGCCAATCTGCTGACGCCGACCGTTTACGATCCCAACGCATATACCCCGGAGTTCAAAGGCTTTCTTGTAAAGGTTGAAAAGGCCTGAGGCGAGCCCCGTATGAGCCAAGCAACCTTAGAAATTCGACGAATCTCAGGACATGCCGGCTCCGTTCCGGGCGCTGGTCTGAGGCGAGAATTTGAAGTCTGTAAGTTAATCGACACCACGACGTGCATCGGTTGTAAGGCGTGCGAAGTTGCCTGCCTGGAGTGGAACGGTCTCACCTTCAGCGAAACGACCTTCAATAACTCCTACCAAACCATGCCCGAAACGCAGTGGAACTACTGGAACTTGATCAAGTTCAACGAGCACGAGCGCGACGATGGCACCTTGCAACTCCTGATGCGCAAAGATCAGTGCATGCACTGCGAAGAGCCGGGCTGCCTCGCGGCGTGCCCGGCGGATGGCGCCATCGTGCAGTACGTAAACGGCATCGTAGACTTCCAGCAGGACCATTGCATCGGCTGCGGCTACTGCATGACCGGTTGTCCCTTTAATATCCCGAAGTTCAGCCCCACAGCGCGCAAGGTATTCAAGTGCACGCTCTGCGTAGACCGGGTTACGCAGGGGCTCGAACCTGCCTGCATCAAGTCCTGCCCGACCGGTTGTCTGCACTTCGGCACCAAGCCCGAGATGAAAGAACTCGCAGAAAGTCGCGCGGCTCAGCTTCGCGAAGAATCGGGCTTTGCCACGGCAGGCGTGTATGATCCGGCTGGCATCGGCGGGACACATGTCATTTATGTGCTCCACGACGCCACCAATCCGGAAGCCTACGGCGGTTTACCGAACGACCCCCGCATTCCGTGGACCGTCAAACTTTGGAAGACTCCGCTCAAATGGATCGGAAATCTTGCGATTGTCGCGGGCTTGGTGGGAGTCGTGGGGCACTATTTACGCTTCGGGCCGAAGCTCCCGCCTGAGGAGGAGGAGAGACCATGAGCGCCTCAGCTGTTCTGCCGGACGGGCGCATTTGCCGCTACTCGCTCCGAGAACGAGTGGTGCACTGGATCGCCGGCATCTCTTATTTATATCTCCTGTTGACGGGCCTCGCGTTTTGGTCGCCGTGGCTCTTCTGGCTCGCAACGTTATTCGGTGGCGGAACCGTTTCGCGTGAGTTACATCCCTGGGCCGGCCTGGTATTCGTGATCGCCGTAGGTTTCATGTATGGTTTGTGGGCAAACCAGATGCACACGACGCAGACGGATAGGGAGTTTTGGCGCGCGCTGCCTCATTACGTCCGCAACGAAGATGAAGAGGTTCCCCCGGCCGATCGTTTCAACGGAGGACAAAAGGTCCTGTTCTGGGGCTTCTTCTGGTGCGGAATCTTCCTGCTCCTTTCTGGCCTCATTTTGTGGTTTCCCCCTCTGATTCCCTGGAGCCTTCGCTACTTCCGATATGCTGCCGTGATCATTCACCCGGTTTTCGCGCTGCTCACGATTGGTCTATTTATCGTTCACGTCTATATGGGCACGGCTATGGAACGAGACTCATTCCACTCAATGGTTCGCGGAGATGTATCCGCAGGCTGGGCGAGAAAATTTCATCCCGCCTGGTACGATCGCTTGATGCGAGCGCCGCATTAGGGAAATGAATAACGCAAAATGGGACGTGCGGATAGAGCGCGCTCGCAAGCTCGCTGTCAATTATCCGTTCGCTTCCGAAGGGCTGCGCTTCTACGAGCGCCTTACTCGCTTCCACAAGTCGGCCTATAGTCAAATCGAAGCCGCATGCGGTACAGCGAAACGTGACCGGCCGCCTGCCATGCTGCGGCGGGAATTTGACACCTTTCTGCTGCTTCCACAATTCGCTCCATTCCTCTCTGCCATTCACGGAGATCGCGCCGGTTCCTCTGGCTCGGTTTGCAAGCGAGTTCCGCACGAGAAGCGGCAGCTATTGGCAACAAACCCTCGTGCGGTTTTGGGAAGATGGGTCGGGCGGACAGATGAACTCCGAACCTTTCGAAGCAATACTCTCCTGGCTGTTCTTGCGGCCCTATGCGGAGTATCTTGCGGATCACACGAAGTCGACGGCGCCCAAAGGCACGCCCTCCCTCTGTCCGCTCTGTGGCGGCAAACCGCAGGTGGGAGCGCTGCGACCGGAGGGCGACGGAGCCACGCGTTCACTAATTTGCTCGCTGTGTGCAACAGAATGGGAGTACCGGCGGATTGTGTGTCCCGCGTGCGGCGAAGAAGACGTGCACAAGCTCGCCATATACACCGCGAAGGAATTTAACCATGTCCGTGTAGAAGCCTGCGACAGCTGCCGTAGCTATCTTAAGACAGTTGATCTCACCAAAGATGGCCACGCCGTGCCAGTTGTGGACGAGCTTGCGACCATCCCACTCGACTTGTGGGCCGCCGAACACAGCTACCAGAAGCTGCGAACCAATGTGCTTGGACTTTAGTATCGATCCATTCAAGGAAGAGCCGCACGCAGGAGTTTGCGAGTCGTTGGTTAGGGCCACCGGGCAGCCCTTGGAAAGGAGTTCCTTTGGAAGACGCCCTGACGGTCCACCGCCTGCATTTCGCCTTCACGGTTACGTTTCATTACATTTTCCCGCAGCTCACTATGGGTCTGGCGCTGTTGATTTTTCTCCTGAAGACGATTGCCTTACGCAGAGGCGATGAACACTACAATCGGGCTGCGCGCTTCTGGGCGAAGATTTTTGGGATCAGCTTTGCGCTCGGCGTCGTCACCGGCATCCCGATGGAATTCCAGTTCGGCACGAACTGGTCAGAGTTCTCCAAGGCGGCGGGGGGAGTGATTGGCCAGACGCTAGCTATGGAAGGTGTGTTTTCATTCTTCCTCGAATCCACATTCTTCGGCCTGTTTCTTCTCGGCGAAAAGCGGCTCGGACCAAAAGGCCACTGGGTCTCATCCCTGATGATGTTCCTGGGGTCTTGGCTTTCCGGCTACTTGATTGTGGCCACAGATGCATGGATGCAGCACCCGGTGGGCTATGCACTCAGTCCAAACGGCCAATTCCAGCTCACCAGTTTCTGGGCGCTTGTGCTGAATCGGTGGGCGCTCTGGCAGTACTCACACACCATGCTCGGCGCCGTAATTACGGGGAGCTTTACGATGGCCTCGGTGGGTGCTTTCTATCTCCTGTCGCGCACGCATGAGGACTGCGGGCAATTGTTCATTCGCCTGGCGGTGATCGTCGGAGTCATCGCTGCCTTCCTGCAGCTTTTTCCCACCGGAGATGGCCAGGGCACAATGCTTGCCCGCTACCAGCCGACCACCCTGGCAGCGATGGAAGGTCTCTTCGAAACGCAGGAAGGAGCGCCGCTCGCAATTCTCGGCCAGCCCGATATGGTCAACCGGCGGCTCGACAATCCCCTGATTGTCCCGAAAGCGCTGAGCTTCCTAACTTATC
>QIAH01000005.1:5813-11779 GCA_003225465.1 Acidobacteriota bacterium | reverse complement strand
GAAGTCGAAGGTAACGGCCTTCGAGGTGATATTGACGACGGAGGGAATATTCTTGCGGTAGACGAGGATGTTGTTCTGCTCTTCGGCGTCGAGCGATTCGGTGCCCGCCGCCTCGGTGATTTCCACCTTGTTAGGACGGGTGATCCATTTGGTGAGCCGGAGGGGAGAGGATCTCCAGGTCGTGAAGTAAAAGAAAGTGGCAGCCAGCAGGATCGCCAGAAGCAAAGGCCGCAAAAGCTTCATAGACTCCCTTCAGCGTTCAGATCAATGCGGATCAAATCTTTATTCTAATCAAGGAACCCAGGTTCGGGCAGCTTCGCCGGATTTTCGGGCTGAGAGGGTTCCCTGAATGGAAGTACGGATTGCGGGGCGGCATGGTTCCTTGCTCGTGCAACGGCAAAGCTTTTAACCGCGAAGGGCGCGAAGAACGGCCGCGAAGTTCGCAAAGATAACCGAGCTGTTTTCAGTAGCGCCGGCGTCTCGCCGGCTGTCCGGCGGGCTTCCCGCCCGCCTTTCTTAAAACGGCAAACATGCCGGCAGGATGCCGGCGCTACCTATGTCGGCGCGGCCTTCGCGTTAAGAGCTTTTGTCGTGAATACCATGGGCCTCCGCCTCGCTTTTCAGCAGAGCATAAACCTGACGTACACGGGCTTGGGTGGCATCGAGTGGGCCGGAGTTGTCGATGACGTGGTCGGCCTTCTGAACTTTCTCTGAGTCGGGAAGCTGAGCTGCCATGCGCCGAAGCACTTCGCGGCGGGCCGTTTCCAGATCGAGCTTGAGGCGCTGGGCGAAGCGCTGCACACGCTGTTCCTCCGAACACGTCACCACGATGAGGCGATCGAAATGCGTTGCAGCTCCAGCTTCGATAATGAGGGCAGCTTCCACCATCGCGATGGCATGCGGATCGCGGCGGCCGACTTCCTCCATCCACTCGTTCTGGCGGCGGATCACAGCAGGGTGAACGATCTGGTTCAGTTCGGCAATCCGGGAAGACCCGCCTCCATCCGGGCGTCCGAAAGCGGCCTCGGCAAGCTTGGGACGGTTGACGCTTCCGTCCGGGTTCACGATCTCTTTTCCGAAGCGCCGCACGACCTGGTTGTAGATATCTTGCCCCGGCTGCATCAGTTCATGAGCGATAAGGTCGGCTTGAATGAGATGTGCGCCCAGCGAGGCAAACATCTCGCCGACCACCGATTTGCCGCTGGCGATCCCGCCCGTCAGGCCGACTTTTAGCAATGGCCCCCTTAAGATGAAACGGTTGACAGAAAGACTAACTCACCACAAAGACACACAGGCATGGCGACAACCTTTGGAGTCATCGGCAGTCAGTCGCTAGCACTGCTGAGATTTGCTGAAACTGACGACTGAAGCCTGACGACTGCAGACTGACGACTGACTACCCCACCGAAACCGTTGCGCCCCGGCGGAGTTTTGCGGCACGCACTGTATTCGACATGAGCATGGCAATGGTGAGCGGGCCCACGCCGCCTGGCACTGGCGTGATCGCCCCGGCGATCTCGGCGACTTCGGGATGGACGTCGCCGACGAGGGTTGAACCATTCTTCGCAAAGGCCTGCTCTCGCTTTTCGTTTCCTTTGAAATAGCGCTCGAAATCGGTGCGATCCGTGATTTTATTCATGCCCACGTCGATGACAGTCGCTCCGGAGCGCACGAAATCGCGGGTAATCATGCCCGCGCGGCCGATGGCGGCTACCAGAATATCGGCTCGGCGGCAAACGCCCGGCAAATCCCGGGTTTTCGAGTGACAAACCGTCACTGTGGCATTGGCATTGAGCAGGAGCATGGCCATGGGTTTTCCGACGATGTCGCTGCGGCCCACTACCACGGCATCCTGACCAGCGACCGCGATATTTGAGCGGCGCAGCATTTCCATGATGCCGCCCGGAGTGCATGGCACCAGTCCCGGGCGCTGCGTGGAAAGAAAACCGACGTTCATGGGATGGAATCCGTCCACGTCTTTTGCAGGATCGACCGCCAGCAGAACTTTCTTCGAATCCACCTGCCGGGGCAGAGGCAACTGCACCAGGATGCCATCGATTTCATCGCGGCGATTGAGGTCGTCGACAAGGGCCAGCAGGTCGGCCGTGGTTACAGTCTCGGGCGGAGTATGTTTCTCGCTGTAGATGCCGACTTCCTCGCAGCTCTTGACCTTGCCGCGAACATAAATCTCGGAAGCCGGATTGTGTCCCACCAGCACGACTGCCAGTCCCGGCCGCATGCCGGCTTCGGCCAGGGCCTTGGCCTCGGCCGCAACTTCGGCCCGAATTTCCGCTGCGATCTTGTTGCCGTCGAGAATAGTGGCTGGCATCAGTCTCCCTCTGAATGTATTCGCAGCTTTTCATTTTATCGGAAAAGCTTTGTTCACCACCGAGTCACGCAGGCGCAGACGCACAGCTAAACCAAAAATATCAAAAGCTTGTAACCGCAAAGTTCGCAAAGAACTGCCGCTAAGGACTGCAAAGAAAACCGGGCGCATTTCAGAAGCTGGAAATGAAGAAAGGGACGCTGGCCGGCCTTTCATTCAGTAGCGCCGGCGTCTCGCCGGCTGTCCGGCAGGCGTCCCGCCCGCCCCTTTTTTTACAAGCAGCAAACGTGCCGGCAGGATGCCGGCGCTACCTTGGCGGTCAAAGGCTTTGCTTTTAGCCGATGTGCTGCATAGGTCATTTAAAATCGCCGGCATGCCTAAGAACTGGAAGACGAAGCTGATTCATTCGGACGCCAAGATTCCAGAAGGATTTCGCTCGCTTTCAAGCGGCGTGCAACGCGCGTCGACGGTGCTGTTTCCCAGTGCCGCGTCGGTGAAAGACGAGTGGGATCAGTACGAGGTCGGTTACACCTATGGCCTTTACGGCACGCCTACCACGCTGGAACTGGCCGCGCGCGTTTGTGAACTGGAGGGTGGGTTTCGCACCATGATCACGCCCGGAGGCCAGTGCGCGATTTCGCTGATCAATCTTGCATTCCTGAAGGCTGGAGATCATGTGCTGATCCCGGAGAGCGTGTATACGCCGAGCCGGAAGTTCGCGGCGAAGGTGCTGCGGAAGTTCGGAGTGGAGGTTGGGTTTTATCCGCCGGAAGCCGGGTCGGGAATCCAGGCTCACTTCCGCGAGAACACGCGCATGGTGTGGTGCGAGAGTCCGGGATCGATCACGTTGGAAGTGCAGGATATTCCGGCTATCGCGGAAGTGGCACATGCTGCCGGCGCCATGGTCGTCATGGACAATACCTGGTCGGCAGGCATCCATTTCGATGCGTTCGCGCATGGCGTCGACGTGACGATGCAGGCGCTCACGAAGTACGTGGGCGGGCACAGCGATCTACTGCTCGGCTCCATAACCGCCCGGGACGAAAAAAAATGGCGGCAACTCGGAGCGACACAGCAGTTGGTGGGATGCGCCGCATCTCCGGACGATTGCAGCCTGGCGTTGCGAGGGTTGAAGACGATGGCGGTTCGGCTGAAGGCGATTGAAGAAGCCGCGCTGAGTTTGGCGCGCTGGCTCGGCGAGCGGTCCGAGATTGAACGCGTGCTGCACCCGGGACTTCCGTCCTGCCCGGGCCATGAGTTCTGGAAGCGGGACTTCACAGGCTCGACGGGCGTGTTCTCCGTCGTATTTCAGCCCCGGTTCTCGAAGGCTCAGGTGCAGCGCTTTGTGGACCAGTTGCAGCTCTTTGAGATCGGCTATAGCTGGGCTGGTGTGACGAGCCTGGCAGTGGCCTACGATTTTCATGCCACGCCCGGACGTCCCGACTACGGACACCGCATTGTGCGCCTCAACATCGGGCTCGAAGATAGGGATGATTTGAAGGCGGACCTCACGCAGGCTCTGGAGGGGATGGGTTAAGATTGGTCGTCAGTCGTCAGTCGCCAGTCTTCAGTCGTCAGGCATCAGTCGTTAGTCTCAAGCCTCCATTTTGAATGGTAACCCTGTTCTGTTGTCATTCCGAACCGGCGTCAGCCGGAGAGGAATCTGGAGTGCCCGGATTTCTCCGCCTCCGCTCCGCTCGGCGTCGAAATGACAACACTTGTTTAGGCTCGTGAGGGCCGCGCCATGTACAATTTTGCGCTTATGATCCCCAAAGATTTACTTGAGATCGTCGTGTGTCCCGCCTGTAGGAAGCCGCTCGAGCTCCGAACCAACCCAGAAACACTCAAGTGCAGCCAGTGCCATCGTGTGTACCCGGTACGGGATGACATTCCGGTGCTGTTAGAGGACGAAGCGACCATCGAGCCATCGTGATCGTGGGTTATTTGCCTCTTTTCGGACGAAAATCGCCGCTTTTCGTCCCAGAACGACACCTTGTGTCACTATCATGACAGTCCTTCTAGTACCTCGCCGCCGAGTACCGTCGTAAGGGTTGCCCGCAACTCTTCCTTTCCACAGGGGTTAATGAAACCAGAAGATGTTCTTGCACGTATATGGAAGCAGAGGCTGTTTGCGGCACCGAAATTGCATGCAACATTTGTGAGAGCCGCTGAGTCTAATGGGTCAAGGATGTTGAACGTAGGTCGGAGGTGAGGACGGCCATGAAAGAACGATTCACAAACACGGAGCTAGCGTCGCTGCGAAGCGATCTCCTGCAAGGCGGGATGATCGATTCCAGGGAAGCTGCTGAACTGTTACAGGTGTTCCTGATGGGCCGGGGCTACGGGGTCTCCCCGCAGGCGGCTCTGGATGCAGCTGGTCGCGTCGAGATGGCCGGTTGCTCGTTGCCAGTCCTTCAGCTCGAGCTGGAGAACCTGGCGCTGGTAATGTAATTTCTGCCTTGAGAAGCGGTGACTTTTCAAGCGGGCCAAAGTAAGCGGTGATCTTGGGGTTTTTGAGAGTCTGACCAGACCTCGGAACCCAGTCGTTCCGATCAGAATTCAATGCCGGGCCAACCAGCCCGGCTGTTGTTTTTTAGCTACGAGCCGCGAGCTATGAGCTCCGAGCAAGCCTCAGCCGATTCCGCTCTCCCAACACTTAATTTCAGAAGGTTTAAGCTCGAAGCTCGTAGCTCGCGGCTCATTCGTACCGCAGACTCTCGACGGGATCCAACTGCGCGGCGCGGGTGGCTGGGAGAGTTCCGAAGATAATTCCTACCAGGGATGAGACGCCGATCGCGATGATGGCGGAGAGGCCCGAGATCGGAATGCGGTAGGCGGTGAGGAAGCGGACGGAGAACGGGATCGCAAGTCCGATCAGGATTCCGATGAAGCCTCCTACCAGGGAAATCAGCATGGCCTCGGCGAGGAACTGAAAACGGATCTCGCGATTGGTTGCGCCGACAGCCTTTCGGATGCCGATCTCGCGGATACGCGAGCTCACCGTAGCCAGCATGATATTCATAATGCCGATGCCGCTCACCAGCAGCGTGACGGCTGCAATCAGCAGCAAACCGAGAGTGAGCGCGTTGGCAATTTTGTCCCAAACAGTCAGCAGTTGGGTGAGATTGCTCACGGTATAGACAGATTCGGGACGATGGCGGCTCTGAATGACGTGCTGGATCTGGGCAGTCGCGGGAATCACGTCATCGGGGCTCGCGACGGTGAAGAAGATCTGCTTCACGGCCGCGGTTTCAGTGAAATAGCGGCTCACCGAGGAGGGGATCACCATCGAGTAGTCCTGGACCTCGGACTGGCCGAAGGTGTCCACGCCCTCCTTGAAAGTCCCGATGATGGTGAATGGGAGCCCGTTCAGTTTGATGACCTGACCGACGGCGGCATCGACCGTGCCATAGAGTTCTTCGGCCATCTTCTGGGTGAGGACGCCGACCTTGTTGCGCGACTGGGCGTCGGCTGCATCGAAGAAGCGGCCCGAGAGCACGATGAGATTGCGAACACGCTGGTACTCCGGCGCGGCTCCCATGACGGAAATGTCTTTTTCCTTGCCGGAGCCGGCTGCGATGCGCTCGCTCAACATAACAAGCGGAGAGGCGTAGGTCACGCTGGGGACTTGCTCCTGCAC
>QIAH01000005.1:0-5796 GCA_003225465.1 Acidobacteriota bacterium | reverse complement strand
ATTCCACGTAGATCATGTTGGCGCCAATCGACTGGATGAGGCGCTGGACGTACTGTTTGCCAGTCATCCCGATGGTGACGACGAGGATCAGGGAAGCCGTGCCGATCACCATGCCTAAGGCTGTGAGCGCAAAGCGCACCTTATTGCTGCACACCGTGTCATAGGCGAAGCTGAAGATTTCCCCGGCCGCAATTTGTGCGCGGTGTCTCCGAGGTTGCGGCGGAGTCGGCGGACATGGCGATGGTGGTCCCTTACGGACGGGAGTTTCGGTTGTGGGGGCGGTTGCCATGCGGTGTTATTTAGATGCTACTCCTTGATCAAGGCGGCAGACCAGCACCTTGGAATGCTGAAAGGGACAGGGTAGTCCGGTCGGAGCGCTGTTCTGGAGGATGACCCAGGTAACGCCGTAATCGCGCCGGAGCCGTTCAAACTCGGGGGCCTTGAAATTCTGCCAGCCATCAACGGAAACATGCTGACCACGCCGCTGTCCTTCAGGCGATCAGCCATTCGGGACCGTTCTGCGATGGCGCGAAACCCGTGTTCGTCTTCGGCGGGAGCCCGCATGTAGTTGGGATCGAGCGCGAAATACGCATCCGTCGGCGTATGGTCGCGCACCCACAGGAAAGCCTGTACCCATGGATTACTGGATTGGATTCCGGGCAACTCAAGATGCGCAGTAGCAGGAAAGAGCTGGCGTTGCGCGTAGAACATGCCTGCACAAATGGGAGCGAAAAGCAAAAGCCAGCGCCAGACGAAGCGCTGCAGCACGAATTGGGCGAGGAAGCCTCCCGCCACTACGAACAAAAGTACGTACACCAATTGCAGGCAGCGCATGGGCTGCAGTTCGGCCAGGTTCGCGAGCTGCGGGGGAACGCTGACAATCAAGGCAGACACAAAGAAGAGCAGGCCGAAAATGATCGTGGAGCCGCAAACACGGGCAAGCACGGGAAGGTCGCGCTTGCGGGCGAGCCGACGGAACCACTCGAGCAGCACCAGGGGCGCGAAGATCCCGAGCCACTCATACCATTCCCAGCGCAGCAGGAAGAAATAAGAACGCGTTTCGAGGATTTCGCGGTAGGCCTCAGTTACGGGAGGAAACATGCCCAAGGGGAAGAGGAACGCAGCCACAGCAGCGAGTTGGGGGCGGTTGCTGGGTGAAGGAGTTCGATCAAGCCAGAGCAGCAGCGTGACGTACGCGAGGCAAAACACCACCATCAGTGGATGGATGAGTCCGGTAAACAGCAGCCACAGTCCGGCGCGAACCCATTTGCGCTCGATCGCACTGACGATGACCCAGAGCGTGGCCGGGGTGGAGAGAGCGCGCGTGGTCAGGTACTGGTCCATGATGTAGAGCGCCGTGCCCGCCACCGGAATGGTAAGTAGCGATGCGACCAGGGCAGCGCCTCCCCATGCGGCCAGCGAATCGCGGAACGACAGTTGTCCAATCCGCCAGCAGGCCCAGAGAAGAAAAAAGATCGCGGCAAACTGCCAGAGCAAGAGCGCAACACCCAAGCGGATGTGCGTGACGCGCACAGATCCTGCAATCAAATGGGGGAAGATTGTCATCTTCGCGTGGGAGAGGAAGAAATCCGTGTTCGCGGAATAGAGGGCTGGGTTGAGCGCCTTCTTTACGCCGGGAACGTAAATCTCGGCGTCTTCAACATAGGGATGATATCCGTGAACAAAGATAGCGGCGGCGGTGAGAAGCAGCAGCAGCGCGATCTGTCGGAGGTTGGCTCGCAATTGCAGAGAAAAGTTGGGATTGGATATCGGCTTGATTGTACCCGAGTGTGGATAAGTAAAACCCAGCCGTTGCGGGTTTCGAGCGGCGCCCCTGACTCCAGTAGCGGCGGCATCTTGCCGGCAAGGCGGGCGAGACGCCCGCCGGACAGCCGCCGGGACGGCGGCGCTACTGGAGGGTGGAGGGCCGATTAGGTTTTGTTGGACTTGGCTCCGGTGAACAGCGGCGCTCCCCAGGTTCCGATGGCGAGCAGCGCTCCGAACAAGAGAATGGCATCAATGCTGGAGCGGCCCTCTTTCGCCCAGTAGACATCCTTCAGATTCAGCCAGAGCGCGAATTCATCGAGCGTAAGAGCCGCTCCCATTCCGTACAGAATCGACATCAGCCGGCTCGCAAGAATCGACGTCTCGCCCATGCCGGTTCCGAGGTCGCACAGCCATCCGTATCCCACGGCGAGCAGAATAAGAATGCCGAACATAAGGTGATGGATGTGGCGGCCTTTAATCAAAATGAAATGAAAGGGCGGGATGTCGTGCGTGATGCAGAAGACCATGCCGCGCACGCAGGCAAAGGTCAGGAAGAAACTGACGGAAGCCAGAAACAGTCGCCGGCGCGGACGATCGGGTATGCGTTCGTGGATGAGTGGACCGAGCGGTGTCCGATGCAGCAAGAACATCAGCAGGCATGTTCCCGCGGCCAGAATCAGGAGAAGAATCCAAGCTCCAAACGATGCCATGGCAGGACGTTCCGTAAATGAATGGGATCAGGCGCTGCGTTTGCCTACGGGGCCGTAATAGTCGAGCGCACTCGTCTCCAGCTTGCGGCCCTTCGGGCTGAAAATTGCGAAGGACGCCAAGCCCCAGCGCTGCAGCGCGAATTGCAGCGTTGTGGCCAGCACGCCTAAGCCGTAGGTAACGCTCCGTCGAAAATTGATCGACGATGCCTCTTCAAAATATTTGGTGGGGCAGGAAACCTCCCCAATGCGGAAGCCGAAGTGAACGCACTGGGCCAGCATCTGGTTGTCGAAGACGAAATCGTCAGAATTTTCAACGAGCGGCAATTCGGTCAGAACCCGGCGACTGAAACAACGGTAGCCGGTGTGATATTCCGAGAGCTTCGCGCCCAAAAACAGGTTCTCGAATGCGGTCAGCATGCGGTTGAACATGTATTTGTAGAGAGGCATGCCGCCGCGTAGGGCAGTCCCTCCGATAATGCGCGAACCAAGCACGACATCGTAGACGCCGTAAGCCACCATGCTGGCCATCGCGGTCACGAGCAAGGGAGTGTACTGGTAATCCGGATGGAGCATGATGATGACTTCGGCGTCGGCAGCGAGCGCCTCGCGATAGCAGGTCTGCTGGTTGCGTCCGTACCCATAATTGCGATCGTGAACGAATACCCGCAGGCCAAGCTCGCGAGCCAGTTTCACGGTGGCATCGCTGGAGCCGTCGTCGACGAGGATGCAGGTATCCACCAGGTCGGGGATTTCGCCCACGGTGGCGGCCAGCGTTTTTTCCGCGTTGTACGCGGGCAGAACGATCGCGATGCGCTTGCCGTTGATCATGCGTGTGGGTGGAGAACTGAGGACATCATACCCTGCTCGTCATCAGTCGTCAGTCTCCAGTCGTCAGCTAAACCAAACCTCCCTTGTCGGTGAAATCCAATCGACCGGTGCACATCGACGGGAAAGTTGTCTCCTGATCAATCCAAATTTCCCAATTCACCCCGGGCCTCATGTCCTTGCTGACGACTGACGACTGAAGACTGACGACCGAGGTACAATCGCAACTCCGGCCTCGGTGTACCCGTTATGGGAAGCGTCAGCGCAGTAGAAGTTCCCCGCAAATCTCTTAGGACCCCGACCGCAGTTGCCCATGCCGCGTTCGTTCCCACTGGAATTGCTACGGTCCTGCTGGGACCGGTGCTGCCGGCCCTCTCAGCACGCTGGTCGCTCAGCGACGCACAGGCAGGAGAGTTCTTCTTCGCGGAGTTTCTGGCTTCCACGCTGGGCGTGATCCTGTCGGGTATGCTCGTACCGCGCCTGGGCTACAAATCGGTAATCGTGCTGGGCCTGCTTTTCATGGCGGGCGGAGTGGGCACATTGCCGATGGGTTCACGGCTGCTCGGAATGGCTGCCGTCGCGGGCTATGGCGTGGGATTAGGCTTGACCATTCCCGCCTGCAATCTGCTGGTGGCGGAATTGAATCCGGGAAAAAGGGCAGCAGCGGTTTCATTGCTGAACTTCTCGTGGACGGTGGGCGCGGTCGCGTGCCCATTTCTGTTTACGCCATTCCAACGCAGAGGCATGATCTCACCATTCTTCTACGTGCTTGCGGCTTTCGTTCTGTTGATAGCCTTGCTGATCGCACGGGTCTCGTTCCCACCACCAGGCAAGAGTGAGGCCGCATCCTCGCAACCGACAAAGCCTCTGCTGGCGATGTTGCAAACTCCAGTCGCGCTCGTGCTGGCTGTGCTGTTCTTTGTCTACGTGGGCACGGAGAATGCGATGGGCGGATGGCTGGCCTCGTATGCGAAGCGGCTGAACGGGACCGGAGGAACGATCTGGGTCACGGTGCCTTCATTTTTCTACGCGGGATTGCTCGCGAATCGCGCGCTGGCTCCCGTCTTTCTGCGCCGGGTATCGGAAATATGGCTGGCCCGCATCAGCATGGGCATCGCTCTGTTGGGACTCGTAACCCTGCTCAGCGCGACCTCGATGGCAGTCATTATCATCAGCGCCGCGGTGATCGGGCTGGGGCTGGCGACCATTTACCCGGTCACGATTGCGCTGCTCTCAAGTTCCTTTGGCCCGGGAGCGAACCGGGTCGGCAGTGTGATGTTCATGATGGCGAGCTTTGGCGCGGCTTGCATGCCCTGGATGGTGGGTGTCACGTCCACGCACATGCAGAGTCTGAAGGTCGGGCTGGCGATCCCTCTGGCGGGATGCCTCTTGATGCTCGGACTATATTTTCGGGATTGGCGCGGGGGAGTTGCTAACGCTGTATCCGAGTAAATCCTTTGCCCGTATCCGGGCGCACCCTCAGGCGGGCAATAAGCCTCCCACCCTACTTCGCATCGGCGGGACAACTTGCCCCGATCCACTTGCCCTTGCCGGAATAGTCTCCATGCATGGTGCCCTGAGGGCTGGCAAGGGTCAGTTGTCCGCTGCCTTGAGCATGTTCCGAGTCAATGACGTCAAGCTGAATCTTGAAGTCGGCCTTCTCGCCTCCCTGGTAGACGCAGCTTCCGCTGACATCCATGTGGCTGCCCGTGGAACTCTGAACCTTATATTTGCAGTCATTCTCGCTATCGGTGAACGGGTACTGGTTCATGTTTTCTTTTGTGACACATGATTTGTAGGTTCGGGTCTGGGGAGCTCCCATCCCTTGGATGGTCATGGTCGTCGATACTTGCCAAAGACCCGCCTTCACATTAAGCGGTTGAATGTTGTCAGCCGCAACCACAAGTGTCACTGCAAAAGAAATCGCTCCCAGCATGATCATCTTGCGCATTCAGCCTCCTTGAGATTTTCGCCACCCGGAGCGGGTCGTTCATTCGAGATTCTGCGCCCTACCTTCCGAAGGCGCGTCATGACAAGCGCCATCAGGCCAGCATCGCCGCTCGACCATGGCAGTGTGGTTGCGCCGGGCACAGATTTGATAGTGCGAAATATTACCCGAGAATGGCACGAGCGACAATGTGCACCGTTACCGGACGAAAACCAGAGTTGTGCAAGCCTGATACGAACGCCTTCCATCTCTTGAGCTGTTTCTTTGGCGGTCGTGCCCGGACTGGTACAATGTGGCTTGGATCCGCAATGGGGTGACGGCTTTCCTGCGATCCCCTGCGAACCTAAATCAGCGATGCCCAGCAAAAAGACACTGTTCGAGAAAATTTGGGAGGCGCACCTGGTCGCCGAACCGACCGGTCGGTCGCCTCTGATCTACATCGATTTGCACCTGGTGCATGAAGTCACTTCTCCGCAGGCGTTTGATGGGCTGCGAGCCGCGGGGCGCAAGGTCCGCCAAGCGCAGCGGACGGTCGCAACCGTCGAC
>QIAH01000398.1 GCA_003225465.1 Acidobacteriota bacterium | reverse complement strand
CTCGCCCACGATGATGGATTGGTCATAGAAGGGCTTGACCTCGATTCCCGGAGGCAGCGTTTTCCGGATCTCATCCAGCGTTTGGTGTACTTCGCTGGCGACATCGAGCGTGTTGCTATCGGGCTGGCGATTGATGTTGAGCAAGACGGCGGGTTTGCCGTTTGCGGTAATGATCCGGTAAACGGGCTTCACTCCGGGAACGACCTGGCCGAGATCACCGACGCGCACCGGGATGCCCGCCGGTGTGGACTTTACGACCACGGCCGCAATCTCGGCGGGCGTGCGGACCTGTCCGCTGACCAATCCCAGGATGAGCTGATGATTACGTTCAAACAGGCCGGGTGAGTCGATGAGGTTGGTGCGCTTGATGGCGTCGAGGATGTCAGTTACCGTGACGCCGGCGGCGAGCAGCCGGGCAGGGTCGGGTTCGATGTGAAATTCCGGTTCCTGTCCCCCCTGAACCAGCACAGTCGAGACGCCGTTCAATCGATTCAATCGTGGCTTGATGTCGTAGGTCGCAAGCTCCCAGAGTTGAGTCTGTGGAACCGTGTCGGAGGTCAGGCTGTAGCCGATGATCGGAAAACTGGCGAAGGTCATCCGGTTCGGAACGACGGTGGTCGATGGAGGCAGTTCGGGCTGCACCCGAGCAATCGCGGCGTTCACGTATTGCAATGTCGTGAACATGTCCACGTGCCAGTTGAAGAAGAGATTGATTTCGGCGGAACCCCGGCTGGTGGTCGAGCGGACCTCCTCCAGTCCGGGAACACTATTGACCGCTTCCTCGATCGGGCGGGTGATCGTTACCATCATCTGATCGATGGGCATCACTCCGTTGTCGACTGCGATCAGGATGCGGGGAAAATTGGTCGAAGGAAGTACCGACACGGGAATCGTGAATGCCAAATAGCCGCCCAGCATGGCGAGCGTCAAGATCAAGAAAATCACAGAGCGCGAATGCCGCGTCACCCAGTACGAGTTTTCAGTACGATTCAACCGTGAATCTCCGGTAATTAATCCTTCTTGTCGTCTTTCTGATCTTTGTGCTTGTCTTCGGACCCGGCCGCAGGCTTCTTTTCGGCGGGCTCATTGGCAGCTTCGATGGTGACCTTGGTCTTATCAGGCAGGCCATAGGCGCCGGCGACGATAACCTTGGCGCCGGGCGCAACCCCATCCACGATCTGGATACGGTCGCCATCGTGAACCCCGACTTTCACGGGCGTTTGATGCGCGCGATTGTCGGGCCCGATGAGCATGACGGTAGCGGCTCCATCCTGACCCGTGAGGACCGACGCTGCCGGCACCGCGACGGCATCGTCGACGGTTTGTGCGAGCATGGAAACCTGCACGCTCGTGCCCGGCTTCAGTTGCTGTTTCGGATTTCGGGCCTGCACCCAGACCTCGACGGTGGTGCTGTTCGGATCGAGCGCGGGGCTGATTACCGTGACCTTGGCATCGACGGGATCGTCTACGCCCGGCACGGTGAGTGTTGCCTTATCGCCGAGCTTCAGCAGGGCAGCGTCGGGCTGCGGGATATGTGCTTTGGCGATCACGCTCGACGTGTCCATCACGGTAATCAGGGGAGTGCCGGCAGCGGTCATCTCCCCTGGATAAAGCGGGCGATCGGTAACAAATCCATTAATCGGGCTGCGAATTTCTGAATAACCGAGCTGCGCTTCGGCGCCCATGTACTTGCCTTTGGCGGATTGCAAACTGCCGGCGGCGGACTTTAGTTCCTGCTGCCTGCCAATCGCCTTCAGGGCATCGAAGTGCTTTTGCGCGATGTTGTACTGGTTGCGCGCCTGGGTAACGTCGACTCCTGCCTGATCGAGTTCCTTGCGAGGAAGAGCGCCCTGCTGAAACAGTTCCTGCCGGCTCTGAAAAACCTTTTCCTGGGCGTCGAGCATTTTCCTGGCGGCCTCGGTGTCCAGTTCAGCTTTCTGCATTTCCTCCGGAAGACTGGCTGCCGTAGTGGTTTCATACGCGGCCTGGGCTTGCTCGAGGCCTCCCTTGTTTTCTTCGCTGGCCGCCTGCAGGTCCCGGTTTTCCAGAACCACGAGCAATTGACCCTTGTGAACTTTGCTCCCGCGATTCACGAGGAACCTGCTGACGGGCGCGCTGATCTTGGGCGTGATCGCGGCTTGTTGAAGAGGAAAAAGAACGGCTTGTGCCGTGACCGTCTGATGCA
Source organism: Acidobacteriota bacterium (assembly GCA_003225465.1). Lineage (GTDB taxonomy): Bacteria > Acidobacteriota > Terriglobia > Terriglobales > Acidobacteriaceae > Gp1-AA133. Next base: position 19,618 of record QIAH01000398.1, on the reverse strand, counting down.
GTGTGGTCTTCTCGGCGGCGACCGCCTGCACGGCCACGGTTGGTTCCTTTTCGCCCGGCTCTTTCGAGCATGCGGCGGAGAGGCACAACGTGCCCGCGATCGCGAGCGTGGTCATCCACGGCGCGAGACTCGGCTTCCGCTTGGGCCGAGGAGAGGATCGAAATGCCGGTCGATTTGCGAGCGTCATTGGTTTAGAAGCTCCCGGTCACAGTCTGCAACGTTGCGATGGCCAATCGATAACGCGCCTGTCCGTCGGCGTACGCGTTGCGCGCTTGCGTGAGGGTATTCTGAGCGTCCACGACTTCAAGGACCGTGGATTCTCCGGCCTGATAACGCATGCTCACGAGCCGAAGACTTTCGCTGGCAAGCTCTGCCGATTGCTGAAGCGACTCGAGTTCGGCACGGGAAGTTTCGGCTTCGTCATAGAACGTGCGCAGATTGGCGAGCAGCTGGCGTTGCGCAAAGCTCAGCTCCACGCGCGCCTGGGTGCGGCGAAGATCGGCCTGCTTGAGTTTGCTGAGGTTCGCGCCCCAGTGCCAGATGGGTACCTGCACGCTGGCCACTACCGAAGAGCCCAGATTATTGACGAACACGTTTGCGATCGGATCGAACTGGCGGGTGGCGAAGTGGCTGGCATCGATTCCGTAAAAGTAGTCGATGCTTGCCGAGGGGATCAGATTTCCCCAGGCGCTCGTGACTTCGTGACTGGCCGCTTGCACGGATGCGATCGCGGCACGGAGGTCAGGATTCTTGCGACCCGCCATGGCTTGCGCTTCCACAAATTGAGGGAGGGCTTGCGGCATCTGTAAATCATCGACCACGTTGAAATTCTCGTTGAAGTCCGGGAAGAGCAAGACGGCAAGCTCGAGGCGGCTCTTGCCCATCTCCAGGCGAGCTTCCTGCAGATCGCGCTGCTGCTGCTCGAATTGGATGCGGGCTTTGATCACATCGGAGTGGGCAACTTCGCCTCCCTTTTCGAGCTTCTGGCTGATGTCGAGAAACTTGCGAGCCTCGTCGGCGGCGAGCTGTTCCGTGCCGTACTTTCGCTGGGTGACCACCAAACCGTAATACGCCTTGACTACGGTGACGACCAGGCCTCGGGTGGCAATCTCCGCGCGTGCTTTCGCGACCGCCTCGAGCGCCGCGGATGCACGTTGCCCTGGCTGATGTATTCATGGACCCCATTGTTGGCGATGAAGGCTGGAGTATTGGAACGGGAGTTGTTGCCCTCGGTATAGATGAATGAGTTGTCGTAGTTAACGCCGGGGAGGAGTGCGGCCCGTCCCTGGACTTTGTCTTCGTGAGCCAGGCCGAGTTCGGTCAGCGCGGCGCGGAATTCAGGGCTGTTGACGCGGGCACGTTGCAGCGCATCCTGCAGCGTCAAGGTGAGCGGAGCGCCGGCATTCGAGGGAGGGTTGTTGCCGGGAGGCGCGCTGGGCTCAGACTGCGCCAGCATTCCTGAGCTCACGAGCAAAACCGCGCAGAGGTAAGGCAACCGCGTGGTTGCAAGGCGAGTGCGCGAAGCGCCAAAGATCCTCATAGTCCCCTTCCTCCGACTTTCAGCGCCTAAGCATACAGAACAAAACATTAAGAAAAGCTGAAAGCGTCGACCGTCTGGACTGTGAGATGAAATGTGCAGTGTGAGATGAAAGATGATTTATCTACTCCCGTTCCGGACCTGTGGGAGTGCCCTTAAGCCCAAAACCGGATAAGCATGACCCATGTGGTGTCAGCCTTGGCGCCTAAGTCATAGGAAAAATGGGGCAAGCTGGTTGGCGAATGTTTGGCGAAAGGCGTGCTTTCGGATAGGCCGTGTTCGTTAACCCAGTTCGGGAGTAGGGAATGTCAATGATCAATCTGGATGCCATCAAAATCACGCCGCGTGATGAGGAAGTCTTGCATCTGCTCGCTCAGGGATGCAGCAACAAGGAAATTGCCGGAAGCCTGCACATCAGTCCGCGCACGGTAAAGCAGCACCTCCGTACATTGTTTTTGCGGGCCGGCATCACCGAAGGCCGAAAACGAGTCAAGCTGGCGACGGCCGTGTTCGCCAAGGAGCAATCATGCAACCACGCGATCAGCTAACCCCAAAGGAAATCCGAGTCGCCACGTTGGTGTGGGAAGGCCTGACCAATCGGGAAATCGCAAAAATCATCGGCACCACCGAGCAAGTCGTAAAGAACTATCTGCGCACCGCATTCGACAAGCTCGGGGTGTGGAGCCGGCTGGAGCTTGCGCTCTATGTGGCGAATCATGGAGGCGCGAGTTGGGCGTCGCCGCCGCAAATAGAACTTGGAGCGCCGGCCGCAGCCGAGGTGCAGGTGGCCCGGATGGCTTTGGCCGACCGGTAGAACGCCGATGCTTGGGCGAGGCCGAGTCGGTGAACTGCGTGGGGCGCTGCACAGGTCTGGCAGCATTCGAGCGGCGGGCTGAAGAGTTTGCCGAAAACAGCTGCCCGGCGACGCCCCCACCCTGGCGGCTTAAAGTGCGTGCGTGAGAACTAGATCTCGCGGCCCTATGTTGTGGTTTACTTTTTTTTGTAGAGCCCAACAGATTAAAGGCGGTGGCGCGGGGTTGATTGGAGGTCAGGGTTCGGAGATCTGGCTGTTGCTTTTGCCCGTATCGGGGCACGCCTTCAACCTGGCTGCGATCTGTGGTTCGGTGGAGGGGTCCCCGCAGGCCTGCCGGCCTATCCCGGGGCGAATCGGCCTCGAAGGGTGGTGACACCCGGAACCCTTCCAGTTCGGGGCACTTTGGAAAATATGGGACCCGACTAGGACTCTTCTGACTCAAAAATGCGTACGCATTTCCTCCCCTTTTTGCACAAAGCTCTCTACTAGCCGACGAGCCGTGGTTTCCGGGATTCAACTGCGAGAAATACTTTGGTGGGGACCGACTCGAGAAACCCGGTTATTCGGAGTTCGATGGCGGGAAGGTGATTCCCCAGAAATTATTAGACTGATCGTCCTGATTGACAAACTCGATTGCATAGCTGGAAACGCCCTTGAAGGTAGCCAACTGCGTGACGATACGGGCAGAAACTTGAGTGCCGCGATTATTTCGCACGAGGACGATAGAACCAACCAACAACTCGCGATTTAATTGGACAGCAGCTCCATACCTGTTCAGGTTAGTTGCCCTGGCGGGCATCGTAAATGAGCACTTTTGTCGATCCTTACCAGACAACCCTATGGTAGCGACGAGGGCCATCCGAGTGCTCCGACGCTTTGCCGTTCGATTGCGATTGATGCCTGCACTGGCGATTTGATTCATAAGCGGGGACTGCGTGCGGGGTTCCAGCGGTTTCAGGCTCATTTGAATTTCAAGACATTAGACCGAGCGCATGGACACCGCAATGTACGTAAGTCACCCGGGTGGGTTACTAGCAGTACTTACGACAGGTGGTTCATCTGGTGCCGCTCGAAAGACGCAACTACGTTCTATTCATGTCGGGCAGACCGCGGCTTTGAGCCTCGCGTAGGGGCAGACGCCCCGTCTGCCCAGCTGAGCGAAGCTCGGCATTAGGAGCTACCGCCCACCAACGGGGCGCATTGGACGGAAAACAGATCGGGATTTATGACTACTTGCCAATCGGGCGCGGTCTCGAAGCAGGCTGCCCGCCGGGCTGGCGCCCGGCCGCCCAGACGAGGGCATCTCCACCCCATCAAGCCAAAGACGGGCTTGATGGGGACCCCGGCGTCTGGGCCTACGTGTGCTTCGCCTACCTATTTGCGAGGGCAACTAACTTTCAAACACAGCTATCGCGAGTGTTTTTCAAACTGAAGCCGCATTGAGGTTGTGGCTCTGATCGCTCTGCTGAAAAGCCACAATCAGGAAATCCGCCGAGGCATTCTCTTCACCGGAAACATTCTGCAAATTCTTGCATTTGTTTGAGTGGCGGAAACGGGCAAGTTGCCGGATTTGCCGTGTGCACAGGCGCTTTCGGGGGTGTTCAAGCGGCACGTCAATTGCAGCGCTGTGCTTGAAATGCCAGAGACTCGCTTCTCCCAACGAGTTCCGCTCACGACCCAGGCGAGGTAGGAATGGCTTACAAGGAATCATTCTGGATGGCTTGCGACTCGACCGATCAGTTGCGGGCCGAATACGGGCCTTTCCACACGCGCGCCGAGGCTGAGGCGGAGGCTCGAAAGCTGGGCTTTGGATATCTACTGCGCTATGAACATCTGATCGGCCCCAACGAGGAAATCGAGGAGGTCCGGTGCATCTTTATTGAGTTACCGGATGGACCGCGCGCAGTGCCGAGCGAGCGGGTGACCTCCACTCGTCTGCACACCCGGTGTGCTACCTGCGGCGAGTCGGAGACGCATGAACTCCCGTGGCAGGCGGAGGTTTGGGCGGACATTCACGAATTTGAACACTCGCGGCATATGGTGCGGCTGTTCGAGCATTCGTTCGGGGATGGTTTGAAAGAGATTGCCGACTGGCGCGGCAGCGCCGCCTAGGCGCACTGTCTTGCAGGTTGCCGAAAGACTCTCGGTATCGCAGTTCCCCTCAGCGGCAGCCGCGTTGAGTTTGTTGCCTAACGGCTCTGCTGAAGCCGACCCCTTTTAAAGCAGATTCGCGATGCACACGGCTCCGGCCCGGCGGCAGCCGCTTCGAGATAATCGGTTCGCAAAATAGCAACTACTCAATATTCCTATCTGGGTTCCGTCCGCTGCAGTACCCCTGGTTCGAAATAATTCCTGAAGCCGAGCTTCGCTCGGCTGGGCAGACGGGGCGTCTGCCCCTACGCGAATCTCGAAGCCGCATCCTTTCAAAACGCATCAGGAATCGACCTCTTTGTTGGCTTTTTTTAGGCGTGCTGGCTTGAAAGCGCTGCTGCGGCGGCTTGGTCGACCAGCCAGAGGAGTTGTCCGTTGGTTGGGCGAATCAGTTTTGAGGGAAACTGCTCTCCCGGCTTCGTACCCTGCAGAACTTCCTTTAGCGTTTCCGTTTTGTCTTCTCCAGCGGCGAGAAACATGACAACCGCTGCGTTGTTCAGCACTGGCAGAGTCAAAGTGATGCGGTCGGTCTTGAACTTCTCCACCCAATTGGAAACTACCCAACGAGATTTTTCCTGCAATGCTTTGCTCCCGGGGAACAGCGAAGCGGTGTGACCATCGGGGCCCATGCCGAGCAGGATCAGGTCGAAGCGCGGGAAAGCTTCGGCAGGCGGGAAGAACTGACGGAGGGTAGCTTCGTAGGTCTGGGCGGCTTGCGCGGCGTCCGGATTTTCGGCTGGAACGCGGAAGATATTCTGCGCTGGGATGGGGACTTTGGAGAGTAATGCCTCGCGCGCCATCCGGTAATTGCTTTCGGGATTGTCGGGCGGGACGTGGCGCTCGTCGCCAAAAAAGAAATAGATCTTGTCCCACGGTAGCGCAGCCTTCGTGGCAAGCAGGTTATAAAGGCCTTTTGGAGTCGAGCCTCCGGCGAGCGCGACCGTGAAGCGGCCTTTCGAGGCTATGGCCGCGTTCGCCTGGCGCACGAATTCGTCGGCGGCTGCCTGAAACAAGGCGGCACGATCAGGAAGAATGCGAATATTCGGCGAGGAGTTCATGGGCTTCAGCGCGGTGGCGTTCCCTTCGCGACAGCGTAGCGGGCCGCCCCGAAAAGAGCAATCTTGTCGTTGGTGATCACCTTCACCGGAATCGACTCCAGTAAGGGCTGCAGACGTCCTTTGCTGACGAAGGCCTGCATGAAAAGCAGACCGGACAGTTTGGACACAATTTTGGGAGCAATCCCACCGCCGAGAAAGACTCCGCCGGTAGCCATCAGTTTCAGGGCAAGATTGCCGGCTTCGGCGCCGTAAATGGAAATCCAGAGGTCGAGCGCATGCTCGGCGAGAACGCTCTTGCCGGCCACGGCGGCGCGCGAGATGGTGGCGGCCTGGTCCCCTTGAGCGAGTTCGTCGGTGAGCCACTGGGGTTCTTCTCCGCGGTGCGTGTCACGCAGGAAGTTGTAGACGTTCACCAGGCCCGGGCCGGAGACAATGCGCTCGAAACTGACGTGGCCGAAACGGGCGACAAGGTAGCGGAGCAGCTCAATTTCCAGTTCGGTGCGGGGCGCAAAATCGCAGTGGCCGCCCTCCGACGCAAAAATCTCATATCCATTTCCGTTCCAGAAAAGCCCGGCTTCGCCGAGTCCGGTTCCGGCGGAGATCACCGCCTGGTTTCCCACCGGCATCCCTTTCACGCGGTTGAGAGCGATCTGGTCTTGGTCTCCAAGACTGGCGATCCCCCAGGCATTGGCTTCGAGGTCATTGATCAGCAGCGCAGAAGGAAGATGCAGTTCGCCGGCCAGGCGCGAGGCTTCCACCGTCCAGGGAAGGTTTGAGGTTTCGACCTTGCCATTGCGAACGGGGCCGGCGACTCCAAAGCAGGCGACATCGGGACGAAGCGACTGCTTGGCGACGAACTGGCCCACGATCTCATCGAGCCCGCTGTGGTCGCGGCTGGGAAAGACGCCCTCCGCGACGGGAGTGAGATTGCCATTTTGCGATTGAAAGAAGGCGAGCCGTGCGTGCGTGCCTCCGATATCGCCGGCGAGAATCATTTCTCGAAGTTCCTCCAGCGGCGGCCATCGCGCTCGAGGAGTTCATCCGCGTCCCGGGGTCCCCAAGTGCCCGACGCATAGTTCGGGAAATTGCGAGGTGGAAGAGCTTTCCACACATCGAGTAGAGGACTGACCACGCACCATCCGGCCTCCACCATGTCGGCCCGTTGAAACAGCGTTTGATCGCCGATCATGCAGTCGTGCAGCAAACGCTCGTATCCGGTGCTGGGCTGCATTCCGAAGTAGTCGGCGTATTCGAAATTCATGTCCACGGTGCCCAGTCGCATCAAGGCGCCGGGAGCCTTCGCGGCAAAGCGCAGGGAGATGCCTTCTTCGGGCTGGATGTGGAGAACGAGTTGATTGGGCATCAGGTTCTCGACCGGCGTGTCGCGAAACAGGACGAACGGAGCGCGCCGAAACTGGATCACGATGTGCGTATTGCGGACGGGCATGCGCTTGCCGGTCCGCAGATAGACGGGAACGTCGGCCCAGCGCCAGTTGTCAATCTGGAGCTTCATGGCGACGAAGGTTTCGGTCCTGGAATCGGGAGGAACCCCGGGCTCGGCGCGATAGGCGGGAACTCTCTGCCCGGCAATCACGCCTTCGCCGTACTGACCGCGAACGGTGCGGGTCAGCACATCCTCCGCGCTTAACGGCTGGATGGCATGCAGGATTTTCGATTGCTCATCGCGCACGGCATCCGCGCGGAAGGAGACCGGCGGCTCCATGGCGGTCAAGGTGATGAGCTGCATGATGTGGTTCGGCACCATGTCGCGCAGGGCGCCGGCGGTGTCGTAGTAGCCGCCACGTCCCTCGACGCCCACCGTCTCGGCGACCGAGATCTGGACGTGATCGATGTATCGGCGATTCCAGATGGGCTCGAAAATTCCATTGGCGAAGCGAAGCGCGAGGATGTTCTGGACGGTCTCTTTGCCGAGGTAATGGTCTATCCGGTAGATCTGTTTTTCGTCGGCAACCTTGAGCAGTTGTTGGTTCAACGCGCGAGCGCTTTCGAGATCATGGCCGAAGGGCTTTTCTATGATCACGCGGCGCCAGTGGTTGTTGTCTTGCTGCATCAGGCCGTGTTCGGCGAGGTTCTCCACGATCGTTCCGAAAGCATCAGGAGCGGTGGCCAGGTAGTAGAAGTAGTTTCCGCGAGTGGAGTGCTCCTGGTCGATTTTGGTGAGCAGGTCTTTGAGATTCGGATAGGTCTGCGGGTCGTCGAAGTTGCCCGACATGTAGTACATGCGGCGCACGAACCACTCCCACAAATCGGGGTCGACGTCACCGGTGGCAAACTGCTTCATGTCCTCAGTGACTTTTTTGCGATAGTCGTCAGTGGACATGGGGCGACGGGCGATGCCGACCACGGCGAATTCGTGCGAGAGCAATTTGGCGCGCGCAAGGTTGTAGAGGGCTGGAATCAGCTTTCGCCGAGTCAGGTCACCGGAAGCCCCGAAGATGACCATCACGCACGGGTCGGCGACTTTTCCGACGGGCTGAGTGCTAGCGAGAGGAGCGGTCTCGGTCTGGGCCATAAATCCTTCGTGTCATCACGTGCACAGAAAAACGATCAGGACCCGGTCAGGCAATTTTCCGGGCGGCTTTAGGCTCGACGTGTCCGCCAAATTTCTGGCGCATCGCCGAGAGCATCTTCTCCGCAAAAGTGTGTTCCTGACGCGAACGAAAACGCACAAACAGCGCGGCAGAGAGTACGTCGACGGGCACTGCCTCGTCCACGGCAGCCTGAATCGTCCAGCGGCCTTCGCCGGAATCCTGCACGAAGCCGCTGTATTCGGCGAGCGTCGGATTTTCCGTGAGGGCCATCGCAGTCAGATCGAGGAGCCACGAACTGACCACGCTGCCCCGGCGCCAGACTTCCGCGATGTCGGGCAGGTTCAGATCATAGCGTAGGTCTTCCGGTAATTCCTTGCTGTTGGCATTCTTGAAAATGTCGAAGCCTTCCGCGTAGGCCTGCATGAGGCCGTACTCGATCCCATTGTGGACCATCTTCACGAAATGCCCGGAACCCGATGGCCCGCAGTGGATGTATCCGTCTTCGGCGGTGCCTCCGAGTTTCTCGCGGCCGGGCGTGCGCGGAATGTCGCCCATGCCGGGGGCGAGAGTCTTGAAGATGGGATTGAGTTGCTGGACGGCTTCTCTGGGACCGCCAATCATCATGCAGTAGCCGCGTTCGAGGCCCCAAACGCCGCCGCTGGTTCCGACATCGACGTAGTGAATGCCCTTTTGCTTGAGACTTTGGGCGCGGCGGACATCATCTTTGAAGTAGGAGTTGCCGCCGTCGATGATGGTGTCTCCCGCTTCGAGGAACTGGGCGAGCGTCTGCACGGTTTGCTCGGTGGGACCACCGGCGGGCACCATGATCCATACCGCGCGCGGGGGCTTCAGTTTGTTGGCCAGATCCTGCAGCGAAGTAGACGCAACGGCCCCTTCGCCAGCCAGACCTTTCACGGCGTCGGGACTCAGGTCGGAGACGACCACCTGGTGACCGCCACGCATCAAGCGGCGCGTCATATTCGCGCCCATTTTTCCCAAGCCCACCATTCCCAATTGCATCACTTTCTCCTGTAGTGAGGCTATCCCGCCCGCAGCGCGAATTTCATGGTTCGCGGTGCAAGCTGGCTTGAGTGTCCAGTTGGACACTTCGAATTTTCGGGGACCTACGCTTGCTGCCGATTTTGGTGTCGCCCGCGGAAGCGGGCTCGCGTCATCTCCTCACTTGCACCCAGCGCTTACGCGCTGGGCTAATGAATTCCGCCGCTATGCGGCTTGGGCCTTATCAACGCCGCACCTGAGAGACTTACGTTACGCTGGCTAGTCGGTAGTCTTCAGTCGTGAGCGACGATTAGGTTTTGCTGGCGACTGACGACTGGCGGCTGGCGACTGGCCCTACCAAGACCTGCCGGCGTTATGCTTTACCAACGCCACACGTCAGCGGTCGGAGTTTAGCCGAGGGCCTGCTTTACCGCGTCCTGCAAAGTGCGTAGCCCGGATTCGAGATCGGCGCCCAGATGCACGCGCAATGCGCGGCGGCCACGTTCCGCGAGCACCTGGAAATCTCCACGAGCCTGCGCCGCTTTAACGATTCCGAACGTATATTTCTGGCCCGGTACCGGCAAGTCCTTGGCATCGTCACAGGTGATTTGCAGAAAGACCCCAGAATTCGGCCCGCCTTTGTAAGCTTGCCCCGTGGAGTGCAAGAAGCGAGGACCGAAGCCGAGGCAGGTCGCGACATGTTTCTTGTCGCGGAGCGTGTGCCGAATCGTCTGCAATGCTTTCTCGTGAGGCTCGTTCATCTGGATGTAGCCGAGGACTGCGAAGTAATCACCTGCCTTGATACGGCCGAAGTGCGCCTTGAGGTAACCGGCGAGAGACTTGTCGGACCCGGCAGCTTTGGCGAGGTCGGAGGCATTTTTCTCGTCGGTGAAGAGTTTCACGCCCTTGTCCTCGAGAATTGGTTTCTCGGGAGGCAGGGAGCCGGACTTCTCGTACTCGGATGTGAGACTCTTCGTGGCAATCTTGCTGGCTTCGACGTCGGGTTGGTTGAAGGCGTTGATGCCTAGAATCGAACCAGCCACGGCAGTCGCGATTTCCCAGCGGAAGAATTCCTGGCCGACGTCATATTTGTCGCCGACGGCGATGCGCACGACCGGATGGCCAGCTTTCTCGAGGGCAGCCACCTGGGCATCCTGCTGTGCATCGGGGGCTGAGTCGAGGCGCAGGTAGGCGAACACGCGATCGTTCCCGTAGACATCGGGCGCGCCGATCGTCTCGCGATCCACGGGGATGATGCCTTTGCCCTGCTTGCCGGTAGACTCGGCCAGCAACTGCTCCAGCCACGCGCCCAGATCGTAGATGCCGGGCGAAGTAATGATGGTGACCTTGTCGCGTCCGGCTTTCGCGGCCGAGCCCAGAATCAGTCCGAGCACTACGCCGGGATTCTCTTCTACCGCAACACAAGACGCGCAGGCCTCCACCATTTCCTCAGTGCGTTCGAGGAATTTTTTGGTATCAAGACCCATGACCGCCGCCGGCACCATGCCGAAGTTGGAGAGTGCGGAATAGCGGCCTCCGATGCTGGGCACTCCCGGGAAAATGTGGCGGAACTTGTCGGCCTCAGCGACCTGTTGCATCTTGGAGCCGGGATCGGTGATGGCGATGAAATGGCTGCCGGCCTTCTCGGCGCCCACGGCCTGCTTCGTGCGTTCAAAGAAGTACTGCTTGAAAATGTTTGGTTCCAGCGTGCTGCCGGATTTGCTGGACACGATGAACAATGTCTTCGCAGGGTCAATCTTGTCGCCGAAGGACTTGATCTGGGCGGGGTCGGTGGAGTCGAGCACGTGCAACTCCGGATAACCCGCGCTCTTGCCGTAAGTCATGCGGAGCACTTCCGGACACAGGCTCGAACCGCCCATGCCGAGCAGGAGCACATCTGAGAAGCCGCTGTTCTTCGCGTCTTCCGCGACCTTGCGCAGGTTTTCGTGCTCCGCGAGCTGTTTCTCGGTGATGTCCAGCCACCCGAGCCAATTTGCCTCATCGGTCCCGGTCCAAAGCGTTGCATCGCGCTGCCATAGGCGGCGGACTTTGCCGTTGGCGCGCCAATCGTCCGTGGCGGTTTTTACCGAAGCGGCGAGATCCTGCGGGAGGGTGTAGGTTTGTTTGCTGACGCGGGGTGTAATGCCAGACTTGCTCGATTTCTCAACTGCCGCCAGCAGTTGATCGAAGGCATCGGCGAAGAGCTTCACTCCGTCCCTGGTCAGCTTGTCGGTCACTTCCTTCATGGAAATGCCGGCTTTCGGCAAGGAGTCCATGGTCTCCTGGGCGGCCTCGATGTTTTCCGTGAGACTGTTGCGCAATTTGCCGTGATCGCGGAAGGCATCGAGAGTGGCCGGAGGAATGGTGTTGACCGTGTCCTTGCCAATCATTTCCTCGACGTAGAGGACGTCGCGGTAATTCGGATTCTTCGTGCTGGTGCTGGCCCAAAGCACGCGCTGCGTCTGAGCGCCCTTCTTCGCGAGCGCGTCCCAGCGCGGCCCGCTGAAGATCTTCAGATAGCGCTGGTAGGTGAGCTTGCCGTTCGCGATCGCCACTTTGCCGAGAATGCTCTTGAGCAGCGCCTGCTTCGCGGGATCTTTTTCGGTCTTGAGCTTGTCGTTCACGATCGAGTCAACCAGCGTGTCGATGCGGCTGATAAAGAAGCTGGCCACGCTGGCGACCCGGCTTAAGTCGCCTCCGTTCGCGGCCAGTTGCTCCAAGCCTGCCATGTAGGCTTCCGCCACCTGCTCATAGACTTGCTGGGAAAAAAGCAAGGTGACGTTGATGTTCATGCCTTCGCTGATCAACTGCTTGATCGCAGGAAGGCCTTCCGCCGTCCCGGGCACTTTGATCATCACATTATCGCGGCTCACCGATTTCCAGAGACGGCGTGCTTCGGCGATCGTTCCTTGAGTGTCGTGGGCGAGGTAGGGCGAAACTTCCAGGCTCACGAATCCATCTTTCCGTTTCGCGCTGTCGTATACCGGGCGCATGAGATCGGTCGCATCCTGGATGTCGCGGATGGCGAGCAATTCGTAACGCGCCTTGGCATCCAGATCGGTTCGGTCTCGCAGAGAATTCAGGAAATCGGTGTAGTCAGTACTGCCCGCAATGGCCTTCTCAAAAATAGAGGGGTTTGAGGTCATACCGCGGAGCCCGTCTTCATCGATCAGTCGCTTCAGTTCGCCACTGATGATCAGGTTGCGGCGGATGTAATCCAGCCAAACAGACTGGCCATACTTCAACAATTGCTTTAAGGGATTGACGGCCTTGCCGGCTTCAATGGTTTCGACGGGATTCATGACGGTCCTCCAAAAATATGGCGTAGCGCCGGCATCTTGCCGGCATGTGGCGTAGCCGCAAAGCAGTGGGCCGAGACCCACGCCGGATAGCCGGCGAGACGCCGGCGCTACACGAGAAGCTACTTCGAAATCGATATGGCTTTACGAGCAGCAGCTACAACAGCTTCTGTCGTGAAGCCGAAGTGTTTCTGCAAATCCTTCCAGGGAGCCGAGGCGCCGAACGTGTGCATGCCGACCATCTGCCCCTTCGGGCCCACGTAACGTTCCCAGCCAAACGTGCTCGCCATTTCTACCGAGACGCGGGCAGTTATGGCCGGAGGCAACACACTGTCTTTGTAAGCCTGATCCTGTTTCTCGAAGATTTCCCAGGAGGGCATGCTGACCACGCGGGCCTGGATGCCCTCCGATTTTAGTTTCTCGTACGCATCCACCGTCAGTGGCACTTCGCTTCCGGTGGCCATGAGAATCACTTGCGGTTTGCCTCCGGGCGCATCCGCCAGAATGTAGGCGCCCTTGGCAACTCCGGCTGCGGAGGCGTACTTGCTGCGATCCAGCGTCGGCACGGCCTGCCGAGTGAGAACCAGCAGCACCGGTCCGTGATTGATCTGGACGGCCAATTTCCAGGCTTCCACCACTTCATTCGCGTCGCCGGGTCGTAGCACCACGATGTTGGGAACGGCACGCAGGGCGGCCAATTGCTCGATCGGCTGATGCGTGGGTCCGTCTTCTCCCAATCCGACCGAGTCGTGGGTGAAAACGTGAATGACGGGAGTCTCCATGAGCGCGGCAAGCCGGATCGCCGGACGCTCGTAGTCGCTGAAGTTGAAGAACGTTCCGCCGAAAGGCCGCAGCTTCGACACTGACATGCCGTTCATGGCTGCACCCATGCCATGCTCGCGCACTCCGAAATGGACATTGCGGCCGTTATAGGAGCCCGGGCGGAAATCGCCGGCGCCCTCAAACTTCAGGGCGGTCTTGTTGGAATTGCCTAAATCCGCCGAGCCGCCAATCAACCAGGGAATGTTCTGCGCAAGCACATTCAGAACCTTGCCGGCACTCTCGCGGGTGCCTGCACCCTTCGGATCCGGGGGAAACGCAGGCAGGTTCTTATCCCACCCTTGGGGCAATTCGCGATGCTGCATAAGCTTCAATTGATCAGCGAGTTGCGGGTATTGCTTCGCGTAATCCCCGAACATCCTTGCCCATTGCGCGTGCAGGTCGTGTCCACGTTTTCCGACGCCTTCGCGGAAGTGCTCACGTACTCCTTCGGGTACGAGAAACTTGGCGTCTTCGGGCCAGCCGTAGAAGCGTTTCGTCAAACGAACTTCTTCTTCTCCGAGAGGCTCGCCATGAGCTTCGCTGGTGTCGTGCTTGTGGGGCGATCCGTAACCGATGTGGCTGTCGACGACAATGAGCGTCGGCCGGTCCCTGGTATCGAGGAAAATCTGGTAAGCGCGCGCCAGCATCTCGAGGTCATTGGCATCGCTGACCCGGGTGACATTCCATCCATAGCCGACGAAGCGGGTCATGACGTCTTCGCTGAAGGACCAGGAGGCGGGCCCATCGAGCGTCACCTTATTGTTGTCGTAGATCCAGCAGAGATTGCTGAGCTTAAGGTGGCCGGCAAGGGAGGCCGCCTCGGAGGCGACGCCCTCCATCAAGTCTCCGTCTCCGCACATTGTGTAGATGTTGTAATTGAAAATTTCAAAGCCCGGACGATTGTAGGTAGCTGCCAGCCAGAGGCCGGCGATGGCCATACCTACGCTGTTTCCGCAACCCTGACCGAGCGGTCCGGTAGTGGTTTCCACTCCGGTAGCGAGATGGGATTCGGGATGGCCGGGAGTGCGGCTGCCCAGTTGTCGAAAGCGCTTGATCTCGTCGAGCGAGATGGACAATTCGTCGGTGACCTCCGTGTCGCCTTTCACCCGGCGCACGCCCGCAAGATAAAGAATTGCGTAGAGCAGCATGGAGGCGTGGCCGTTGGAGAGCACAAAGCGGTCGCGGTTCGGCCATACAGGATTTTCAGGATCGTAACGCAGAAACTGCTGCCAAAGCGCGTAAGCGACCGGCGCGAGTCCCATGGGCGCGCCCGGATGACCGGAATTCGCTTGCTGCACTGCGTCGATGGCTAGAGTGCGGATGGTGTTGATGGATAACGTGTCCAGTTGTGTTCCGGTCACAACTGCTTGCTCACTTGCCACCATGCGGAAATCCTCCCGGGAGAATGGATGGTTGCCAGATGCAACCGATTGCTGAAGAAACTATTCCCTAAACCATTGGATTGCTGACGAGTGACGGAGGTTTCATCTCACTTGAGTGTACGAGTGTATCAAGTTCTCGCGCATCGTGGGGCTACGCAACTGGCGCGTGCGTGGTGAATGTGAACAGAATGTAACTTCACGAGCGGTCCGATCGCTCGTCCAGGCGAGCGGGGACGCTCGCCTCTCGATGATCTGTTCGATGACTACTTCTGGAGTTTTTGCAGGTAGCTGTGTTCGCTATGCTGGGCTTTGGTGCTGTTTTCCACGAACTTGAGAAATTGCTTCATGCTCTCGCGCACGGACGGCTCGAGTTCGAATTTCACGCGAACTCCGAAGCAGGGATTGCTTTTGATCACGATGCCGTTGAGGACGAAACCTTTCACCCAGACTTTGCCGCTGGCCAGCCACAATCCAATTTGGACGTCAACTCCACTTTTGATGGGAGTAACGGTCTCGACGTAGCAGCCACCCATGCTGGTGTTTGAGAGATTGCCCCAGATCGGCGTTTCCGATCCGTCAATTTTCAATTCAACCGCAACGAAGCATTTGATCCGGGGAAAACGTCGGCGGTCGTCGACCCATGAAGGCGTGTAGGTCGAAGGCTCGAAGGGTGGAATTTCCGCGGCGGGAAGCGGCGTGGGTGCCTGCATTGTGACCGGGTCTGCCGGAGTGCTGGCTGCGGCCGTCTTCGCATTGGTTGGCGCCTTGATCTCCCGCATGGCGGCAAGCAGAGCTTCCTCACGCTTATCCGGCGGTGCTTCGCGGTAGGTCTGGAGAAGTGTGCCGAGGTGTCCCACCAGGTCCGGATCGGTCAGCAATTGAGTCCAATCGGTGCCGGGTGCGCTGTTCTTCTTGGAGTCACTCATAGAAATTCGTCGTGGCAGGCGGGTCCGCACGCGACCCTGCCAGGTTATAGGGTGAAGGAGGATGGAGCACAAGACAAGATGACCCAGGTTACGGAGGTAAGTAACGTTGCTCGCAGAAGGTGCGTCAGATTCGGCTAGCCGATAGCCGCTAAGCCCTTGCAAAACGCACTGATCATCTCTTGCTGCTCAGCGGAGAGGCCCAGAAATTCCACCCCGTGGGTGAAACCCTTGCGGTAGCGAACGATAGCCCGCACCACCGAGGCCTCGGTTCGGTTCGGAAGCTGGAACTCCAACGACAGCACTTCACCACTCGGGACTTCTTCGGTCAAGACGATCCCCATGCCGCCGTGCCCCACGTCACTACACCGGCCCATGATTTCGACGTAGCCTTCCGCGCGCAGCACCCTGGCCTTCACGGGAAGATCCGCGCGATACCTCGCATGGCGGCGCTGCCAACTGCGCTGTTTGATTTGCAGCGCTTTTTCCAGGTAGGAGGAAGTCATGGCCGATGGCTCGGTCGAGCCAGGCGACATCCCTTCCAATGTGGTTGCAAAATCATAGGCGGTCTTGTCTATAAACTTCTACTCAGCAAGAATATTCGTCCCGCGAGAACGGGCAAAGTATCGAAGGTACGGAGGGCGAAAGGTCTTGGGGCGACCATCCATTGGGCAGCAAAAGGCGTCCAAGGGCTGCGGGGTCGGGCCTCCATATTGCATCGCCGTTCGGCCTATCTGAATCAAGATACAGATGTTAGGCGTTAAAGGCAGTGGAAGATGTTGTACGATGTCGCTCACGACCGAGCGGCTCCAACTCAGCGAACATGCCTATTCACCATGCACGAAGTCTGGCGTTTTCTTTGGTCTTCATTTTTTATGTATTGGGTCCGCTAACGACGTCCGGGCAGACCAGCAGCAGTTCAGGCGGTGCGTCCAACGTGACCGTAACGATTCCGCAGTCCGTGACGCAGAACGGCTATACCGGAAGCGTTCCCCTTCGGCAGCCTACTCCGGGAGTGTTGTCGATTTCCTTCCTCGAAGCGATTGACCGAGGCCTCAAGCAGAATCTCGGCCTTTTGCTGTCGGAAGACAACACAATCTCGGCGCGTGGCGAGAAGTGGAAAGAACTGAGCAACCTGCTGCCCAACGTGATGGCGAAGGGGCAGGAGAACGTGCAGCAGACAAGCCTATCGGCGCTCGGCCTGCGTATTCCCGGTTTCCCACGGGTTGTCGGGCCCTTCAATTACCTAGACGTTCGCGCCTTCCTGAACCAGTCGGTGTTCAACTGGAACTACATCCAGAAAGAGCGTGCCGCCGCGCAGAGTGTGAAGGCGGCGGAGTTTTCTTATAAGGATGCGCGCGAGTTGGTGGTTCTGGTAACGGGAAACGCGTATCTGCAGGCCATCGCAGGGGCGGCCCGGGTCGAGACGGCGGAAGCGCAGGTGCAGACGGCCCAGACCTTGTTTACCCGATCTTCCGATCAGCTGAAAGCGGGAGTGGTTCCGGCGATCGACGCCTTGCGCGCGCAAGTTGAACTACAAAGCCGCCAGCAGCAGTTAATCGCGGCTCGGAATGAGTTTGCGAAACAGAAGCTCGCGCTGGCGCGCATTATCGGACTAGCTTTGGGACAGGAATTCGTGCTCTCGGATAAAGCGCCTTATGACATGCTGATCCCGCCAACCCTGGAAGAGGGGCTGCGCCGCGCCTACGCGTCGCGATCCGATTATCAAGCCGCGTTGGCGCAGACGAGGGCTGCCGAATTCTCGCGCCGGGCTGCCACTGCGGAACGTTACCCAAGCTTCGATCTGGAAGGGGACTACGGCGACATTGGCGTGAACCCCGGAAATTCGAACGGTACATTCCACGTAGCTGGGACCCTGACGGTGCCGATTTTTCAGGGCGGCAAGGTCCACGCCGATACTCTCGAGGCGGAAGCGACTCTGCGGCAGGCCAGAGCGCGTCTTGAGGATTTGCGCGGTCAAATCGATAATGATGTCCGGACCGTACTGCTTGATCTCAACGCGGCCGCCGACCAGGTGCAGGTTGCACGCAGTACGGTAGACCTTGCCGAACAGACATTGACGCAGGCGCAGGACCGTTTTTCTGCCGGAGTGAGCGACAATCTGGAGGTCGTGCAGGCGCAGGAATCGGTCGCAAGCGCGCATGAAGCATACATCTCGAGCTTGTATGCTCATAATCTCGCTAAAGTGGAACTCGCACGAGCGCTGGGCAATGCGGAGCAAGGCGTGAAGCAGTATCTGAAAGGCAAATAGGAATGGGAACACCGACGCGATCCGCCCCTGAAAAAGAGCTTCCGTCTCCGCCTACCGCGCCGGTGCCGGCGGCCGATACACGTCTCCATTCGCACCTGGCTCGCCGGCATGATCCGCGCTTCCGGATGTTCCTGATTCTTGCCGTCATCTTGCTGTTGATTGCCGCGGTTTTCCTGTGGCGATACTTTACCAGCTACGAGTCCACCGATGATGCCCAGATTGACGGCCATGTGAACTCAATCAGCGCGCGCGTCTCTGGCCACGTGAACAAGCTGAACGTGCAGGACAACCAATACGTGGAAGCGGGAACGGTGCTGGTTGAAATCGATCCGACCGACTATCAGGTAGCGGTGGATCGGGCGCAAGCCGATTACAACGATGCCAAAGCTACAGCCGACGCTGCTTCTGTCAATGTTCCGGTGACTTCAGTGAGTACGGAGAGCCAGCTTTCATCGGCGGATGCGGACGTGGTGAACGCGCAGGCAGGCATCAAGGCAGCACGACAGCAATTGGAGGCGGCCAAGGCGAACCTTCAGCAGGCGGACGCTAACAACGTGAAGGCTCAGAACGACCTTGGGCGCTATAAGCAACTGGTCGACAAGCAGGAAATCTCGCAACAGCAGTTTGACCAGGCAGTCGCGGCGGCGAGGGCGGGAGAAGCAACGGTGCAGGCCGCGCGGGCCACGGCCGATGCAGCGGCCGCGCAGGTTGTCCAGGCGCAAGGCAAGCTGGCGCAGGCAGAAGCGAACCAGCGATCAGCGGCGACGGGACCGAATCAGATCGCAATCACGCGCTCTAAGGCACAGTCGGCTCTCGCAGCGGCAGCTCGTAAGAGAGCAGATCTGGAGCAGGCGAAGATCAACCTTTCCTATACCAAGGTCATTGCGCCGGTGGCAGGCATCGTCAGCAATCGCACGGTGGAGATCGGGCATAACGTTCAGCCCGGGCAGACGCTGATGAACCTCATTCCGCTCGAGGGCAACGACATCTGGGTAACCGCGGCCTTCAAAGAAACGCAGTTGCGTGACATGAAGCCCGGGCAAAAAGCGACTATTTATGTGGATGCGACCGGCAAGAAGTACAAGGGGCACGTGGATAGCATCGCAGGCGCGAGCGGTGCACGCTTCAGCCTGCTGCCGCCGGAGAACGCGACTGGCAACTATGTGAAAATCGTGCAGCGCGTCGACGTCAAGATCGTTCTCGAGCCCGGCGAAACGAAGGGGCACGAGCTGCGGCCCGGTATGTCGGTCGAACCCAAGGTCTGGATTCGCGAATGAGCACGGCAGCTCTCACTCTGAACCCGGCAGAGGAGTGGCGGCCGGCAGTCAATCCCTGGATCATCGCGCTCGCGGTCACCCTTGCGACTTTCATGGAAGTGCTCGACACGAGCATCGCCAACGTCGCCCTGCCGCACATCGCAGGCGGACTTTCCGCGGGACAGGACGAGAGCACCTGGGTTTTGACTTCGTATCTCGTCTCGAATGCGATCGTTCTGCCGCTCAGCGGGTGGCTGTCTTCGATTGTGGGCCGCAAGCGCTTTTATATGGGCTGCGTCGCCCTGTTCACCGTGAGTTCATTTCTGTGCGGCTTTGCGCCCAACCTTCCCGCCCTCATTATTTTCCGGATTTTGCAGGGAATCGGCGGCGGCGGTCTGCAACCGAGTGAGCAGGCCATTCTCGCCGATACCTTCCCGCCCGCCAAACGCGGAATGGCCTTTGCCGTGTACGGAATTGCGGTGGTGATGGCGCCCGCGATTGGACCCACGCTCGGCGGGTGGATTACCGACAACTACACCTGGCGGTGGATTTT
>QIAH01000397.1 GCA_003225465.1 Acidobacteriota bacterium | reverse complement strand
CATGGAAATCCGATTCATCCGGATCCGAAACATGCGGCGAAAGATGTCGAATCGTTCCGCAACACAGTTCTGCTGGCGGAACGCATGGAGGTGCCCGTCATTGTCGGATTCTCGGGTTGTCCTGGGGGATCGCCCTCCGACACCATGCCCAACTGGGTGACGTACCGCTGGCCGCCCGAGTACCGCGAGATGATCGATTGGCAATGGAAGGAGAGGGTCGTTCCCTACTGGAAAGGAGCGGCCAAGTTTGCCCGCGAGCATGGCATCAAGAAACTGGCTTTTGAGATGCACCCGAACTTCGTGGTGTACAACCCGAAGACCCTCCTGCAGTTGCGCGAGGCAGTGGGTGAGGAAATCGGCGCGAACTGCGACTTGAGTCACCTCTTCTGGCAAGGATGCGATCCGGTCGAGGTCATCCATCTGCTGGGAAAGAACGGAGCGTTGTTTCATGCGCACATGAAGGACACAGTGTTCTTTCCAGAAAACAAGGATCGATTCGGCGTGTTGAACTTTGCGTTTACGACCGAGGAACTGCCGCAGGCGTCGGAGACGTTCCGGGCCGTCGGCTATGGGCACAGCGCGAGCCAGTGGAAGGCGATTCTGCAGGCTTACATGGACGTCGACTACGACGGCATTCTCAGCATTGAGAACGAAGATCCGATTCTGTCGGGTGAGGTCGGAGTGGAACGGGCCGCGTATGTTTTGAAGAATGTTCGGGCTGAATTGCTGGGGACGACTTAGGTCGCAGGTTCAGGTGTCAGGTGCAGCCTCTAACTCCTGGCATGGGATGTCTGGTCCGTCGTTCTTGTCATTCCGACGCCGAGCGCGGCAGAGGAATCTGGGACACCAGGACTCGCGAGAGGCGGTATCACCTCTGCATCATCAGCGGCGTGTTGGTTCAACATCCGCGTGTACGGAGTGTTGAGAGGGCGCACGCAGCTGTGGCGAGAAAGATTCCTCCGCCGCATTCGGCGTCGGAATGACAAGTAAGGAGGGTGGTTGGCAGACTCTCTTTCCGGCCAGAACTTATTCGCATCTCAGTTCACTGGCACCCATCGCTTTTCACGGGCACTCTGTCCTGCCAGTTCGATCAGGCGGATGATTTCTCTTGCTTGTTCCGGCTTAACGGCTAGTTCTTCTTTTCCAGTGATGGCACCATAGATATTTTTGTAGTACTCGGGATAGCAGCCAGCGAGCGTCGGATGCTTTTCGCGCGCGAGATTGGCGTTGCAATTCGTGAGGGTGCCCCAGGCCTGTTTGGGTTCGATGCCCCAGTGTGGTTGTGCGGGTGAGGCTCCCTGCTTCAGGGCTTCTTCCTGGGGGTCGAGGCCCAACTTCAGGTAGCTGCCTTCGGTGCCATAAAGCGTGAATCGGGGGCTGGGCTCGCAGACTAACGATCCGGCCTTCAATGTCACCTTGAGCGCTGGGTATGCGAGGTGCACTTCGAAGCTGTCCACTGCAACCGATTGGTCGCGCTGCGAGCGCAGATCCGCGAAGATTGCCTGCGGGCGTCCGAACAGGACGATCGCCTGGTCGATGAGGTGCGCGCCCAGATCGAACAACACGCCGGAACCGGGGATAGCCTCCTCGCGCCACGCTCCCGGCTTCAGCGCCGGACGGAAGCGGTCGAAGCGGCTCTCGTATTCGGCGAGACGTCCCAGACGCTTCTGATCGAGGATCTGCCGCACGGTCAGGAAATCGCCGTCCCATCGGCGATTCTGGAATACGCTGAGCACACGTCCCATCTTGTGCGACAACGCAATGAGCTCGTCCGCGTCGGCCGACGTGATCGTGAACGGTTTGTCGACCACCACGTGCTTGCCCGCTCGCAGGGCCTTCGCGGCAAGTTCGAAATGGCTGCTGTTGGGCGTGGCAATTACAACCAGGTCGATGCTCTTTTCCGTAAAGACTTCATCCGCATTGTGCAGCAGCTTGGCTTGCGGATATTTCTTCCCGGCTTCATTGCCGTGACGCTGGACAATGTGCGTGAGGCGCAAGTCTGGATTCGCATGGATCAGGGGCGCGTGAAACACCCGGCCCGCAAGACCGAAACCGATGAGACCTACGTTGAGGGGATTGGCCACGGGGTCATTCTAAGCGCAATGTGCTGCTTCAAAAAAGCGCGCCACTTTCATGAGCTATAATCGCGAGTTTCCGCTCACTTTACCGCGTGGAGATCGTGTGCATGGCGCAAGTCAGTCGCTCACCGAAGATTTACGACGTATGCATCGTGGGCTCAGGAGCTGCCGGTGGGACTGCAGCGAAGGTGCTTACCGAAGGCGGCCTGAGCGTCATAATGCTGGAAGCGGGCCCAGCTCTCGATCCGAGTGAAGACTTCAAAGAGCACGTGTGGCCGTACGAACTGCCTCATCGCGGCGGCGGCGTCGGCGGACATGCTTTGGAGCTGGGCAACAGTCTCGAAAACGAATTCATCGCACCTACGGGAGCGTGGACGATCGAAGGCGAGCCCTACACCGCTGCGGCCGGCTCGACCTTTCGCTGGTATCGCTCGCGCATCGTGGGCGGACGCACCAACCATTGGGGTCGAATCGCGTTGCGCTTTGCTCCGGTCGATTTCCGGGCTAAGTCGCACGACGGCTTGGGAGATGATTGGCCGATCACTTACGACGATCTTGCCCCTTACTACGACAAAGTCGAATCCTACATCGGGGTGTTCGGGACGAAGGAGAATTTTCCGAGCGCGCCGGACGGCATCTTTCAACCGCCACCCAAGCCACGATGCAATGAAGTTCTGGTGAAGAAGTACTGCGACCAGCTGGGCATTCCGTGCATTCCTGCGCGCCTGGCTGTGATCACGCGGGCAATGAATGGCCGTCCCGCGTGCCATTACTGTGGGCAATGCGACCGCGGATGCAAGACGGCCTCTAACTTCAGCTCGAGCCAGGTCATGATTCCTCCGGCGCAAGATACCGGACGATTCACGCTCATCACGCATGCAATGGCCCGCGAAGTTCTGGTGGGGAAGGATGGCAAGGCCACGGGCGTCTCCTACATCGACAAAAAGACCCGCACGGAAAAGCGGGTAGAGGCGAAGGCCGTGATGCTGGCGGCGAGCGCGTGCGAGTCGGCGCGCTTGCTACTCAACTCGAAGTCGAGTCAATTTCCCGATGGACTGGCAAATTCGTCCGGCGTGGTCGGACATTACCTCACGGACTCGGTGGGCAGTGACGGCGGCGGTTACTTTCCGCAGATGGAGAAGGTTCCTCCTCACAATCACGACGGTGTGGGAGGAATGCACATGTATGTTCCCTGGTGGAAATTCGATCGCCAGAACGATTTCCCGCGCGGTTACCACATCGAGTTATGGGGCGGACGGCACATGCCGGGCGTGCGCATGTTTCACGAAACCTGCGATAACGGCGAAGGCTATGGCCTGGGCCTGAAGCAGCGTTTACGGAAGGAATACGGGACATACCTGGGCTTTTCCGGACGGGGCGAGATGATTCCGAACCCGGATAGCTTTTGCGAGATTGATCCGGCCACGGTAGACCAGTGGGGCATTCCGGTGCTGCGCTTCCACTTCAAGTGGAGCGACCACGAAATCAAAATGGCGAAGGATATGCAGGAAACCTTTCGCGCGATCGTGGAAGCCGCCGGAGGAACGTACACTACCAAGACACTGGCGGATGGACCGAACCCCCACGGAATTGCCGATGGCGGAGTGATCATTCACGAATTGGGTACGGCGCGCATGGGGATCGATACGAAGAGTTCTGCACTGAATGGATACTGCCAGGCGCACGACGTGACGAATCTGTTCGTCACCGATGGCGCGGGCTTTGTGTCGAATCCCGATAAGAACCCGACGCTGACGATCATGGCACTCTCCTGGCGCGCGTCGGAATACTTGCTGGATGAGGCCAAGAAGGGGAACTTGTGAGCGTTGTTTGGGTGTCAGGTGTCAGGGCAAACAAAAACTACGAAAAACGCCCAAACTCGAAACCTGAAACTCGAAACTTGAAACTTTATCCTGACACCTGACCGGAGGAGAGATCGTCATGCCCAGAAATTCGGTGAGCCGCCGGGATGTGTTGCGAACCTTGGCGATGGGAGCAGTGGGCGGATCCGTGCTGCAATTGATCCCGCTGCAGGCGGCCGAGCAGGTCCACCACATGGTGAAGCAGGAGAAAGCTCATTCCGCTGCGGGCAAGTACCGGCCGAAATTCTTCTCCGCTCATCAATATGCGACCCTGAGTGCGCTCTGCGACGCCATCCTGCCTGCCGATGAACAGTCGGGGGGAGCGGTGCAAGCGGGCGCTCCTGAATTCATTGATTTGATTACCAGCGAGAACAAGGATTACCAGCTCGCGCTAGGCGGAGGGCTGATGTGGCTGGATGGACAATGCATGGACCGCTACGCTCATCCGTACCTCGTTTGCAGCGCGCCTCAACAGAAAGAGTTCCTGGACCTGGTCGCATACCGCAAGAACGCGCTGACGGACGCGAGTTTGAGCCAGGGAGTGGAGTTCTTCGCGTTTCTGCGCCGGCTTACCACGGACGCGTTCTACAGTAGCGAGATCGGCATCAACGATCTGCAATACATGGGGAACACATTTGTGAAGGAATTTCCTGGTTGTCCGCCGGTGCCTGAAAGCTAGTGTTGTGTAACGAGACTCGCAGAAAAATTCCCACCCTAACCTCGCAAAGAACGCGAGGTGAGGATGGGGCACCTGGCAGAAAAATCCCCTGTGCTCTGGCGGGTAGCGCCGGCGTCTCGCCGGCTTCACGGCAGACATCTCGCCCGCCGTTTTGGCGCCGCAAACATGCCGGCAAGATGCCGGCGCTACCCGCATCAAGATCGGCATTCGCGTAGTATGATCGTTCGTTTTTCCACCGAAACTGGAGTGTGGAATGAAGAAAGTCTCGTCGTACTCTCTCTTGCTCGTTCTCAACGTAATTCTGATACTGCCCTGTTGGTCGCAGGAAAAAGTCGATCTGGAGATGGTCAGCCGGATCCGCTATGAGGGCTTTCGTAATTCCAAGGTGATGGAACTGGCCAGCGGGTTGATGGATGGGATCGGGCCGCGCTTGACGGGATCACCCAACGCAAAGCGCGCGAACGAGTGGACGCGCGATCAGCTGACGTCTTTCGGCTTGGTGAATGCGCATTTGGAATCGTGGGGGCCGTTCGGAAGAGGTTGGGCGAATGATTTCGTCAGCGTGCGGATGTTGTCGCCGGATGTTGCGCCTCTCATTGCCTACGCCAAAGCCTGGACTCCGGGCACAAACGGAGTGATGAAAGGCAAATGCATTCGCGTGAAAATCGACGATAAGAAAGATTTCGAGAAATACCATGGAAAGCTGGCGGGCCTGATTGCCTTGCTCGGTCCTGATCCGGAAGTGAAGACCGTTGCGCAGCCGATGTTCGAGAGACTCAGCGACAAGGAACTGGCAGATGTCGGGCAGTATCAGCTCCCGAATGAGAAAGCAGAACTGCGCGTGCGTGAATACCGTAAGCGCATTACCTTCCAGAAGGAACTGAATAAATTTCTCGCCGAAGAAAAGGTGCTGGCGGTGGTCGATCATGGCTACGGCTCGTTTGGAGGGGGAACGGTTTTCGTGCAGTCAGGCGGTTCGTGGAAAACGGGAGAGACGTCGACTGTTCCGGCGGTCACGGTGGCACTAGAGCAATGGGACCGCATCGCGCGATTGCTGGAGCACAAAAAAGACGTCGAGCTGGAGCTTAACGTCGCCAATACTTTTTACGATGATGATTCGATGCAGTACAACACCATCGCTGAGATCTCGGGCTCCGACAAAAAAGATGAAGTGGTGATGGTTGGCGCGCATCTGGACTCGTGGCACTCAGGCACGGGTGCGACCGACAATGGCGCGGGCTCGGTCGTGATGATGGAGGCCATGCGTATCCTGAAAGCGGTTGGCGTTAAACCTCGGCGGACCATCCGGATCGGGCTGTGGACGGGCGAGGAACAGGGACTTCTGGGCTCACAATTTTATGTGCAGCAGCATTTCGGATCGCGGCCCCCAATGGACACTCCCGATATGAAAGGAATGCCGACTCTGCGACGGCGGGAAGCCGGCCCGGTCACCGTCAAACCGGAGCAAGCGAAGGTTTCTGTGTACTTCAACGTGGACAACGGAAGTGGGAAATTGCGTGGTGTTTATCTGCAGGAAAATGCGGCGGTGGCGCCGATCTTCGAAGGCTGGATAGAGCCTTTTAAGGAC
This sequence comes from Acidobacteriota bacterium, assembly GCA_003225465.1. GTDB lineage: Bacteria > Acidobacteriota > Terriglobia > Terriglobales > Acidobacteriaceae > Gp1-AA133. The sequence continues at coordinate 16,260 of QIAH01000397.1, read as the reverse complement.
CTCGGGATGACGACGCTGACCATGCGAAACACGGGCGGCACAGATCACCTGTCATTCGATGCGGTTGGCATCCCCGGCTTCCAGTTCATTCAGGATCCGCTGGACTACGACACGCGCACACATCACTCAAACATGGACGTTTACGACCGCCTGCAAGCAGATGATCTAAAGCAGGCGGCGGTGATCGTGGCCACGTTCGTCTACAACGCGGCCATGCGAGATGGCACGTTTCCGCGGAAACCAATTGAGGGGCCGCTGCCGAAGGATGCCGAAACGCCGGACGAATAGGGCATCGGGCGCGCAGGCAGACGATTGGCATTCGTCTTGCTCTCAGCCGTAAGTGACTTGGAGGGCAGGGTTTGTCGCTGATTTGGCAACATACTGAAGGGGCCTCTGAGGGCTGTTTTGATGTTGCTCCGGTAGCGAAGGTCGTAGTACCATCGTTTCCTCCCCACCCTGCGAAGGTCGCCGTTCCCCCTCGACGTTCGCAGAGATTGCCGGACTCTCCCAGAAAGGCAATTATGAATTTGGGCCTGAAATCTCTCGCATTGTGTGCTTGCCTCTGCCTAACCAGCATTCTGTCCATGGCTCAGGGGACGCCGTGTACTGCGAATGGGGAGGCGCCCGCGCAAGGATCTCCCATCGCCTGTGTCACCGGAGACGGCGTGCAGGTAACTGCGGCCAGCACTCCGGCAGCAGCTATAGAAACACTCCCGCTAACGCCGGAGCAAAGACCGGCGGCTGCGCCGCTGGTCACGTATATCGATGGGAAGCTGTCGGTGACCGCCAAGAACTCGACTTTGGGAGATATCCTGCGTGCCATCTCGGCGAAAACTGGCGCGTCGATCGATATTCCTGAGGGAGCGAATGAGCGGGTGGTGAGCCAGCTGGGTCCGGCGCCGGCCCGCGACGTGATGACTGCGCTCTTGAACGGCTCTCATTTCAATTATGTGATGGTGGGAACGGAGACGAATCCCAACGCGGTCGCGCACGTCATTCTGACCGCGAAAACAGATCGCCCCGAGGGGAGCGTCGGCGGGGTCATGGCTGCTTCTGCTACGCGCGGGACGGTTCAGCCGCGCACGGCGCTGCAGGCAGCGATCATGCAGCCGTACCAGGAAATGCTGGAGCAACAGCAGGCTCAGCAAGCTGCACTCGAAGCGCAGCAGGCAGGGATCGCCGCGGCAGCGATAGAAACACTGACGCCCACAGCATCTGCAGTCGAGCCTGCAGGCACGAATACGGCTGGCGGAAGCGCGACTTCCGAAAATGGAGGCGCGGAAGTGAGTCCGTCGTCGAATGAAGCGGCGCGAGCGATCAATACCGAAAGTGATAAAACGCCCCACCAGGTATTACAGAATCTGTACGAGGCGCGCAGACAAATGATTCAGGCCCAGCGTCAGCCGCCAGCGCCCGAAGCGCAGCAGTAACGGAAGTGGAGAGGCGGGCGTCCCCGCCCGCCGGAGGTGCGAGGACGCCGTCGCTCCACCACATCTCCTCTAGCTTGTTCGAAATAAGTAGACCTGATCACGTGCTGCTCAAGGCGAGACCTGGTCTGGTTTCGCCTCCACTCCTCCTCTTCCAAATGCGAAGTGAACGATCCATTGGCTGGCGACGGCGTCGCCCGCTACTCGTGGAGGTTCGAAGGTCCAGCGGCGGGCCGCAGATAAAGCAACATCGGCAAAGTATTTGCTAGGCCCTGGTGAGCTGAGAGTTGCGTGTTCAACGTGCCCGGACTTATCAACCGCGAGTCGCACCGCAACCCGCACCTTGCCCGTGATGGTGTTGAGCGATCGGTGTGACACCGAAGGCATTACCTTTTCAGCAACTGCGCCGGGGGCGTTGTCGGACCGTGTAGGAATAGGCTGCGCCGGTGGCGGCACAATGGCCGGAGAGGGCGGGATCTTCTTCGCAGCCCGGGTGGACGGGCTCGCTTCTTCCGGCGGCATGGTTGCCGGCGCGTTTGCCGTGGGCTGATCCGACGGCGGAGGTTCAGGACTCTTTAACTGGCCAGGAGGCTGGGCCGGGGTTTCCGCCGGGTTGCGACGCAATAACTTTGGTGCTGCGAGCAGCGCAGCGAGCGCCAAAACGATCACAGCGGCGCCGACATATCCGAATCGGATACGCGGCTTCTGCACGGGCGCAGGCGGCGGCAGTAATCGCGCTGCAATGTCCGACACGGCCCACCGTCGTTGCGGATCGAGACGAACGCATTGCCGAGCAATCTCGAGGAAGGGCGCCGGAAGGGTCTCAGGAACCGCCGGGTCGCCCTGACGCATAGCGCCACCGGGGGCGGCTCTCTGAGTCAGGGCCTCAACCAGCGTAATGCCGAGCGACCAGATATCTCCCGCGGGCGACGCTCCTGCGGTGGCGATTTCCGGGGCATCGTAGACCGTAGGTTCACCGGGACTGAGGCATTTTTCTCCCGCCGCGCAAATCGTGTCGCCTGAAATTTTAAGCTGATCGCGGACCGCCAGGAGATTCGAGGGCTTCAGACGGGCATGGGCGAACCCGGCTCCGTGCAAGTAGGCAAGCACCTCCAGGGCGGAACGAAGCATGTATTCGGTCTCGGTAGTCGTGAGCGGCCGGTGGGGCAGAATCTGAGAAAGATTCTCTTCCGCAAACTCGGTCACAACATAAAGCATGGGAGCATTGCCCAACTGACAGCGGCCCCAATGCAAGAGGCGAATCAAGTGCGGGTGAGAAAGCCGGGCAGTGCGCTCCCATCGCGAGAACTGCAGTTGCGCGCTGGCAGGGTTCGCGTCGATGAACTTGATGGCGGCTTTCTGTGCGGGAGATCCGTAGAAGGTAAGGAAAACTGCGCTATGGTCAGAGCTACCCTGAAACTCGCGGAGAGCGAAGCGTCCATCGACAACAGTTCCCTCCCACTGTTTCCAGGCTTCGCTCATCGTGACACTCGGCACGGGTCCTTCCCTTTACGATTTTATGCGCTTGGAGCAGAGCCATGGGGGAGAGCGCAAAAATGATTGCACAACCCAGGGTTCGTTTCGGTTTCTCGGGGAAATCTAGCCGGCCTGCGCCTCGACCAGGCCCTGACCGTCGCTCGTCTTGGGAGCCATCGCCATGGCACTCACGAAGACGCGGTCGAGCGCATCCGCGAGCGCAGTCGGGAACTCCGAAATGAGCAGGTTCACGTCGAGCTGCAGCGGACGGTCATGGTATCGACGCTGAACATGCATAGCGCCGCGCCGCAGGTCCGCACTCGTGAGTAGATCGAGGGTCAGGCCCCAGGTCCTGGACGCTCCCGGCAGAAGCAGCGTGCCGGGACGGCTCCAGCGGAAATGTACTTCGCCGTCGCTGAATGGAATCCCCTCAAGCTCGCCCAACGATTGATATTCGGAAAGCGACGGCTTCACGTTGATCTCAATGGCGTCAAAATCGTTGGCGGAAAACGCGGCGACGAGTATGCGGCAAATCTGCTGGTAATCGCGAGCTACTCTCAATTCGGCGGTAGCGCGCCGAATGGCCAGATTGTTAATCACAATTTGACGCTGATCGAGCGTGCGCTGCGCAACTCGCCGAATCTCTCCGAACTCGGGATAGCCGAGGTGTTGAACGCCCAGCCAAACACCGGTCCCAACCACTGCCAGAACCAATCCGAGCGAGCTTCCAGTAGGCCACAGCAGAAAAAGGCTAAGCAGCGCAAATAGCGCCGAAACGGCGTAAAGCACGATAACGACCTGGCGATGGGAGAGACCGAGCTGCAACAACTTGTGATGAATGTGCTCGCGGTCGGCAGTAAAAACCGGGCGGCCACTGATCAGGCGACGCAATACGGAAATCGAGGTCTCCAGGATCGGAAGGCCGAAGGAGACCACGGGGATGGCGACCGCAATCACAGTGGGAGCCTTCTGTGCACCTTCCAGTGCCAAGGCGCTCAAGAGGAAGCCGATGAACAAGCTGCCAGAGTCACCCAGGAAAATCGTAGCCGGGTTGAAATTAAAACGGAGAAAGCCCAAGACCGCCCCGCTGAGTGCAATCGTAGTCAACGCTACCAAGGAAGCATGGCTGAGCAGCGCCACAACGAACACGACTAACGTTGAGAACAGTGCGGACCCTGCGGCCAGTCCATCCAGCCCATCGATCAAGTTAAACGCGTTGGTAATTCCCAACACCCAAAGCACAGTGATGGCCAGCCCGACGTACCAGGGGAACTCGCGAAATCCGAAGAGAACAGGCAGATGCACGATACGAAGACCGCCCAACCACAACATCGCGGCGGCGATGGTCTGAACCGTGAACTTAACGTACGGACCAACGGAGCGAATATCGTCGTACAGGCCGAGCAGGAAAACCAGACAGGCGGGTACCAGAATGGTGGTGAGAACCCGGAGAGACGACCCGAACGCCAGTTCAGGCCGAAACGACGCAACAACTACGGCAACCCCCAAGCTTATGACAAAAGCTCCAAAAATAGCGACGCCGCCCAAACGTGGCAGAGGCGCCTCGTGCAGGTGACGTTCGGAAATTGGAGCTTGTACCCAACCCCGCGCCGTAGCAAGACCGCGGACGTATCGGGTAAGGATGAATGAAAGCGTTAGTGAGAAACCAAAAATCCCCAGGTAAAGAACAGTCAACTGCGTTTCCTCGACGCGGTCGTACCCGTTCCGCAGTCAGGTGTTTGGGTCGTCTTCAGAAAAGACGACCACTTACCTATGTGTTAATAGCTAAACAACACTTTCGAGGTGGACTGACGTTCCGGAACTATAACAGTTGAAAAACAGGGTTGCAATCACTGATGAGGTAACTCGCCTGTGGATTTCTTGTTTTTTCGCGCGAGCGCAAAGCCCATGGGTCGAACTATCACGTTTCAATATTTCGACGCCCTGAAATAGGAAGGCGCGGATCGAGTATCGAGTCAATTCATCGGACGGGCCGAGGCCCCGTGTTTTCGAGGCAGCTGGCGGAAGGGTGTCCCTTTCAAAGCAAACTTAGTCAGATATTGGATTGCCATGAGCATCGCCTTGCTTGTAGAGGTGTGAAATGGGCGCGACCAATAGAGATGCGAGGACACCCGCCGCGTTACTGGCCCCACGATGTAGCGCCGGCGTCTCGCCGGCATCTGTTCTCCCGCAAAAAGCGCTCACGATGGCGCCGGCCCGAAAGCCGGCGAGACGCCGGCGCTACCCTAGCTGCTGCAACCGCTTTGGGCCGCAGTGAGGAGGTTGCGGTGCAGTTTTTTGTACGAGTGCTCTGCTTTCATGGTGATTACGTTGGTACAGCAAGCTTCCGTAACCGGCGCGCGGAAAAAACCATGAACGCAATCGAACCTAACGGTTCCTACACGGTCGCCTGCGAGTGCTGCATCCACTTCCATGCGGTGGCCACAATATCGTCGAGAGAACGAGTCGCTACCCACTTCAGCAATTGCTGTGCGCGGGTCGGGTCGGCGACGAGAGCAGGAGGATCGCCGGGCCGGCGTGGACCCTGAACCCAATTCACCTTGCTGCCTGTGATTTTTTCCACCGCTTTCAGGATCTCCAACACGGAATGTCCTCGACCAGTTCCGAGATTGAGCGCCAACGACGGTTCTCCGGATTCCAGATGATGAAGAGCCAGAACGTGCGCTTCGGCAAGATCGTTCACATGGATATAGTCCCGGATGCAGGTTCCGTCCTTGGTGGGGTAGTCGGTGCCGAAGATGCGCAGGACGGGTCCGTCCGCGCGAGTGGCGGCGAGGGCAAGAGGGATGAGATGAGACTCGGGATCGTGAACTTCACCAATCTCTCCGCTCTCATCGGCACCTGCAGCATTGAAATAGCGCAGGATTGCGAAACGCAACCCGTAAGCGCGATCGTACGATTCCAGGGCATTTTCGAAGAAGAGTTTCGAGATGCCGTAGGGATTGATTGGCCGTCGCACGGCATCTTCTGTCATGGGAACTTTGTCGGGAGTCCCGTAAACCGCACAGGTTGAGGAAAAGACGAAGCGGCGCACGCCCGCGTCCATGGCGGTGTTGAGCAGTGTGAGTGCAGCTTCGACATTGTTTTGAAAATACTTGCGGGGATTGATGACTGACTCGCCAACGTAGGCGTGAGCGGCAAAGTGCACCACCGAGTCCACCCTGCTCAAAGCGGTCCGCAATTTGGCGGCATCGGCGATGTCGCCCACGATCAGGTCGAATCCCTTCGCCAGGAATTCATGACCGGTCGAGAGATTGTCGTAGATGACCACTTCGTGCCGATGGTCACGCAATGCTCGCGCTGTGTGGCTGCCAATGTAGCCCGCTCCGCCGATGACGAGGACTCTCATTTATTCTCCAGGGCGAGGACGGCCCTTGACTCCATAATTCCCGACGGGCGGGAACGCCCGTCGCTCCATTTCTATTTTCGCTGCTCGAGTTTGACCGAGGCTTTTACGGGCTTGCCGTCGCGTAGCACAGTGACATCGACCACATCGCCCACCTTGCTGCGGCGGAGCGCGTCCGTGAAGTCGTAAAGATTCTTGATTGGCTTGTCGCCAAACTGAACGAGAATGTCGCCCGCTTTCAAACCTGCTTTCTCGGCCGGAGATGCCGGCTTCACGTCGGAGAATTTCACGCCGTTCTCAACTTGTCCGAAGTCAGGGATCGATCCGAAGTAGGGACCATAGCCCCCGCCACTGCCTCCCGCGAGGGGCTTGTCTTCGACGACCGCGACGAAGGTTGGCCGGTCAGCAGCCTCGGCGAGTTCCAGTCCAGTGTTGCCGACTACATCCACCAGACGAGCGGCGGCTTGAGGATTAATTTTCTCCCAGGTGTCGGAGGGCTTGTGGTAGTCGGAATGTAAGCCGGAGAAAAAGAAGAGCACGGGAATGTGCTTGGTCACGAACGAAGTGTGGTCGCTCGCGGAGTATCCACCTGCGGAATATTCAACTTTGAAGTTGGATTTAGCTTCGGCCTTTTCGAGCATCGGCTTGAGTGTGGAGCCCGTTCCAATGCCGCCGATGTAGACCTTATCGTCCTTGATGCGGCCGATCATGTCCATGTTGAGCATGGCGACGGCTTTGTCGAGGGGCAGCGTTGGTTCTTGCACCCAATGTGCTGATCCCAAGAGGCCGAGTTCCTCACCGGCAAAGGAAGCAAATAAAACTCCGCGTTGCAGTTGGCCTTTCAGGGGCGCGAATACGCGCGCAAGCTCAAGCACTCCGGCAGTGCCGGAAGCGTTGTCATCGGCTCCAGGATGGATCTGCCCGATCTGCGAAGGGGCCAGAGAATCATAGTTGCCGCGCCCCAGATGATCGTAGTGAGCTCCGATGATGACATATTCGTCTGTCTTTCCCGGCAAATACGCGAGCACGTTATTGACGGTCGCGCGCGTGGTTTCGATGTCCACGTTGATGGACATGTGTAAAGTTTCAGGAAAGGCGAAAGATTGCGGCTTGGTAGCGTGGTTAATCTGCCCCTGGACGTCCGCCATCGACTTGCCCGCCGCGTGAAACCAACGGTCGGCGACGTCGTTCTTCACCTGCACGAGCACGATACCAGTATTTGCAGGCCCGCTGACGCTTCCGAACCGGGTCAGCAGGTCGTCCTCACCCTCGCCGAGCTTTCCATTTACCAACACCACCGCTTTGGCGCCGTGGTTCCGCGCATTGATGGCCTTGCTGATCAATTGAGAATGGCGCGTGAGCCCTGTGTTTCCGCTCTTTTCGGCAAAGCCCGCCGGTTCATAGCGGAGGATCACGACAATCTTGTCCTTGACGTCGACTCCGGCGTAATCGTCATATCCAAATTCGTCTGCCGAGGCGCCGAAACCAGCGAACACAAGCGGAGCGCTCACCGAACCGGAAGAAGAAAAACTGAAGGGGACGAAATCCTGGTTCAGCTTTAGTCCTTGTTTCTGATCTCCTTCCTGAACAGAGAACCGGTTGTCGGCTTGTAATTTAGCTCCCGTGATGACGGTGAAGGGCTGGAAGTAGGAGTTGGTGCCAGCAGGCTTCAATCCGAGTTCGTGGTAACGCTTCTCGAGCAGGTGGGCAGCGCGTGCCAGACCTTTTGTGTCGTCGCCTCGCCCTTCCATGGAAGGAGCGGTCAGCGACTTGATGTCATCGAGATAACGTGAGGGGTCTGCTGTACCGATCGATTGAGGCGCGGCCAGTGCCTGCAACGTAACTAGGGCCGATAGCGCGAAGGCGAAAAGGGTCCGGCTCAGACGCGTGGAGGAGGCATGGTTCTTCCAGAACAAAATCATGAATGGCAAACCTGGTTAACGATGGACAGTATTTTGAGAATTGCGAATTGTCAACCGAACTGCGCTTTTCAGTGTGCGAGCACGGCTGCAATTCTTGATCTCTCGGCGAGCTTTGCTCGCCTGGGCAGACGAGGGCGTCTGCCCCTACGTATTCTCCAAATGCTAGCGCCAGCGGTCGACAAACTCCCACCACAAGAGGCGAAGCCACTCGTCGAAATTTATTTTCGCCCATTGACGATGTTGCCACCAAAGAGTTCCAAACTGCGCACGGTCGTAGGCTGCGGCCACGTGGAATGTGAAATCGGGAGCCTCCTTATGGAATTCGCTCAACGCGCGTCGCGTGTGAAAGTCGGAAGTCACGATTAATACCGAACGCGCTCCCACGTTGTGGAGACATTGCGCGGCTTCAAGAGCCTCCGCCTTGGTAGAGAGACCGTGAATTGGGCAAATGCTGATGGCCTTGGATTGCGGCTGAGCGTTTGCCCAATTTTGGGCGACTTGCAATAGGCTAGACCCGAAGACCATGGCATCCGCGGGGACATCGAGAACAACGCGTGGCGCATACTCCTGGCTCAGCAATTCCAAGGCACGAGCGGGTCGGCGGTCAGTTTCGCCGGCGAGCACGAGAATCGCATCGGCGTGTTGCGGTTCATCCACAACCAGAAACTTTCCGGAATTCGCGATCAACCAGGCCAGCGACAGCAACAGGACCAGGACACGCAATCTGCGTGAAATTCTCAAGCAAGGTACCTTTCGGTGAGGAACTGTGGACTATCTTAGTCCTTCGGTCGTCGGTCGTCGGGGTAGCGCCGGCGTCTCGCCGGCTATACCGCGCACATCTCGACTGCCAATTTTGGCGCGGCGAACATGCACGGCAAGATGCCGGCGCTACCCGTGGCGCCGAGGACCGACGACCAACTCCGCATGCTAGAATCGGGGAGAAATTTCTTCTAAATCATGGCCACACCCACTGTTCCCTCTTCTTCCACCGAACTTAAAAACAAAATTGAAAGCCGTCAAGCCCGGGTCGCCGTGATCGGGATGGGATATGTCGGACTGCCTCTTGCTCTTCTCTATACCGAGCAGAAGTTCCGGGTCACAGGCTTTGATATCGACCAGCGTAAAGTCGACACTCTGAATGCCGGCGGCTCTTACATTTTTCGGATCACGCGCGAGGAAATCGGTGCCGCCAAGGCTGGCGGACTGACAGCGACCTCCGACTACTCAGAACTCACTGCCATGGACGCGATCATCATTTGCGTTCCGACCCCTCTGAACGAATACCACGAGCCCGATCTCAGCTACATCACGAACACCGGGCACGCGATTGCTCCTCACCTGCGAGCGGGACAACTTGTGATTCTCGAAAGCACGACCTATCCGGGGACTACCGAGGAAGTGCTGGTGCCGATTCTCGAGAACGAAAATAAGGCCGGGCTCAAGGCGGCGCGGGGAGGACAACGCTCGGATCAGGAGTTTTATGTCGCGTTCTCGCCCGAGCGCGAGGACCCCGGCAACACCAGCGTGGCGCGGCGGGACATACCCAAAGTGGTGGGTGGATTGGATCCGCAGGCATCGGACGTGGCGGCTGCACTTTACGGTGCCATCTTCAAGCGAGTGGTTCGGGTTTCCTCGCCGGCCGCGGCTGAGATGACCAAGCTGCTTGAAAACATCTACCGGTGCGTCAACATCGCGCTGGTAAATGAGCTAAAACTGCTCAGCCTGCGCATGGGCCTGGATATTTGGGAAGTCATCGACGCAGCAGCAACCAAGCCTTTTGGATTTCAGCCGTTCTATCCCGGGCCCGGTTTGGGCGGGCACTGCATCCCCGTGGACCCGTTTTATCTCTCGTGGAAGGCCAAGGAATGGGATTTCCGCACCCGCTTCATCGAGCTGGCGGGGGAAATTAATATCGGCATGCCCTATCACGTGATCGCGTCCGTGGTGGGAGCCCTGAACCGGCAGAAGAAATCTTTAAACGGGGCGGGCGTTCTGGTGCTTGGAGTGGCGTATAAGCGCGATATCGACGACCTGCGCGAGTCGCCTTCCCTGACCATCATCGAACTGCTTCAAAAAGAGGGCGCCAAGGTCAGCTATCACGACCCCTACTTCCCTTTCATCGGAAAGGGTCGGAAATACGATCTGCAGATGAAGTGTTCCTCCCTGGAGAACCTCGGGCAGTACGATTGTGTGTTGATTGTGACCGACCATTCCGATTACGACTATCCCAGCATTGTGAAGGAGTCACAGCTGGTGGTGGACACGCGGAACGCCACAAAGGGAATCAAGAGCGAAAAAATTGTACGTTGCTAGGTGATCGACTTGTGCAGCTCGGTCGCGCAATGCTATCGCAGATTCCTCCGCCGCGTTCGGCTTCGGAATGACAAGTTCGATAAAGCACGGATAATCGATAAAGCACGGATACGGATAAGGGAGGAGCGCGACTAACCAGGACTGCCGTCGACCTCCGCCTTTCGGGGGTTCCGCTTAGCCAGAAATCCTACCCAGAAGCTGTAAATTTTTGCCCCTTCGTGGAGGGGTGGCGGCGAAATATCCTGGTCGCGATGTAAACACTTAAAGGGCAAGTGGTTACTTGCTTTGTAAGGCTCCAGAATTGGCCTTCCGCTTGCAAGATACCGCTGTTGCGGTTGTACACTTAGCAAGCCCGGTTCGTCCAGGTTCGCCGTCCCACACCGGACCGGTTGCTTACAAGCGAGAGAATTTTCAGAAAGGGCAGCATCCCTGAGCTGCTGGACATCTGAGACCCTTATGGCTTCCGATCCTGTGAAGATGCCGTTCTCATTGCTCCCGTACAGAAGGCCACCTTGGGGGGAGTTTGTTTTCAGCAGCCTGATCCAGGCTGGATTAATCGTTTTATTGCATTGGATTCACGCGCTCCGTCCGCAGATCTTGACCCCACCGGCCCGGGATTATCATGAAATGGCTCTGGTGACCACGCCGCCGCCCGTGAACCATGAACCGGCGCCGGTGCGCGAGTTCCGAGTGCCCGACCCTGTGGCGCATCTCGACACGCCCATCCCGGAAAACTTGCGACTGCCCGCGCCTACTCCGAAGCCGCGCGTTAACGTAGAGGAAGTGCAGCCCCCGAAGGTCGAAGTTGCGGCAAGCCGTCCAAACCTTCCTCCATCCACACCGGCGATCCCACGTCGGCTGGTTCAAACCAATGTGTTTTCGACCGGAAGCTCAGCGACGCCCACCATGGCTGCCGCTCCGCAGAAAGTGCAAACCGGTGGATTCGGCGATCCCAACGGCGTCCCGGCAAACCCGAACAGCAGCGGCAAACCGGCAAACATCGCCCAGTTGGGCTCATTTGATCTTCCGGCTGGACCCGGGTATGGGAATGGCACTGGAGGAGCAAAGGGAGCGCGCGGGGTGGTAGCGAGCACGGGGTTTGGAAATGGAGTTGCGACCGGTGATGGAAGCGGGCGCGTGAATGCTTCTCGTGGAAATGGTGTCGTGCGTCAAGCTGGATTCGGTGACGCGGATGCGGCCAGCGTCGCGCAAACGGTCCGCCCGAAAACGGCAGAGACGCCAGCTCGAGTAGTGCCGCCGGAGATTCTCTCGAAGCCGACTCCTGCTTACACCGACGATGCGCGCCGGGCACGCATCGAAGGAGAGGTGCTGCTGGAAGTCGTACTGGAAGCCTCGGGTCACGTTCGCGTGCTGCGGGTGGTTCGCGGACTTGGGCACGGCCTGGACGAATCTGCAGTACGCGCTGCGGAACAGATCAGTTTCAAGCCGGCGATGCGGGACGGCCAACCTTCCGACTCCACCGCTGTGTTACATATAATTTTCCAATTGGCCTGAGGCGACACGCTTCATGAAGGGGTCTATGCGCAGTTTGAGACTTGTTTCGTTTCCCTTTTTCCTCGCATTTTGTTTTGTTTCAGGGGTTGCAGCTCAGACCACACAAAATTCTGATCCGGATCCCGCCAAGCCGGCCACGATGACGCAATTGCCGGCGGTCAACAGTCAAACAGCGCCGACCTCCTTCGATCAGGTGGTTGACCGAATTGTGGAGCGGGAGCATTTCTTCGTCGCGCAGATGCGCCACATGCATCCCCTGGTTGAAACCTATATCCAGAACATGAAATCGGATAAAGAGCTAGGCGCGGTTCCTGTGGGCGACCACTATTTTCTCGGCCGGCTCGATATGAGCAACGGAACCGACGATCGCACTTTCTCAGGACGTCCCGGATTCGGCCGCCGCATGTTGGATAGCCTGACCAGCGTCTACGCGCTGCATTTTCTTCCGCTGGGTTTTGCGCAGATGGTCATGATGGACGATGACTTCCAGAAAAGGTACTACACCCTGACCTTCGTGCGACGCGAGTTTCTGGGCGAGACCCGCTGTTTGGTGATCGATGTACAACCGAAAGACTCAGCCGGGAAGGGCCGGTTCCTGGGACGCATTTGGGTGGAAGATCAGGACTACAACATTGTCCGCTTTAACGGAACGTATTCTCCGCACGCGAGCACATCGTTTTACTTGCACTTCGACAGCTGGCGGCTGAACATGCGACCAGGCGTGTGGCTGCCTGCTTACGTGTACAGCGAAGAATCAGATATGAAGTATCGGATGACGCAGGGTCTGCACTTCAAGGCTCAGACTCGGCTTTGGGGATACGACATCAAGAACCTGGGGCGGAATGATGAGTTCACTTCGATCCAGGTGGATGCGCCACAAACTGTCAAAGATCAGAGCGAGACTGGGCAGGACGCGACCCCGGTGGAAGCCGAGCGCATGTGGCAACGGCAAGCCGAAGACAACGCTGTCGAACGGTTGCAGAAAATCGGGCTGCTTGCACCGTCAGGCGATGTGGACAAGGTGTTGACGACCGTCGTGAACAACCTGATCGTCACCAACAATCTCGACATTCAGCCGGATGTTCGGGCGCGCGTGCTGCTCACTGCGCCGCTGGAGTCTTTTACCATCGGACACACGATCGTGGTGAGTCGTGGGCTCCTGGACGTGCTTCCCGACGAGGCATCCCTGGCCATGGTACTGGCTCGCGAACTGGCGCATATCGCTTTAGGACATCAACTCGATACCCGGTATGCGTTTAACGACCGGATGTTCTTTGCGGATGAGGATACGTTCTCGAATTTCACTTTCCGGCGCAGCCGGGCGGATGAAGACGAGGCCGACAAGAGAGCTCTCGAACTATTGGCTAGTTCTCCCTACAAAGACAAACTGGGCAATGCGGGACTGTTTCTCAAAGCGCTCCAGGATCGAGCGCCGGATCTGAAGAATCTGATACGGGCCCGGCTGGGAGATGGAATGGTCAGCGGCAAGACGCTGCGCATGTCAGCGCTGCTGAATTCTGCTCCTCAGCTGGACGAACGCAAGAAGGACCAGATCGCCGCTCTGCCGCTGGGTGGGCGAATCAAGGTGGATCCCTGGACCAGTCAGGCAAGCTTGGCAAAGGCCAAACCCGTGGCTCTGCTGTCGGCGCGGGAGAAGATGCCCTTCGAGGTGACGCCGATGTTCCCGTACATCACGAGGATTTCGACGGGCGGCTCGGAAAAGGTGGCCGCAGTTCCGGCAGCTCCAGCGCCCGAAGCCAAGTGAGCTGCGAGAGTTAGAGTATTTGGAAGAAGCGCTCTGGCTGGGGAGCGGTTGACGACGCGGCGGGGCGGGCGGCGTTCAAAAGTGCCGACAGTGCGACATCCCAAACAGCGGGACTAGAAATACGCAAACTACTTCTTCTAACAGTAAAAGCTTACTGGATCGAGCTTCCAACTTGCGAGAACACCGTATTCGCATTGGACCCAATCAACCGGATGGTTCCCACCACGATCACCAGGATCACAGCGAGCATCACGGCGTATTCTGCGATGTCCTGTCCGGACTCGTCAGACCATAACTGATGCAAGAACTTAGTCACAGGCTCCTCCGTATTTAACAGTTCCCCCGAGCAAAATCACCACTCAGAGAGTGTAAGTGCAAATCTTCTGCTTAGAGATACTCTGCACTAATGCTAGTTTTGGTGCCGCCCGCAGGCTATGGCACGGAAGTGGATGGGCATGGCACGAACGTGCCATACAGGCAAGCCCCCTCATTTCGTTTAGGTTAGGGGATTCCTTTCAATGGAAGCCCCTGGTTCACGGCAAACAGTGCCAGTTCCAGGCGGGTCGAAACTCCTAATTTATCGAATATGTTGCTGAGATGATGCTTCACCGTATCTTCGCTGATTTTGAAATATTCCGCGATTTCCTTGTTCGCGTAGCCCGCCACGACTGCCGACACAATCTCTAATTCTCTGGGAGTCAGCCCGAATTTCTTCTGGCGGGACTCCTCATTCGAGGCCTGCATCTGGGTTCGGAGGTACTGCACGAGATTTGAAACACTCTCGCGGCCGACCCAGTATTCGCCCGTCATCACAGTGTGAATGCTTTTAAGCAAGAGCTGTGTGGCGGAATCCTTCAGAACCACGCCGCGAGCGCCGAGTTGTAAAGCCTCGACGATCTGGTGCTTCTCAGCGGCCGCAGTGAGCAGAATAACTTTGACTCCGTTGGCACCGGTCCCAACACTCAGGTCCCGCAACGCCTCCAGTCCCGGAGTACGAGGCATCGCGAGATCGAGAAGCAGGACGTCGGGCTTCAGTTGACGAGCGAGCTTTACCGCGTCGGCGCCGTCGGACGCTTCTCCAATCACTTTCAAGCCGGGCTCTGCCTCAAGCAGGCGGCGAAGACCATCCCGAAAAATCGGGTGGTCGTCAGCAATGACGATGCGAATATTTTGCGATCTCTTATTGTCCATAAGCAGCTTCCCGGTGTCGCGGTACAGTGATCTCAAGCTTGGCCCCACGACCAGGGTTCGATTCTATCGTGAGTTCGCCCTCAATCAAACGAACGCGCTCACGAATTACCAATGGTCCCTTACCCATCTCCTCTAACTCAGCCTGTGAAAACCTTCCGGAGAAAGGGAATCCTCGCCCATTATCCTCAATGGTGAGACGATAGCAATGGTCGTCCGCACTCATGCGCAGGAGCACCTCGCGGGCACCGCTGTGCTTGCGGACGTTGACCAGGGCCTCCTGAACGATTCGAGCCAATTCCCGGCATACCCGCTGCAGCATGTGAAGCTGATCAATCTCCGCGACGAAGCGGGCGCCGATGCCGGTCTCGCGCTGAAATCGCTCGACTGTGTCTTCCATGAAACGAAAGAAGTTGCTCGAATCGACGTCGAGGGACTTCATCTGCTGCATCAGTTCCCTCAACTTGAGGACTTCCTCGCGCAATAGGCCCTGGATTCGTCCGAGTTCTGCGGTGACGGGGCTCGAATCGATAGCCGATTGCCGGCGAACCACGTCCACCTGCATCTCCATGGCGATCAGCGATTGCACAGCGCCATCGTGAAGCTCGCGGGCCACCCGAGCGCGCTCCACCGCGCCGGCACGCTGCCTTAGGCGACGCAACAGGTAGACGTTATAAACGGCCGGTCCTACTTGCCGCACCAGTTCCTGCAAGAAGCGCAGCTCTTCTTCGCGGTCGCCGCCGAGCGTCGGATCGAGAAGAAAAATTCTTCCCCACCATTCCTGCGCGAAGACGAAGGACACCGCCAGAAGAGAATCAAATTGGTAGAGTTTGCTGAGCGGAGTTAATGGTTGCGAGGACAACTGCCGCAGGCGTACGCCATTGCGATCGAGCGCGACCACGCGGTTGTTGTCGCCATTTCCGACGACCTGAGACACGTCCGCGTCGGATTCGTACAAATACGTCTCGCGATCGGTGGGCGAAGACTCGAGCCAGCGCAACTGGCCAAGGCCGCCCTCCACCGTTTCCAGGTCCCCCACAAAAACACGGTACTTGTTGGTTTCCTGCGACGCCATCAAGGCACGATGGGACCCAAACACAGTGAGGAGTTCTCCGAGGATGGCCTGCAGGGTCCCGGTGAGCCCGGCTTCCACCCGGGCGCGACCGAGCACGCGAGCAATAATGGCGCGCTCTGCCCTCAGACGCTTCTGCTGTTCAGCAAGATATCCAAGCAACAGCCCCATCACCAACAGGTAAGCCGACAGCATAAAGAGATGCTTGGGTTCAA
>QIAH01000396.1 GCA_003225465.1 Acidobacteriota bacterium | reverse complement strand
AAATAGCAGGAGAAGATATTTCCACCACTTGCGGCTGGCGGTCTTTGGGGGCGCCTCGGTGACAGGCGCGGTCACGGGGCCTGGCCTCCGCTGGGTGATGCCGGAGCTGAGGCAGGCACGGGGATGGTGATTTTGCTTTCGGCGCGCAGACTCTGCAGCCAGGAGGTGAACAGCTCACTTACTTTCTGTTCGGTAAGGATTTCGCGGATCTTGCTGGCAACTTGCGCGAGCGGAACCTCCTGAGCGCCTAGCTTGCGCAATTGCGGCAGGAAGGTATTGTGGTAGTAGGACTCGATGTTGTCGGTGTTAATCTGAACCGCCGGCCGCAAGCGGGCTTCGACCTGATGCAGCACGGCGAGGTCGTGGGCGATGTAAGCCTCGAGCTGCGGCTGGTTCAGCGCATAACGATGCAACTCGGACTGCCAGGCGCCAGGTTCAGTGGCGGAGTGCTGCTGCTGGATGTCCTGGATTCGCTGTTGCACTTCTTCCGAGCGCGGCGCGGGTGCGTCCCCACTCTGCGCTTGCTCGCGCAGCAATTCCTGGTCAATCAGACGGTCGAGGGCACGGCTGCGGTCCTGGTCGGTCAGTTGATCGAGCGGGCGACCTTCTACGAACGCTTCGAAACGGACGGCATCGTCCCAATCGCTTTGCAAAATGACATGGCCGTTGACGGTGGCGACGACGCGGTCAATCACGTCGGCGGCGCGAGCCGCAGCGGACAACGCCAGCAGCAGGAGAATGCATGCGAAATGGGAGAGGGTACGCGTCAGAATGCCTGCCCGATGCTAAAGAAGAAATTGAAGTGACTGGCTCTTTGCGGAACGAACTGAGTCGCGGTGGACTGTCCGTTCACCTCGTTTGTCACCGTCTGGAAACTGGGAAATGCGGGCGGATTCAGATTGTAACCGAAATCCAGGCGAACGGGACCGATAGGAGTCTTGTAATGCACCCCCACTCCGACCGCGTGCGACATGTAGTTAAAGTCGCACTGGGTATAGGTGCTCTGGTGGAGACAGAGGTCGGCATTCTTTTGTCGCCAGCGGAGCAGATTGTTCACCATATCGGACGGCTTGGCAAATACGTTGCCCATATCGTGGAACAGCGCGAGGCTGAGGTTATTCCCGACATAGGGCAGGTCCGGGGGCGGGAGACGCCATTCGAGCTGGTTCAGGAACAAGGCACTCCCTCCCAGGGGAAAACCGGTCTTCAGATCGCGCGGTCCTGCCTGGTTTAACCCGAAACCACGGTGAGAGTTGCCTCCGCCCGAGAGAAAACGTTCGGGCAAGGGGATGAGGCTGGCGCCCGAGGGAGGGGTTTCATTGGGCTCTAGAATCACCGTCTTGCCGAAGGCGCTCTGGAGACCGACGCGGGTCGAGCGCGCCAGGACAAAGCGTTTCGAGGCAGGACGGTGCCGGCCAATGAGGTAGTAGTTGGAATTCTGCACAAGAAGGCGACTGAAGTCGGCCTCAGAACCGAAGTAACTCGCAGCTACTCCGGTATCGAGCGTGGTGTACATGCCCTTGGTGGAGTCAAGGGGATTGTCGCGGCGGTCGCGGATAAAAGTAAATCCGGGAATTCCGACCCGCGTCGGCTGCGACAGGATCGGGATCAGGTTCGAGCTGATGACAAGATTGCTGGCCTGCACACGGCGGTATGTCATGCTGTAGACCACTTCCGTGGGCAGCCGGCCGGCGACGCACTTGTCGGCGGTGCCGAAACACTGATGAATCTGGGCGGAGCCTTCCAGGCGTTTGGAGGTGAAGGTGGTGATGTCGAGCGTGTTGTCGTAGAAGCCGGTAAACGAGAGTGTGAGCTTATCGTTGTCGAGCCAGCCGGGCGCGTTGTAGCTGACGAGCGCGCGTTGTTGCAGACGGCCCAGGTGTCCCTTGAAGATGATGGTGTGATTGAGACCGCGGAAATTCAAGCGAGTGACCTCGAGGGAAACCCTTGGGCTGACACCGGTCATGCCTTGCGGAACTGCTTGGCTAGTGGAAGGTTGCCCGGTTTGCACTTCCAGTCCCACCCCGTATTTAAATGTGTAACGCCTGGCTTCGCGGATGTCGATCAGTACATTCTTGGAGGGATCTTCTCCGTCAGGGTTTTGGACGGCGGTATCGACCTGGCTGAAGATGCCGAGATCGTACAGAGACGCCTGCGTGTTGAGCATGTCTTCCTGGCTCAAGGGGCTGGCTGGAGTTACTTTGAGTTTTCGATGCACCACGTAAGGACGGGTGTGCACGAGACCAGACACAAGTACCTGGTCGACAAAAAACTGCTCGCCTTCCTGGATGCTGAAGGTGACGGCAATGCGATCGGGAGTTCCGCTTACGGGCTGGGTCGAGATTTCCAGTGAGGCATTGGGAAACCCATTGTTAAAGTAATAGTTGAGGATTGTATCGCGGTCGCCGGCCAGCTTGTAGTCGGAATACGGCTGGTTGGGCGCAGTGTCGATCTTGGCGAGCAGCTGATCCGTCGGGACCTTCGCATTGCCAGCGAGGCGGACATCGCCCACCAGCGTTTGCGGCCCCTCATTAATCTCGAGCCGGATGGCAAGATGTTTCTGGACTCCTTCGTAATGGTCCTCGACAACGCTCTTGATTTGAATCTCCCGGAAGCCGTTGGCCTTGTAGAGGTCCTCCAATCCGTTGATGTCGCTGGCAAGCAATGATTGGCTGAAGCGGCCGCTCGTGACCAGGCGAGTGGCCGGCTGGACCTGCATGCGCGAGCGCAAGGCATCCTGATCGAAATACTTATTGCCCGTGATGACAACTTTGACCAGCTTGTGCCGGATGCCGGGATCGATCACGTAGATGGCGCGTAATTCGTTCTTGGCGGGATCGGACTGCTTCTTGATGCCGACGGTGGCGTCGAAATAACCGCGGCTCTGCAGGTAGTCGAGGAGGTTGCGACGACCCTCGTTGAGCAGGTCGTCATCCAGCGCGTTCTCTTCGTACACGGGTACGCGCTTGCGCAAAACCGACTGGCGGATCTTGAAACCTTCGACGGCGATGTCGACGGTGGGGCCGGGATCGATGAGAAATGTGAAATCGAGCTTGTTGGTTTCGGAACGATAGGCACGCTCGGCAATCGAGACCTGCGCAAGCAGGCGATTCTGTTTGACGTAGCGCTTGCGAATACGCTGCAAGGCATTGCTGATCCGGTCGGCGGTCACACGGTCGCCGGGATGCATGCGGGCAAAATCCTCAAGCTGGCCCTTGGAGTACCCGGGATTCCCTTTCAAATTCACTTCTCCCACACTAGCCGACGGACCGGGGGAGATCCGAAAGGTAATGTCGATTTGCGAGGTTTCGGGATGAGGATGTTCGTCGTGGGTAACGGAGGCGCGGTAGTAACCGTTGTCGGCCATCACCTGCAGGATGTTTTTGTTGGCACGCTGGAGTTTTTCGGGGGAGTAGACTTCGCCCAACTGCAGCTTCGTGACACTGACAATCTGGTTGGCACTGGGCCGGCCGGGATCGCCTTCCGCCGCAATCGACCCGATGAAGTAATTGTTGACGGTTGTGAAGGTGAGGACGACCTGATTGTCAGGGATTTTCTCAGCGAGAACCTGCACATCGGCGAATAAGCCGGAATCGAACAGAACCTTGAGACTCTGGCGCACCAGCTCCCGATCAAGCGGCTGGCCAGCTTTCTGTGGCAGCAACTGGATCAGATGCTCCTTTTCCCGGGTCGCGACGCCCACCACCCGGATGTCGCGGACAGGCAATCCCAGGTACTCGGAGATTGGGCCAAGAGCCGGGTTGGGCGTCTGCGACAGCGGTTCTCCCGGAGGGGTAGTGGCTTGTTGCGGAAGAGACGGAGGAGCGGGAGGAACTGCGGGCGACGATTGCTGAGCGCCGGCGGACGGGGCAAGCAGAGACACGACCAGAACAGCGTACAGCCCTGCTGTTGCTCGCAAAACCGCTCCGGGTCGTTGGGTCACTGTTTCAATGAATGGGGTGGAACCATCTGAGCGGCACCACTCCATCCACCCGGAAACCCGGGCGGACGAATAAAGATGCAGCGCAGGGACTTATAATAATGGTTTCGCCGGGCAACACTGGTTAATGTCTTTGGAACTCGACGATCGATATTCGCGGCAAGTACTGTTTCGGGGCATCGGCTCCGAAGGCCAAAAGCGGCTCGCGGTCGCTCGTGTGGCCATTGTGGGATGCGGGGCAACGGGGTCAGCGGTAGCCTCGCTGCTCGCGCGCTCCGGCGTTGGCACCCTTCGCATTATTGATCGCGACTACGTGGAGCCCAGCAATCTGCAGCGGCAGACGTTGTTCGATGAGACTGACGCGCGCGAGTCTCTGCCGAAGGCGATCGCGGCAGCCAAGCACATTGCTTCCTTCAATTCGCAAATTGTCGTTGAGCCGCAGGTCGCGGATCTTACGCCTGAGAATGTTGAAGCCCTGCTTGAGGGCGCGAGCCTCATCCTGGACGGCACAGATAATTTCGAGACTCGATACCTGGTGAATGATTACGCCGTGAAGAATGGCGTGCCGTGGATTTATGCGGCGGCAGTGGGAAGCTATGGCGTCACGTTGAACGTGCTTCCAGGTGCGACCGCATGTTTGGCGTGCGTGTTTCCGGATTCACCTCAAGGAACGTTCGAAACGTGCGAGACTGCCGGCATTTTGAATTCGGCGGTGAACGCGGTCGCTTCGATTGAGGCAACGGAAGCTTTGAAGATACTGGTGGAGGCCGAGGATCAGTTACGGCGGACACTGCTGTCTCTGGATGTGTGGACGAACGAGCGCGCGGAGATCCAGGTGGGCAAGCCGCGAGCGGGATGCCGGGCTTGCGGAGAACGAGACTTCATTCATCTCGAAGGTGAGGGGCGGCCGCACATCACGCTGTGTGGGCGGAATTCCGTGCAGATTCACGAACGCCACCGGCCGGTAGACTTCCGAGTTATGAACGAGCGCCTCAAGCCGCACGGCAAGGTGCGGCATAACGACTTCGTGCTGAAGTTCTGGCGTGAGCCCTACGAGATGACTTTGTTTCCCGATGGCCGGGCGATCATCAAGGGGACCACCGACGCCGGCGTGGCGCGGAGCCTGTATGCGCGGTTTGTTGGGAACTAGGTACGTAGGGGCAGACGCCCTCGTCTGCCCATCGGAGCGAAGCTCCGCAGATCAGCGAAAATCTTAAACCGCAGAGCACGCCGAGGAATACCGCAGAGGGCGCTGAGCCGGATCCGTACATCTTCCCCCAAGTTTCCATCCGAGATTTTGGGTCTGGCTAACAGCTAAGCGCTAAAATCTAACAGCTCCTTTTCTGCATTTTGTACGCAGGACTTTGCGCATCGGATGAAGGGTGCGATTGTCTGCTTCATGCAAAAAGCCCGAAAAAGCCGAAAATGCCGGGCAAATCACTGAAACTGCAATCACTGGCATACGACCTGCTCCATCGGATTGTGGACGGTTATCCCTGGAGGTAGGTATGCGCGCACTCGCGATGAGTCTCGTGGTAGTCGGCCTTGCGGCCCTGGCAGTTGGACAAACCGGAACTCGACCCGTTCCCAGCTACTGCTCGAACAATTGCGGACCCTATATCCCGCTGATCTCGACCCCTAATGTGGGATTCGAGACGGTGTCACCTTCGCCGGTGGGTGCAAGCAACGCAACCGGCGGGCTGCACGCGGGAGCACGCAATTCGACGCTTTCGATCGTCGATGGCAACCCGGACGCGGTGCACACCCAGGTGGTGTGGTATTCGGGCGGAGGCAGCCCGTTGGTTTCTCCGGCGGTGCGCCTGCCTCATGCCGAGCCAATGATGGGCATGCACGAAGAACACATGCGGCAGATGGAGCACATGCACGGCGAAGAAGCGCGTGAGGCCTGGACGTATTATGCGGGACATGCGGAGGCTGGAAATCCCGTAGAAGCATCGGCTGCGGCGAAGAGTGGGCGCAAAGCAACCCGCACGATTACCAACCAGGACGTCGAGCGGGTGAATGAGAAGAACCAGGAGTTCAAGCGGGGAAAGCTGTAATAGACTCTGGGCTCTAGCGGGCTGGGTGTCACATCTCAGGTGTCAGGGATTGGTTTTGAAGGCTCGGCTGTTTTGCCGGGCCTTTTTCTTTTTGGCTTGCTCGTGTTCGGTCATCAGTTCTCGGTTCAATTACCAGTGAGACCGGGGGGCGTGACTTCATTTGAGTAGGGCGAGTTCGCGGGAACTATCAATGATTTCGGGGTAGCGCCAGCATCTCGCTGGCTGTCTTGAAGCAGCAACCATGCCGGCAGGATGCCGGCGCTACCTATGTTATCTTCAGCTGCTTCTGATATCTTCGTGTTCTTCTGCAAACCGAAAAATGCAAACCTCGCCGGAAAAAGCGCTTATGACAGAGGCCGCTCGTCCCGAACCCTCGCGGGTTTATCGCTGGATTGTGTTGTTCGTGGTAAGCCTGACGATGTTCGGGAATTACTACGTCTACGATTGCATCGCGCCGATCGCGGACCTACTGGTCAAGCAGCTTGGCTTCTCCGACGCCAACATCGGGCTGCTGCAGGCGATCTACTCCATCCCGAATGTGTTCATGGTATTGATCGGCGGCTACGTCGTGGATCGGATCGGCACGCGCAAAGGAATTTTCATTTTCGGCACGCTCTGCCTCTTGGGCTCAATCTTGACGGTTCTGTCGGGACGATTGGGGTTGATGGCGGCGGGGCGATTGGTGTTTGGGCTGGGCGCCGAGTCGCTGATTGTGGCGGTCACAACCGCCATTGCGAAGTGGTTTCGGGGCAAGGAACTGAGCTTCGCCTTCGGCATTAATCTTACGATTTCGCGGCTCGGCACCTGGTTGGCCCAAAATTCTCCTACTTGGGCTCACTCCGCCTATACCAATTGGCGGTCGCCGCTGGTGATCTCAGTGCTGTTTGCCACCTTCTGCGTGACCGGGGCTGTGGTCTATTGGGCCATGGAGGTTTATGCAGAAAAGCACTTCGCTGTAGGCCAGGCCGGATCGACGGATAAGGTGGTCCTCAAGGATATCTTCAAGTTCGGCGTTTCTTACTGGTATATCGTCGCGCTCTGCATTGTGTTCTATTCGGCGATCTTTCCTTTCGAAACTTTCGCGATCAAATTCTTCATGGACGCGCACGGAACGAGTCGGCAATTGGGCGGATTTCTGGTGAGCATTCTGACCGCCTTCACAATGTTTGGGACGCCCGCGTTCGGACTGTTTGCCGATCGCATGGGAAAGCGGGCGCTCTTGATGAT
This sequence comes from Acidobacteriota bacterium, assembly GCA_003225465.1. GTDB lineage: Bacteria > Acidobacteriota > Terriglobia > Terriglobales > Acidobacteriaceae > Gp1-AA133. The sequence goes on along the minus strand of QIAH01000396.1, from coordinate 25,614 downwards.
GTTTGGGTCGATGCTCCTGATTCCGGTTTACTTGATGATGGCCTATACCAACGTGACCCTGTACGTACCCATGGCGATGATGGGCGTGGCGTTCTCGTTGATCCCGGCGGTGATGTGGCCGTCGGTGGCCTACATCGTCGATCAGTCGAAGCTGGGCACTGCCTATGGGCTGATGACGATGATCCAGAATATCGGGCTGGCCGGATTGAACCTGCTGGTTGGCTGGGCGAACGACTATGGTCATGCGAGCGCGCAGAATCCGACGGGATACCGGCTGGGGATGTGGATCTTCTCCTGTCTCGGGTTTCTGGGCGTGCTGTTCTCGTTCCTATTGCGTCAGCGGGAGCTCGGACCGCACGGACATGGGCTGGAAACCATTACGACTAAGACCGGGGCATAGGGCGGCTTCTGGCTTCTAGCTACGGGCTTCTAGCAATCGCGATTCGTTTGCGTCGGATTGATCCTTCTTTGCCGCGGTCTTGAATCAAAAGCTCTTAACCGCCAAGATCGCAAAGTCACGCGAAGATCGCGACGAAAATCTTGTGGGAATGTCGACGAGGCTGGGAATTTAAGTTGCCTGGGGTGGGTTCACTAGGTTGGCAGGGCTAGAAGCCAGAAACTAGCGGCCAGCAGCCAGCAGGCAACAGGTCAGAAACCGGCGCACGATGCTGCCATTCGAGTTACGAACGTCACTTCCAAAAACTGGAGGCTGGCAAAGCGAACTTGTGCAACGGGTTTTGTTATTCTGGTAAGCAAGAAGGGGCAAGTGGCCATCCCAAAATGGGCCGCAACCAGTACAACGTACAGATAGTTAGCCGCATCTGACAACATGCGGCCGGGAAAGTCAACTTGACCGACCGACAACAGCCGCAAGGCGCCGGGCTCACCGAAGCGCAGGCGATTGAACGAGCCAAGCAGGGCGACGCAGAAGCTTTCGAGTTTCTCTATAACCTGCATAAGCGGCGCGTGTATTCTTTATGCTTGCGGATGACGGCGAACACCGCCGAAGCCGAAGACCTGACGCAGGAAGCGTTCCTGCAGTTGTTCCGGAAGATCGGAACCTTCCGCGGCGAGTCGGCGTTCTCGACGTGGTTGCATCGCATGGCGGTGAACGTCGTGCTGATGCATCTGAGGAAGAAAGGCCTCTCGGTAGTCTCGCTGGAAGAAGCGACCGAAGGCGACGACGAGACGCCGAAGAAAGATTTTGGGGCAGATGATCCTGTCCTGTCCGGTTCGGTAGACCGGTTACGCTTGCAGAATGCGGTCGACCAGTTGCCACCGGGGTACCGCTCGATCTTTGTGCTGCACGATGTGGAAGGTTACGAGCACAATGAGATCGCAACCATGATGGGATGTTCGATCGGAAACAGCAAGTCGCAATTGCATAAAGCACGGATGAAGTTGCGCGAGTTCCTGAGAACGAGCAGAGCCGAAAAGGCCGGAAAGCCGTGAGGAACGGAAGCGCAGGCGGTACGGTTACCTTGGGGAGAGAGAAGTCATGAATTGCGCAGAGTTTCAACGTGAACTGCCAGAGTTCATGGAAGAAGGCGGCAACGCAGCATCCCAGGCTCATTTGAATGATTGTCGCGATTGCTCTGGGTTGGTGAGCAGCCTGGAGGCGATCATTCGGGAAGCCAAGGAGCTGCAGACTTCGGAAGAGCCCAGCCCGCGGGTCTGGAATTCGATCGAAATCATGCTTAGGCAAGAGAAGCTGATTCGCGAGCCCCAGACCAGCGGGCATCGCTCCATTCTTCCTTCGCTCCGTCAGCACTGGGGAGCACTGGCATGGCTGGTTCCCACCGCGGCTGCGCTCCTGGTGGGAGTGGGAATCCTCTTGTATCAGCAGCGGCCTGACAATGCTCGCCGGGCGGCCGTCGCAAAGCCTGCGGGGCCGGCGGCAGGAGCCAACATCCAAACCGCGGACACAAGTGACGAGCAGTTGCTGCAGGAAGTCTCGGCGCGGGCGCCGATGATGAGGGCAGCGTACGAGAGCAATCTGCGGGACGTGAACAACTACATTCGCGATGCGCAGGATTCGGTGGATGCGGACCCGAATGATGAAGAAGCGCAGCAGGCGCTGATGGACGCCTACGGACAGAAGTCAATGATTTACGAGATGGCTTTGGATCGTTCTTTGCCATAGTGGGCCAGCAGGAAATCGGCGACCGGAGCCGCCGAGGGCAACGCCGTAAGGGGACCTATGCAACGCAGCCAGTATCTCATTGAACTTGGCGCAGTCGTCATAGTCGCGATCGCAACCATCGCGGTCGCCGAGACCAAAAAGGAGTACCGCTTCGAGGTCGGCCCCAAATCCAAGGTCTCAATCGTCAACCAGTTCGGCAGCGTGTCGGTAAAGCCCTCCACCGGCAATTTCGTATCCGTGACCGCCACCACCTACTCCGACAAAGTTGAAGTCGATCAGAGCCAGAGCGGGAACCGGGTGGATGTGCAATCGCATCTGCTGTCGGGAGCGAATGCGGAAAATTCGCGCGTCGATTACGAAGTGCTGGTGCCTGCGGATGCCAGCGTGAATCTGGAGTCGGCCACCGGCCCCCTGCGCGCAGAGCGCTTGCACGGCGACGTGGAGGCGGAAGGCGCGAACGCGGCGGTCGATGTAAAAGACATGTCGGGCGGCCACGTGCACGTGAAAACGATGGCGGGACCGATCACCTTGACCAACATTCGTGATGGGCACGTGGAAATTGATTCGGTAAGCGGAGACGTTACGCTCACGTCCGTCACGGGACCTCTGGTGCGGGTCAGCTCGACCAGCGGACGGATTCAGTACAACGGAGATTTCGGCTATGCCGGGGAATACCGGTTCAACAGCCACTCTGGCAACATCGAAGCGACCATTCCCGACGATGCCTCGGTCGACGTGACGGCCCAGTCGGTGCGTGGGCTGGTGCAAAACGACGTTCCCCTCCAACCAAAAGTCCACACCTCTTTCCTCGTCAAAGAGGGGAGTTCCTTCGCAGGTACCATCAACAAGGCGGCTTCGTCGGTATGGCTGCGAACCTTCAGTGGTAAAATCCACCTCAAGAGACGCTAGAAAAATCAGGCTGGGAGTGAAGCGACCACCAGCATGAGAGGCACGCCAGGTTCGCGCCGAAACATAGATGCGCCCGCGGCCAGGCGCGATGCGCCGGTGCGGGCCATTTTTCTTGTCGGCTTCATGGGCGCAGGCAAGACCAGCGTGGGCCGGGCTCTGAGCCGCAAACTGGGCTGGCGCTTCGAAGATCTCGACGACCGCATCCAGGCACGGGAAGGACGGACAATTCCGGAGATTTTCCAGCAATCGGGAGAAGCGGAGTTCCGGCGCAGCGAACTTGCGGCGCTGCGTGATTTGCTGGCGGACATGGAGTCAGGCCCGATGGTCGCAGCGTTGGGCGGCGGAGCTTTCGTGCAGGAAGAAGTGGCTTCCCTGCTTGAGAAGGCGGGCAGCACTACCGTATTTCTGGATGCGCCGACGGAAGAACTTTGGCGGCGTTGCGCACAGGATGTGACCGATCGTCCTTTGCGGCGCATGGAAGCGGAATTTCGGCAGCTTTACGAGGCGCGCAGGCCGCGGTACTTGCAGGCTCGAGTGCGGGTGGACACCGAAGGCCGTGGAATCGAACAAATCGTGGGCGCCATTGTGAGTCGCCTGGAACTGACTTCCAGCGAGGAGAAGTGACGTGAAGTTTTCGAAGATCATGGGCGCGGGGATGATGGGCGTGCTGCTGGCGTCGCTCGCCGCGGCAGGGGACAAGAAGGACTCCGCGCAGATGGTCGATTCCGGCTCGTTGGGTATTTTCATCAATGGCCGGCGAATCGCGACCGAAAGTTTCTCGATCCAGCAAACCGCCAACGGCAGCAACATCACTTCAAATTTCAAGACGGAAGAGGGCGTTGACAAGGCCGCGCAGACCTCGGAGCTGCAACTCACGCCGTCGGGCGACATTCGTAAGTATGAGTGGAAGGAAGTCAGTCCCGGCAAGTCGATGGCTACGGTGGCGCCTAGCAACGATTACCTGATGGAGCGCATTTCCAATGGATCGAACGAGAAGCCCGAGGAACAACCGTTTTTGCTCCCCGCTTCAACCAGCATTTTGGATGACTACGCGTTCATCCATCGGCAGGTGCTGATCTGGCGCTATCTGGCCACTACGTGCAAGCAGGAAAAAGACGGGGTGAAGTGTCCCGCGAACCAGAAAACGCAATTCGGGGCGATGAATCCGCACCAGCGCACTTCCCTGCCCCTGACCGTGGAGTTTTCCGGGCGCGACAAGACTTCCATTCGGGGCACCGAGCGGGAGATGAACAAGTTCGTCTTGCGAAGCGAAGGCGGCGACTGGACGATGTGGCTGGATGATCATTTCAAACTCCAGCGTATTCTGATTGCGAGTGATAACACAGAAGTAGTGCGGGACTGAAGCCACGCAGGGACAGACGCCCCCGTCTGTCCGGTCGAGCGCAGCTCGACTTGCAAGCCGGGCTTGGACGGGGAATCCATGGCTCTCATTGACACACGCACCTCGCGCGTATTGTTTACAGCATTGCTGTTCGCGCTGGGACTTGGGTTTTTGTATGTAGCCCGCAAGACGCTCATCGTCTTTTTGTTTGCGGTCTTTTTCGCCTACCTGATGGAACCCGCCGTTTCGCGCCTGGAGAAGGTCCTGCATGGGCGCGGTCGGGCGATTGCCGTCATCTACATGCTGTTGCTGGCGGGCCTGGCGCTGTTCTTTTTTTCCGTGGGACCGCGCATTGGGCACGAGGCGGCTCGCCTGGGACAATCGCTTCCGGCGTTGCTGAACCGGGTAAGCTCTGGTGATATCGCGCACGAATTTGGCCGCGAGCACGGGTGGAGCGCGGCCACGCAGGACAAGCTCCGGCAATTCCTCACTGAGAATTCAGACGACATCAAGAGATACGCAGAGCGTTTTGGTTTGCGCGCGGCGAGCGTGGCCAAGGAGGTGTGGCTGATCCTGCTGGTGCCGCTGCTGGCAATTTTTTTCCTGAAAGATGGCCGGGTGTTCAGCGATGTGGCGCTGTCGGTGGTGCAATCGCGGCCGCAGCGGGAATTCCTCGAAGCAGTGATCGCCGACATGAACCAGATGCTGGCACAATTCATCCGCGCGCAACTTACCCTGGCGGCGCTCTCTCTGATGATGTACGCGTCGTTTTTGGGCTTAATAGGAGTTCCCTACGCGCTGGTGCTGGGAACCGCGGGCGGCGTGATGGAGTTCATCCCCGTCGTGGGCCCATTGGTGGCCGCGCTGCTGATTCTGAGCGTGGCCCTTCTCATGAGTTACCCGCACTGGGTAGTGTTGCTGATCTTTCTGGGTGGGTGGCGCTTGATACAGGATTATGTCATCACGCCCCGCATCATGGGCAAGAGCATGGAACTGCATCCGCTGGCCGCGATCTTCGGAGTGATGGCGGGAGGCGAGATCGCCGGGGTGTTGGGCGTGTATCTGTCGATCCCGGTGATGGCGAGTTTGCGGATCGTGTGGCGGCGCGGAAGAATTTATGTGGAGAAGAAGCGCTTTGGGCCTCTGAATGAGTACACGTTCGGTAGCGAGGTGCAGCCGAAGCGGTAGGGATGCTTCAGATTGCAGATTGCAGATTTCAGATTTCAGATTTCAGATTTAAGACTGCAGGCCGTTACCAGCTACTGAAACCACACCAGTAATCGGACCAATCTAAAATCGGCAATCTGAAATTCCCCATCCTGCAATTCTGCAGTGTCGGACGAGCAGTGTTGTAAAATCTGAAGTTACTCTATGTCCCAAAAAATTCCTGTAGGGATTCTTGGCGCCACCGGCATCGTCGGGCAGCGCTTTGTACAGATGCTGGAACACCATCCGTGGTTCGAGGTGGCATGGTTGGCCGCGTCGGACCGCTCGGAAGGGCGTGCCTATGGCGAGGCAGCGCGCTGGCGCTTGAAAACGGCTATTCCAGAGCGAGTAGCAAAGATGGTGGTCTCGCCGGCAAAACCCGAGGGCGCGCCCAAGGTGATTTTCGCGGCGCTCGACGCCAGCATCGCCGCGGAAATGGAACCCGCTTTCGCGCAGGCAGGGTGCGCCGTGGTGTCGAACTCTAGCGCCCTGCGCATGGCAAAAGATGTGCCGCTGGTGATCCCGGAGGTGAATGCCGGGCATGTCAAGCTGATTGAGACGCAGGCGTGGCGAAAGAAGTCGGGCGGGTTTGTCGTTACAAATCCAAATTGCTCTGCGATTGGCCTGGTGCTGGCCCTGGCTCCGCTCGATAAACAGTTTGGTCTGGAGACGGTGATGGCCGTGACCATGCAAGCAGTCAGCGGCGCGGGCTACCCGGGTGTGGCTTCGCTCGATATCCTGGGCAATGTGATTCCCTATATCGCAAAAGAAGAAGAGAAGATGGAGGAAGAAACTCTCAAGCTGCTGGGAAAACTGAATGGCGCCGGCATTGTTCCGGGCAGCTTTGCGATGAGCGCGCAGTGCAATCGGGTCGCGGTCGAGGACGGCCATACGGAATCGGTTTCGGTTCGGATGAAGAAGAAGGCGAAGGCGGAGGAAATCATCTCCGCCTGGAATGCGTATACGGCTGAGCCGCAAAAAATGCGGCTGCCGAGCGCCCCGGCACAGCCAGTGGTCTATTTGGAAGCGGACGATCGTCCGCAACCGCGTTTTGACGCGGATCGGGGCGCGGGCATGACCACCACCGTGGGGCGTTTGCGTCCCTGCAAAGTGCTGGACTGGAAATTCACCGTGCTCTCGCATAACACCATTCGCGGCGCGGCCGGAGCGGCTCTACTCAATGCAGAGTTGCTGAAAGCGCAAGGATATCTCGGGTGAAACCAGGGCACGGCTGCAGGGTGGGGTTCGAGCGCAGTTCAGCCCCATGTAGTGGCATGGTGGTGACACTTCGGCCGGCGGGACGCCGGCGCTACCCGGCTCGCCGACGCTGCTTCAAGCGAGAGCTCTTGCGATGATCGTCATGAAATTTGGCGGGACCTCGGTGGAGGACGCCAAGGCGATCGATCGCACTGCTTCGATCGTCAAAGGGCGAGCGGCGAAAAAGCCGGTGGTCGTGGTGAGCGCCATGGCCAAGGTCACCGACACGCTTCTCAAGATGGCGCAGGCGGCCGGGGCTGGCGATCGAGAAACGGCCCTCGGGCTTTCGCGCGGATTGCGCGAACGGCATTACAACACCGCGGGAGAATTGCTGGGAACCGGCGTTTTCACGCGCTTTCACAGCGAACTGGAAGGCGAGTTCGACGCGCTCGACGAACTGCTGCGCGGGATTGCCGCGGTGGGCGAACTGACTCCGCGGACCACCGATCACGTCGCAGCTTATGGTGAATTGCTTTCCAGCAGGATTGTCAGCGAAGCGTTTTCGGCGCGTGGACTGAAGGCATCGCTGGTCGATTCGCGGCAATGCATCGTGACCGACAGCACGCACATGCGCGCCGTTCCACTCTTCGAAGACACCAACGAGCAGCTCAATCTCAAATTAAAGCCGCTGGTCGAAGGCGGGCGCGTTCCGGTGATGGGCGGATTCATTGGGGCGACGCGCAATGGCGTCACCACCACGATCGGGCGCGGCGGCTCGGATTTTTCGGCGGCGATTGTCGGTGCCGGGTTGAATGCCGAGGCCATCGAGATCTGGACGGATGTGGACGGAATGATGACCACCGATCCGAATCTTTGCCCGGATGCGCACCGCATTCGCGTGATCAGCTTCGATGAGGCGGCGGAACTGGCCTACTTCGGCGCGAAGGTTTTGCACCCGGCCACTGTGCTCCCGGCCGTCCAGAAGAATATTCCCGTGTACATTTTGAATTCGCGGAATGCTTCCTGCGAGGGGACCAAGATCACTGCGCGGGCGCCACACTGCAAGAACATTTTCAAGGCCATTGCTGCCAAAAAACGCATCACCATTGTGAACGTCGCCGCGCCTCGGATGCTGCTGGCGCATGGGTTTCTGAAGGCAATCTTCGAGGCTTTCGACCGACATAAAGTGGCGGTGGATGTGGTGTCGACTTCAGAGGTCAGTGTTTCGTTGACCGTCGACTCGAATGAGGCCATTCCGGCACTGGCGGCGGATTTGGCAAAGCTGGCGGACGTAAAATATGAAGGGCGGAAGGCGATCGTCTGCCTGGTGGGCGAAAATTTGCGGGAGACGCCGGGCATTGCGGCGCGGGTGTTTGGAGAGTTGTCGGATTTGAAGGTGCGAATGATTTCCCAGGGTGCCTCGGAAATTAACCTGACATTCGTGATCGAGGAAGAGGACGTGCCCGGGGTCGTGCGCCGATTGCACTCGGCATTTTTCTCGGAACTGGATGCCGGGGTGTTCGCTTAGAAAAAATCTTTACCACTCAGGGAACGAAGGTCACCCTAAGGACACGAACCAAAAGCCTACCGCAGAGGACGCCGAGAACCTCCGCCGAGTTCGCTGAGAAGGCTTCGATGAATTTTCTTGTTCTGGGTCGTGGGAAGACCGGGTCGTTGGTCGCGCAGTATGCACGCGAGCGGCATCATCACGTTCAGGTGCTGGGAGCGAACGACAACGAGAAAGGCAAGGCTCTGACCACAGCGACGCTGCAGAATGTGGACGTGGTGATCGACTTCACCACGCCGGCCGCGGTGGCCGATAACATCAAGGCTTGCCTTCACGAGAAAAAAAACATGGTGGTGGGCACGACTGGATGGTATTCGCATCTTGGTAATCTGCGGCCGGAGGTAGAACAGGCCGGCATCGGATTTCTGTACGGGGCAAATTTTTCGATTGGCGTGAATCTGTTCTTCGAGACGGTTCGCACTGTGGCCGAAGCTGCCAGTCATGGGTACTCCGGACAGATCTTCGAAAGGCATCACCATACGAAGAAAGACGCGCCCTCGGGCACGGCGCTGGTCATGCAGAGGATCGTGAAGGAGAAGTCTGGCGCGGAGCTGGAAATCACTTCGTTTCGCGAGGGCGATGTGGTCGGGCTACACGAGCTGATTTTTGATTCGCCCAATGACCGGATTTATCTCTGTCACGACGCCAAATCCCGGCAGGGCTATGCGGAGGGCGCCGTGCTCGGCGCCGAGTGGCTCAGTGGGCATAAGGGAATGTTCGAGTTCAAGGATATTTGGCGCGAGCTGTGAGGACTACCGGATCGCCAACAGACAACCCTACCCGCAACCGGGCGCATCTGGTGGGCCGATGGATCGGTTTCCCTGAGTATCGGCAGTAGAGTTATCCTAATCTCTATGCAACTGCGTGGATGCGGTACCGCGCTGGTCACCCCGTTTCATCAGGACGGCGCCATTGACGAAACTGCCCTGCGCAACCTGGTCGCTTGGCAGCTTGAGTCGGGCATTGATTTTCTGATTCCCTGCGGGACCACGGGCGAGACTCCAACTCTGTCGCACGACGAATGGCTGCGCGTCATTGACGTAACGATCGAGGTGACGGCTGGACGCGTGCCGATTGTTGCTGGGGCGACGTCGAACTCCACGCAGGATGCGGTTGAGAAGGCCAAGGAAGTCGCGGCACGGCCGGGAGTCGACGCGATCCTCACCGCCTCGCCTTACTACAACAAGCCCACCCAGGAAGGACAGTACCGGCATTTCCGTGCGATCGCGGAAGCAGTTGGCAAGCCGATTCTTCTCTACAACGTGCCGGGGCGCACAGGAGCGAACATCGAGCCGGGAACGTTGGCGCGGCTGGCGGAAGTGCCGAACGTTCTGGGCGTGAAGGAGGCCAGCGGCAACATTGCACAAATTGCCGAGGTACTGAACGTGGTGCCGGAACACTTTCTAGTGTTCTCCGGAGATGATGCCATCACGCTGCCACTCATCGCGCTGGGAGGAGTGGGGATTATCTCCGTCGCTTCAAATGAAATTCCGGCGGAAATGGCGGCGATGACGCGGGCGGCGCTTTCCAACGACTGGGTCACGGCGCGCAGCATCCATCGCAAGTACTTGCCTCTGATGCAGACCAACTTTATCGAGTCGAACCCGCTGCCGGTGAAAGCAGTGTTGGCCATGCTTGGGCGGATTGAGGAAGTTTACCGGCTGCCGCTTCTACCAATGCGCCGGGATACGCGTTCGAAGTTGCTGAAGGTCGCAACCGAGGTGGGCTTGATTGCGAAACCGGCCGCGCCGACTCCGGAAACGGCGGAGTTCTTCGTGTATGAGAACTGGCTGGCGGGCCCGCACAAGATTGTGCTGCATCGTTCCACTTGCGGGCAATGCAATCACGGCAAGGGACGTCCGGCGGGGCACGATGCCAATCATGCGCGCTGGCATGGTCCTTATGCGACACTGGCCGAGGCTCGCCAGGTCGCGCACGACATGCAAGGAGTGCTGATTCGCAGCGAGTGCAAGTGCATTTGAGGAAGAGTCGCCGGTCGTCAGCTTCCTGTTAGCTGTTAGCTTTCAGTTCTTATGCTTTATTCAACCCCTCTGCCTTTTGTGAAATCCGGTCGATTACTTTTCCCTGTTTTCCACGAACTTACCTGATTCGAACCCGGCGGGTATACTGCTCGCGCATGAAATCCCTGAAAGCTTCAATCGAGCGGCTTGCTTCATCGGGGGAAGTGGAGCGCAATCCCGAGGCCCGGCAGACGTTTCTGGAATTTCGCGGCGCACTGACGCAGGGCAAGGTTCGCGCGGCTGAGAAAAAAGATGGGCGATGGGTGGTCAATGCGTGGGTGAAGCAGGGCATTCTTCTGGGATTTCGGCTGGGCGAACTGGCGGAGATGGGCAACGGCTTGTCATTTGTGGACAAGGACACCTTCCCTCCCCGGCGCTTTTCGGTTGCGGATCGCGTACGGGTCGTTCCGGGCGGCTCGTCAGTGCGCGAGGGATCGTATGTGGCGCCGTCCGTCATTTGTATGCCGCCCATGTTCATCAACGCCGGCGCCTACGTGGATGAGGGCACGATGGTGGACTCGCACGCTCTGGTCGGATCGTGCGCGCAAATCGGGAAGCGCGTGCACCTGAGCGCGGCGGCGCAGATTGGCGGCGTGCTCGAGCCGGTGAATGCGGCGCCGGTGATCATCGAAGACGACGTGCTGGTGGGCGGAAATTGCGGGGTTTACGAGGGCACGCTGGTGCGAGCGCGGGCGGTGCTTGGAGCAGGGACGATCCTGACGCGGTCAACTCCACTTTATGACCTCGTGCGCGGAGAAGTGTATCGGGCCTCAGGCGAGAAGCCGCTGGAAGTGCCGGAGAATGCGGTGGTGGTGCCGGGATCGCGTGCGGTCAAAAAAGGGCCGGACTGGAATTTGTCGTTGTACACGCCGGTCATCGTGAAGTATCGCGACGAGAAGACGGATCGCGGGATCGAATTGGAGGAGTGGTTGCGGTAGGACGACGGTTGCGGTAGGACGACGGTAGAAACCTGGAATTCGGGTTCCGAGTGAGTTCGGCGGTCGACCTCGGCGGCTAAAGCCGCGTTGGGTTTGTGGCTCTCACGGCGCGGCTGAAGCCGCGCCCTTTCAAAGCTCGCCAATTACTGCCAAGACACAATCAATTTGCCTTGCGGACCGGCGCCGTCGGGAGTGACTTTGATGCTTGCCAGGTTGGGGATGATTACGTCCGCTTCGTGCAGTTCGGGGGCGGGATAGGTGCTCGGCATCGAGATGACCTTCATTCCGGCAGCGTGGGCGGAGCGGATTCCGGCGGGGGCGTCTTCGAAAACAACGCAGTCCGTGGGATTCGCTTTCAATAGCTCGGCGCCTCTGCGATAAGGCTCGGGATCAGGCTTGCCGTGGTTTACGTCGTCGGCGGTGACCAGGATTTCGGGGACCGGGATGCCGAATCTGCGCATGCGGGTGGTCGCGAGATAGCGCGTGCCGGACGTAACCACGCACCAGCGACCTCGGGGAATCGTGTTGAGCAGCGCGACCGCGCCCGGGATGGCCACGATGCCGTCGGCGACGGCCTCGCGATCTTCGATCTTCCTGGTTTCGGCGACTGCATCAAGATGCGGCGCCACGCGCTGCACGACTTCAAGGGTCCGCACGCCGTGGGCGGCCTTCATGACCTCGGCGGGGTCGAGGCCGTTCTCAAGGGCCCAGCGGGTATATTGCTGCGCGACGACTCGGGTCGAGTCGAGCAAGACGCCGTCGAGGTCGAAGAGGATGGCGGAGCAGGAGAAGGAAGGCATGAGTGTTGTTACAGATTACATGATGGAACGAGGCTTGCAGAATTCAGCTGGTGTTAAGTGATCGCAATGGCATGCGGGCCGCTCCACCGACTAGGAACGGGCAGGTGCTCTGGGGAGTATGTCGGCTCGCGGAGAGGAGTCCGCTAATAGACTCCGTTGCCGAACTTGAAGATGTCTCTCGCGGAAGTGGGCTGCGGCTCGTTTTCCCCAGGTGCGGACGAAGTAATAGTTCAAGCCCGCGCCTATCAGTGAACTCGCTACCGGAATCAGGCGCCCAGCCCATTTCTCCACGACCTCCCCGCTGGCTTGCGCGGCAATCCGCTGAATCACGCGCGGGATGAAGCGGTTGATGACTTCCTTCTCCAGAAGCTCGCGGCTGATGTCGACTCCGGCGGCGCTGGCGGCGGCGACCCAGAGGTCGGCCATTTCATCTTCGGTGTTGAATTCGAATCCGTAAACGAGGCTGAGTTTCTGAATCGTGCGCACGGTAATAGCCGAGAGCAGGCCGAGGTCAGGGATCACGGTCAGCAGTCCGCCGAGTCCAAAGCCAGCGCCTTGCACCGCCGCCATTTTCATGCTGCTTCGAATGATGGATGCCGCGACCTCGTCGAGGTGAGTTAGTTCGACATTGTGCATGCCTTGGAAGTTGGTTACTGGAAGGTCATACGCGGCGCGCACCTGGATCAGAAATTTGTGGGGATCGACCTTCACCGTATCGTAGGCATGCGTGAACCCGTGGACGAGGCCTTGCTCAATGCGAGTGCGGAGCCAGGATTTGTGGGAGTTCTCGGGCATCGTTGATTGGATGCTATCAGGGGAGGGACAGGGGGGAAAGTTTGGGACGATTACCTCGATGATTCATCAAGCTCGGCAGTGTTGAAAATGTACCGACACCGGGTCGAAATTGCCACCTTACACGGGGTCCCCTTCGGCTTCGCTCAGGGCAGGCTTTCGACTTCGTCGGGCTGGCGCCTTACTTCGCTCAGCATGACACTAACTTCGATGAGGTATTGGGTCACGGTGTTTCTCGAGCACAACATTACCTTTCTGAGCCTCGGCGAACCACGAACGAAGGCCGAGTTCGCTTCGAGCCTGTGCTAGCATCAGTACTTCGATGCCATCCGGAAAATTGCAAATTGTGCCCCTGGGCGGGCTGGGCGAGTTCGGCATGAACTGCATGGCCCTGCGCTGGGGCGATGACATTATCGTTATCGATGCCGGCCTGATGTTTCCCGAGGCCGAACTGCTGGGTGTCGATATTGTTGTTCCCGATATTTCTTATCTCATTGAAAACCGCCAACGCGTGCGCGGGATTGTGCTGACACATGGGCACGAGGACCACATTGGCGCCCTGCCCTGGATTTTGTCGGAACTGAATGTCCCGGTATGGGGCACGGAGTTCACGCTCGCCTACGTGGAGGACAAACTGGATGAGCACGGCCTGCTCGACGAGGCTGATCTGCGGGAGATTCGGCCCGCAGAGCGCATCAAGATTGGGCCGTTCACGATTCATCCCATCCAGGTAACGCATAGCCTGGTGGATTGCGTGGCGCTGGCGATTCATACGCCTTTGGGCGTGGTGGTGCACACGGGCGATTTCAAAGTCGATCCGACGCCCACCGACAACCGCCTGTTTGACTTGCATGCCTTTGCGGAATACGGCAAGGAAGGTGTGCTGGCGTTGCTGCAGGATTCCACCAACGTCGAGCGCAAGGGATACACACCCAGCGAGCGGGCGGTGCGGCGCAAGTTCGATGAAGTGTTTGCGCGCACCGAGCGGCGGCTGTTTATTTCGTGTTTTTCGTCTTCGATTCATCGCATCAAGCTCACGGTCGATCTAGCGTTCGAACATGGACGCAAGATTGCCTTCATCGGGCGCTCCATGAACAACTCGGCCGAAATTGCCGAGGACCTGGGCTATATCGAGATTCCCGAGGGGCTCCTGATCCATCCGGGAGAAATGAAGAACTTTCCGCCGCAGAAGGTGTGCGTGCTGATCAGCGGGACGCAGGGCGAGCCTATGTCAGCGTTGTCGCGGTCGGCGGTTGACAATCATAAGCACGCGAAAATTGAGAAGGGCGACACGGTCGTCCTGTCGTCGCGCATTATCCCTGGGAACGAAAAGGCGATTTACCGGATGATCGATCACCTGTTCCGGCGCGAGGCACACGTGATTTACGAAGATGGGTCGTCGCCGCCAGTGCACGTGAGCGGACACGCCAGCCAGGAAGAGTTAAAGCTCATCATCAACCTGGTGAAGCCGCGCTACTTCATTCCGGTGCACGGGGAATACCGGCAGCTCAAGCTGCATGCGGAGATGGCTGCTTCGATGCACGGCTCGGTGGGCCAGGTCATGCTGATCGAAAGCGGCGACATTCTGGAATTCGACGAACTCGGAGCGCGGAAAGTGGGCCGCGTTAATGTGGGCCGGGTGTGCATTGATTCCGGCTCGCGCACCGACGTGGTCGAGGACCTGATCATTAAAGATCGGCGACACATCAGCGAGGACGGGATTGTGCTGCCCATCATCGCGATCAACAAGCTGACGGGCGTGGTGGAAACGTCGCCGGAAATCGTGACGCGCGGGTTCAATCCCGGCGAAGACGGACTGATGGAAGAGGCGAAGCAGATCGTGATCCAGACGCTCGACGCCTCGAGCGAGGAAGAAAAGGCGGATTATGGCGTGATCAAGGAAAAAATCCGCGCCGATTTGAAGCGCTTCATCAATAAGCAGACCCAGAAACGGCCGCTGATTATGCCGGTGATTCTGGAGATTTAGCTTTGAGCTGCGAGCTACGAGCTTCGAGCTTCGAGCTACGAGCTACGAGATAGCATCGGAGGCCGTAGCTTTTGTTCTTAGAATGAGGATCGAAGGCGAGATGTGGATGCTACTTTCTTACTCGAACCTTGAAACTCGAAACTGGAGCTCGTCGCTCGGAGCTCATAGCTCATAGCTCGCAGCTCGCAGCTCGTAGCTCGTAGCTCAATCAGGAGCATCTGCCATCGTCACTCTGGAAGATATTCAACAAGCGCAGGCTCGTTTGCGTGGCGTTACGGTGCGGACACCGGTGATCGCGGCAGACGGAGTGGGGTCGAACGACGGTCGGCGCCTTTTCTTAAAGCTCGAAAACCTCCAGCCCATCGGCGCGTTCAAGCTGCGGGGCGCGTACAACAAAATTGCTTCTCTCTCGGCGGAAGAGCGGGCGCGGGGAGTGATTGCGTATTCCAGCGGGAACCACGCGCAGGGCGTAGCTTATGCCGCCCGCGCGCTGCATACCAAAGCGGTCATCGTCATGCCAGAGAATGCTCCCGCGATCAAACTTGAGGCCACCGCGGGCTTGGGCGCGGAGATCGTGAAAGTCGGTCCAGGGAGCACCGAACGGCAACGGAAGGCGGAAGAATTGGCGGCCCAGCATGGATACATGATCGTTCCTCCGTACAACGACGAGAAAATCATCGCGGGACAGGGCACGATGGGATTGGAGATTCTGGAGGACGTGCCTGGGGTGGAGACTGTGCTCGTTCCCGTGGGTGGAGGGGGGATGATCAGCGGCGTTGCAGCCGCGGTGAAGCTCAGCAGACCTTCGGTGACGGTGATCGGAGTCGAGCCGGCGCTGGCGGCGGACGCGCAGGCCAGCTTTCGCGCCGGACAAATCGTAAATCTTCCCGCCGAGGAAGTGACGCAGACGATGGCAGACGGTCTGCGCACGCAGAGCATCGGGCCCATCAATTTCGAGCACATTCGGAATTTCGTGGATGACATTGTGACCGTGTCGGAGGAGGAGATCCGGGAAGCGATGCGGCGTTTGGCGGCCAATCCCAAGACGATCGCCGAACCCAGCGGCGCGGTGGCAGTGGCCGGATTTTTGTTTCACGGAAAGGAATTGCCTGCTCGGACGATTCACGTCGCCGTGATCAGCGGCGGAAATATCGAGCCGGCGATGTTGGCCGAGATGCGGGACAAATCCTGGAACACGTTGCGGGCGTAAGCAATCAGGCTCTAGGCTCTAGCAAACAGGCTCTAGCAACCAGGCTCTAAGGGCCGGACGTCCCGTCTGCCCAGCGGAGCGAAGCTCCGCTTCGGGGATTCTCGCCAGGCAATGGCTAATCGCGAAGCTTGCGAGCAGGGCAGAAAACGCATGATGGCTTGCGGCGCCGCAAGCAAGAACCAACCGGGCTGACGCCCGGCCGCCCAGACGAGGCGTCTGGGCCTACGCGTCCAGTTCTGCTGCGCGGTTTTCGTACCCTCATTCAATGGCGGTGTAAAATCTAGTTTCCGCTCCGATTTCATCCAATTTGAGGTTGCGCCCATGCCGGTTTCCGCCAGTGTGCGGATTTCTACGATTGTTCTTCTCTTGTTTCTATTCATGTTGTTTTTGCACGTGCACCCCGGGCCAGTTCAGGCTGCGGGCGAGCACGGTACGCTGATCCGGGTTGCCGATATCTATCTTTCTCCCGACAAAAACTCCACCAAGCTGGCTGAGGTCGAACGTGGGCGCGAGTTGGTCGTGATCGAGAATTCCAGCAACGGGTGGGCGCACGTGGAAGCGTTTCTGAGCGAGGAAAAAACGGTGAGTGGCTGGATTCTCGACAAGGGCTTCGTGCGCAGCACGAATCCGGATGGAGACAAGATTGTGTTTGGCGAAGCGGCCGATTCGGAAGATGAGGCCAGCCGCCGGCATGGACGCCGGGGCGCGGATAAGGATGCATTGCGGCTCTACTATCGCGTGTACGACCTGTTTCCGAATTCACCTTTGGCGGGTGAATCACTCTACCGGGCGGCCGATATCCGCTGGCAGATTGATCGTGCCGATGTCATGTCGCGGCCTTCGGCCAAAGAGCGCGACCCCATGCTGCGCGAAGGCATGAATGAAGACTGGATGCATGAGGTGATGAAGAAATTTCCCGGGACCAAGTGGGCAGACCTGGCGGCCTTCCACCTGATCGAGAACAAGTTGTGCGGAGACTGGCAGGGCACATCGAAGTGTCCAGAGAAAGAAGCCGACCATTACGAGAAATACGCCGCGGATCGGCCGGGCTCGCCTGCGGCTCCGGAGGCTCTGTATCTGGCGGCCAAGCGGCGCGCGGCGCTGGTCGATATCTACAAGACTGATGAGCAGCGGAAGAAAGCCGATGAGGCTAAGGCGAGGGCCATCGCGCTCACGCAGAAAATTGTGCAGCAGTATCCGCAGTCGGACTGGGCGGCGCGCGCGCAGCGGTTGATGTTTCTGGTGCAGCAGGATGTGCCGACGTTCGGGAATTTAGTGGAGTAGGAGAGCAGGCTCTAGCAAGCAGGCTCCAGGCTCTAGCTGGTGCGATTTCAGTCGACTTATCGGATTGACGTCCTGAGCTTACGAGACATTTTTATGCTTGCGACTTCTTTTAGCTCAAATCCCGCAGCTGAATTAGATTTCCGACAGGAGAGCAAAATCCAAGAACTCCCATCCGCTTGGAGCCTCCAGCACAGAATTTAAACGCGTGCTTGCCAGATCCGAGAGCCTGGTTGCTAAAGTCTGGTTGCTAAAGTCTGGTTGCTAGAGCCTGGTTGCTAGAGCCTGGAGCCTGGTTGCAGAGCCTGGTTGCTAGAGCCTGGACCCTGATTGCTAGAGCCTGATTGCTCGAGCCTGCTCCGTACCCAACTTCACAATCTGGCTAACCCATAGATGTCTGGGATACTAATGCTTCTTATCTGGAGGAAGCTTGAACGATTACTTGCTGTCGGTCGTGCTGGGTATCGTGGAAGGTTTGACAGAGTTCTTGCCTGTGAGTTCTACCGCGCATCTGCGAATTGCGGAGAGTTTGCTGCATGTTTCTCTCTCCGATGGCTATTGGAAGATGTACTCGATCGTCATTCAATTAGGCGCGATTCTCTGCCTGCCGGTATATTTCCGCGACCGCATCGCGAAGTTCCTGTCGACTTTCCCGCGGGGTGAACGCGGCGATCGCACGGTTTTGACGCATCCTTTGGGGCTCACAGCGGTTGCGTTCGTGGTGACGGCCATTCCCTCGTATCTGCTTACCAAGGTGATTGGCAAGAATCTGGAGAGCTTGTACGCCATGGGAACCGCCCTGCTTCTAGGTGGGATTGTGATGTGGGTGGTGGATGCGCGCAACGCGATCTGGGAGAAGGCGGGGCCGGGCGCCTCCGGCAGCCCGATTCGCATCTGGCGCATGGAGGATATGAGCCTGGGTCAGTCCATCTGGATTGGAGCGTGCCAGATCCTGTCGGCGGTGTTTCCGGGGACATCGCGATCGATGGCGACGATTGCGGCGGGACAATTGGCGGGAATGTCGCGAGCATCCGCGCTGGAATTCTCGTTCTTCTTATCGATTCCGACCATGGTCGTGGCGACGGGTTACACCCTGCTGAAGTCGCTACGGGGGAAGGGGGAGAATCCGATTGGGGTTTCGCAGTTGACGCCCCAACAATGGATCATTCTGGCGATTGGATTTGTGGTTTCCTTTCTGGTTGCTTACGCGAGTGTCGCCTGGTTTATGGCGTGGGTGCGGAAACGCGGCTTTGCGCCGTTCGCGGTGTATCGGATCGTGATCGGCATCGTGGTGCTGGTGTTTGCGGCGAGGCTGGCGGGATAGGGAACATGGCGGCGGGACGTGTCAGGCTTTCATTCGGCTCTCGCCGAATCGACGGGCGAGGACGCCCCTCGCTCCACACACGACCAAGACCTGACACCTGAGACCTGCTACCTAAGTCTATGAGGCCACGTACGTATCCGGTCTGTGCATTTGCCTCCCCTTCGCCCTGAAGCTAGGTCGATACGGCGCAGCGTATTCCTCCATTGTCGGCGGGGCCGGTTTCTTGGCATAATCGATAGGCTCTGGCGCGCTTCGGTCACTGGTCACGGATGGTCTGAACGGGGCCAGTGGTGCGGAATACGCCTTCATGAAGACTTTCTCGCGCATCTTCAACCCGACCAGCAACCGACGGCTCAATGAGCTGGTCGGATTCCTGCTGATCGTCTCCGCGCTCCTCCTTTTCCTCGCGCTCGCGTCCTATTCCGCCCTCGACCCGTCGTTCAACAGCGCCTCGGTGCTGACGACCGCCCGCGGAGCCCGCAACTGGATCGGCATCGTTGGGGCCGTGATTTCTGACTTGTGCCTGCAGGCTTTTGGGATCGGCGCCTTCCTGGTTCCTGTGTTTGCGGCAGTGCTGGGCGCGCGCTGGTTCCGCTCGCGCAGGGTCCAATCGCCGATGGCGAAGACACTGGGCGCGATCTGGCTGATGACCTTCGTTCCGGCATTCCTGGCCCTGCTTCCCGGGCACGTGCGCTGGATGCACGTCATTCCGATGGAAGGCTTGGTCGGGCGCGTGGTGGGCGATTTCCTGATCCATTACCTGAATCTGGCGGGGGCGTACATCGTGTGCGCGACCGTGCTCGCGGTGGCGCTCTACTTGTCGACCGCGTTCTCGTTTTCGAGCGTGCAAGTGTGGATTCCGACGCGGTTCGCGTTTGCGTTTGCGCTGCGCGACCGCTGGCGTGATTGGCGCGAGGAGCGGGCGAAGCGCAAGATGCAGCGGGAACTGGAGAAGCGCCGGGCCAGCAAACCTGTGGTTACGGCGCAATTGGTGCCGGGACGGGCAGCGCCCGTCGTAGAACCGCGGGCGGCGCGATCACAGGGTTCCGGATCATCTGCCCCGGTGCGCACTGGGATTGATCGAATGATGGGTGCTCCCGAGGAAGAGCCGTCGCGCGAGACGGTTGCCGCCGCCGTCACGGCTGCTTCGGAGAATTCCTCTGCCACCGTGCCTCGGGCGGAATCGGGCGTTCTCGTACCCGAAGTTTCGGAGCGGGCCGACAGCGCTCAAAAGCACAAGACAATCATGCCGCGCATAGCGGGGGGGTACAAGCTTCCGCCCAGCAGCCTGCTGCATAGGCCGGACGGGGCGCAGTCCGTGGACGCCGATGAGCTGAAGATTCTGGCGCAGGTTCTCACGGAAAAGTACGCCGAGTTCGATGTGCATGGACAGGTCACCCAAATCAATCCGGGGCCCGTGGTCACGACCTTCGAGTACAAGCCCGAAGCGGGCGTCAAATACAGCCGGATCACGAATCTCACCGAAGATCTCTGCCTCGCGCTCAAGGCCGAAAGCATCCTGGTGGAGCGCATGGCGGGCAAATCGACCGTGGGCATTCAGGTGCCCAATCGCGATCGGGAAATTATCTGGCTGCGCGAGAATATCGAGTCGACGGAATTCATCGGCTCGAGGTCGAAACTGACGCTTGGGCTGGGGAAAGACATCAATGGACGGATCGCAGTAGCCGATCTCGCGACCATGCCGCACCTGCTGATTGCTGGCTCCACGGGCACGGGCAAGTCGGTCGCCATCAATGCTTTCATCATGTCGATCCTGTACAAGGCGACGCCGGACCAGGTGCGCTTGATCCTGGTTGACCCGAAGCGGCTGGAGTTGGGCAACTACGAAGGAGTTCCGCACCTGTTTACGCCTATCATTACCGAGCCGAAGCTGGCCTCTAACGCGCTGCGCAATGCCGTGCGGGAGATGGAGCGGCGGCTGAAATTGCTCGCCGAGAAGGGCGTGCGGAATATCGATCAGTACAACAAGCTTTTCGAGGAAGACGGCACGCCCAGCCTGTTTGGCGAGGATTCCGAGGAGCGGCCGATCCCCTACATCGTGATCATCATCGATGAACTGGCCGACCTGATGATGCTGGATGCGGGGAACGTGGAGGAGTCGGTGACGCGGCTGGCGCAGATGGCGCGCGCGGTCGGCATTCACCTGGTGCTGGCGACGCAGCGGCCTTCCGTGGATGTGATCACGGGGCTCATCAAGGCGAACTTCCCTGCGAGGATTTCGTTCCGGGTTGCGACCAAGGTTGATTCGCGAACGATTTTGGATTCCAACGGCGCTGAGGCCCTGCTCGGGCGCGGCGACATGCTTTATTTGCCTTCGGGGTCGGCGCGTGTGCACCGCCTGCATGCACCGCTGGTGACGGAGAAGGAAATTGCGGCCGTGGTGGAGTTCTGGCGGTCGCAGGCGGCCGCACAGTATGTGGAGGACTTCCTACAGGCTCCGCGGGAGGAGCGCGAGGCCGGGGACGCGGGCGGCGAAGGGCCCGACGGCGAATTGGAGAACGATCCCCTCTACAACGATGCGGTGCGGCTGGTGGTCGAGTTTGGAAAGGCTTCCACTTCCCTGCTGCAACGACGGTTGCGCATCGGATACGGGCGGGCGGCGCACTTGATCGACTTGATGGAGCGGGATGGAATCGTGGGTGCGGCGGATGGTCCTAAGCCGCGCGAGGTGCTGAAACGGCCGGATTGGATTTCCGAAGTGGAGGAGTCGATGCGGTAGGGGCCGACTCACCCCGATGAAAGTCTTGTGAAGGCGGCTTTTGAGGTCGCCTTTTTCGTTTGGTGACGATTGGGAATCGTCTACCCTCAGGAAAATCTTAGAGCGCAGAGAACGGCCGCAGAGGACGCCGAGAACCACTGTGCTCCTCTTTGCACTTTCCCCGGCCACCCACAGCCTCATGGAAATCTCGAACTTGAGAACGAGGCGACGGGCGTATTCCTCGCATTGACATCCCATTTCCAGGGCACTATCGTTCATTCCCGCACCTCGATGAATATCGTCAAGGCCACATCTCGTTACGAGGATTGGCTCAAGTCGCATACCACGGTGGTCGAGGCGGATCTGCGCCTGAAGCACAAACGGATGGCGGAAGCGGTGTTTCCCTTTCTGCGCGCCACGTTCTACCGCTGGGTGCAGATCTGGCCGGATGTGTGTCCGGCCGCAAATAAGGCTCCCCAGATTCTTTCCGTAGGCGACCTGCACATCGAAAACTTCGGCACCTGGCGGGATGTGGAAGGGCGTCTCATCTGGGGCGTGAACGACTTTGATGAAGCTGCGACCTTTCCTTACACGAACGACCTGGTGCGCCTGGCAAGCAGTGCGCTGCTGGCGATCACGGACAGTCATCTTGCGGCGTCTGGGAAGGATGCATGCGCGGAAATTCTTGATGGCTATACCAAGTCTCTAACGGAAAGCGGAAGGCCTTTCGTGCTGGAGGAGGGTTACAAATGGCTGCGCTTGATCGCCCTGAACGAATTGCGCGACCCAGATCGGTTTTGGACGAAGATGGACACTCTGCCTTCTGTCCGGGGGGAGATCTCTCCCACCGCTCGTGAGGCGGTCGAACACCTGCTGCCCGATTCGCACCTGCAATATCGTCTCGCTCGCCGGGTAGCAGGATTGGGTAGCCTTGGGCATCAGCGCTTCGTTGCCGTAGCCGAATTCCATGGTGGCCGGATCGCGCGCGAAGCCAAGATGCTCGTGCCCTCCTCGGTATATTGGGCCTACGATCTTCCCGGTCCGGTTGAGCTCTGGTACCAGGCAGTCTTATCGCGGGCGGTACGTTGTCCGGATCCGTTCGTTCAACTGCGTGGCCGCTGGATTGTCCGGCGCCTCTCCCCGCACTGTTCGCGTATCGAACTCGCCGTACTCCCCAAGAACCGCGACGAGTGCCGTCTGCTTTTCTCCATGGGATGGGAAACAGCGAATATCCATCTAGGGAATCGCAACGCCGCCAGGGAAATCCGCAAGCACCTCAAAAACCAGAAGCCGAATTGGCTGTATGCCGCCGCTCGGGAAATGGTGGCCGCCGTCAATGAAGATTGGCAAGCTTGGCGGAAGGCCCGCGTCGACGGATAGCTTCGGCCTGTTAGTCGGAAGAGCTAAACCTCCGTCAAAGCGTAGGCGTCACACTCCGGGTTTTCCTGCTCGGCGATTTCGGAACGATCGACCTGCTCGGGTAATGCAGCCTGTAACGCAGAGAGCATGGCACCTAGAGAAGCCGGGCTCTCGACCAGAATTCTGTCGATGCTTTCGCGATGAACAGCTAGCTCTCCCAGCACTTCTGCGCCGCTGATGTCGGGCTCTTGCTTGATGGACGACCGATGCGCAGGCCTCTGGCTCACCGGGCCGTGGGCGCAATCTTTGGTGCGGGCAAACGGATAATCGAGGGTTCCGGTGGTCATCCAGTGGATCACAAGCTGTTGCACGTGGGCGGCGCAACAGGCCGCGTGAAATCCAGGATTGGAAGCCAACTCGTCATGCCAGCTTAGAATTTTCAGCCGGTCCGTCCAACGGTTCTCGACCAACAGAAACCACTGCTCGTCGTTCTTTCCAGCCGTGAGACAAATTGTGCAGAACACTGGTTCTCGGTCCGTCATTTCTGCACCTCGTGCAGCGCAGGTTGACGGGAGGAATCATCGAATCCTACCGCCGACGGAGCCCCGTCCATCGATACGAGTTTGACCGTCTTCATTCCGGATCCATCCGCCAAGGGAACGGTAATCACACCCCGCTGGCGGTCGAAGGTAAGCGTGACAAACGGGGAGCAAGCATCACAGAGCCAGTAGTGCTCGATGCGACGAGCCGGCCGCGCCTTGCGCTGCATGTTTGAAACAGGTCTTCGTCCAGGAAAGTATTCGGTCTCAACCTGAAACAGTTTCCCCTCCCGCAAGCGCCGGAAGGGTGTGTTGCAAGCCTCGTTCGCGCATTTGTACAGCATGACGACTGTCCTTCATGAGCAGACTTCGTTCGAGTCTTCTCAAGAGCTGAAAGACAGAGTTTGTGCACGTCGCGTGCCGAGCTTCGACGAGTGCGGTTGGCTACGATGTGCGCTGAAAACAATGGGTCAACTAACTGCGTGTGGGGATTCTGCATGAATCGGGAAACGTAAGAAACGACGAACGATCAGCATGACTGCCGAAAAATCGTCGCCGGCGCAACGGTAGGCATTGCGACGAATGCAAGGTTACCCCACAAATATCCGCGCCTGACATGCCTCGCACAGCGCGCTTTCCTTCAGATCGATCCACTCGACCGCATGCGAGGGCGCCATCGCGCATTGATAGTCTTCGCAATGGGTAAGGTCGAGAGTGTGTCCGACCTCATGCACAGCTTCTTTCGCCAGACGTTGGCGCAGGAGATCGAGGTCGGGCGGCAGCCCATAGAACTCCTGGCGCAACCGGTGGATGGAAACCACACCGCAAGGTCCGCCAATCTGGGCCTCGCCGAACACAAACGTCAGAATGGGTATATACAAATCCACGCTCGTGAGGCCCAGCACGCGCCAGGAATCTGGTTCCACGTAGCGTTGCATGGCCTGCAGGATCTCGGATGAGTGGAACTGTTGTCTTTCGCCATGGTACGCAAACTCCGGGTCCAGGCGCACCGCCAGCACCTCGGTGGGGATGCGGAAAAGATTCGCCATCAGGGGAGCCAATTCCCGCAACAGCCCACCGTCGAAGTTTCCGATCGGCAGCAATTGCAGCAGCTTCATCGCGATTGGAGGGTCGGTTTGCTCCAGCCGTATCTCTTGAGCTTGTGGTGCAGCGTGACCCGGTCGATGCTGAGGATCTCGGCCGCCCGCGTTTGATTCCAGCCGACCGACTCGAGCGTTCGAAGGATATGCGCCCTCTCAATCTCATCCAGGCTCTTGGGGCCGCCGTTGGGAACCAGGATCGCCTTAAAGACGAAATCGGATTCTCGAATCTCCGGCTCCTGTGCCACCACCATGGACCGCTCAACTGCATTTTCAAGTTCGCGCACGTTGCCGGCCCAGGTTTGCTGCTGCAGCAGGTTCATGGCTCCCGGAGAAACGCGGGTAATTTTCCTATTCATCTGCAGCGAGAATTTCCGCACGAAGTGATTCACCAGCATGGGGATGTCCTCGCGGCGCTCCCTCAGGGGCGGCAGCTCGATCCGGAACACATTCAGCCGGTAAAACAAGTCGGGCCGGAACTTGCCGTCTTCGATGGCTTTTTCGAGGTCCTTGTTCGTGGCCGCCACACAACGGAAGTCGACCTTGATCGATTGGTTGCCGCCGACGCGAACGATCTCGCGTTCCTGCAATACGCGCAGCAGGTCGGTCTGCGTCTTCAGACTGATATCGCCGATTTCATCCAGAAACACGGTTCCGCCTTCGGCAATCTCGAATTTGCCTTTCTTGCGGTATTGCGCTCCGGTAAAGGCACCCTTTTCGTGGCCGAACAACTCGCTCTCGAGCAGCGTCTCAGTGAGCGCGCCGCAGTGAATCACCACCAAGGGATGGAACTTACGTGGGCTGGCATGATGGATGGCTCGTGCCACCAGTTCTTTGCCAGTCCCGCTTTCTCCAGTGATAAGCACCGTGGCATCGGTTGGGCCTACGGTTTCAATCGCATCGAAGACCCGCTGCATGATCGTGCTCTCGCCCACGATATCCTCGGGTCTGGCAACCTCGGCGACCGTCTCCCGCAGCCGGACGTTCTCCTGCTCGGTTCTTTTGTGCGCGAGCGCTTTCCTCACCAGATGCGCGATCTCATCCGGATCGAGCGGCTTGGTGACATAGTCGTAGGCTCCGTTCTTCAGAGCGGTAACCGCGGTTTCGACCGAGGCGTAGCCCGTCATCATAATGACGATCAGTTCCGGATCGATTTCGTGCATGCGTCGCTGCAACTCCA
>QIAH01000395.1 GCA_003225465.1 Acidobacteriota bacterium | reverse complement strand
GCCTGTGGAAACTGGGGCTGATGCTGGAGTCGCGGTGGACCGGGGCGGGTCCGCACTCGTGGTCATGGCGCTTTCGGGGTTGAGCAAGTGGTCGTGGCTGGGGCCTAGTCCAAGCTTGATCAGGGCGCGGGAGTCGGGGACGGTTTTGTTCTGCCAGCCGTTGTCGGCCTGGAAGCGGCGAAGAGCATCTTCTGTGGTCGCATCCCACTTTCCGGTTGCCTCGCCGGTCATGTAGTGCTGACGGATGAGAGCTTCCTGGATCTGATGGGTGCGTTCCGAATCAATCTTCTGCTGCCCCTTGACCTTTTTTGCGCGCTTCCCCTTGTGCGAGCTTGTGCGCGTGGAAGTGGTTCGGGAATGGGCAGATTTCGACTTGGTTGCGGGATGTGCGGCAGAGGCGGAATGAGCCGTCGCGGAAGACTTCGGTGTGGTCTTGCTGGCACTGACAGTGTTCTTGTGAGTGGCAGGCTTCGTAGACGTTGTTGGGGTAATTTGCGACACGCCGAGGGAGCACACCAACGTCGCGGTGCTCGCCACTCCCAACGCGCTCTTCAGCAATGACGCAAGACGTCTCATTACAAACAAGATCCCTCAACAGCTCAGCCCCTGCTCGAATTTGCGAGTAAAAAGGGGCCCCAGTGGAGACAACCTGTCAAAGAAAGCCCGGCGATCCCGGCACCGTTATCATCCCTGAATTGGGAAGTCAGTGCCAGTGACCGTCGGGCGATACCCCAGGTTACGGAAGTGTACCGGCAATGAAGATGGTTCCATCCTGCCGGCCTGCCCCTCGTGGGCGAACGAGGAAGACCACATCCTGACCGCTCTTCAGCGTGCCTTCGATGCGGGCGAAGTCCTCGGCCGAATTCACGGGCTGCTTGTTAATTTCGAGCACGACGTCGCCGCGGTTCAGGCCGATGTCGTCGGCAAAAGAACCGCCCTTCACATCCTGCACAATCACACCCTTGCCGGCCGGAACGTCCAGGCGGTCGGCGAGGTCAGGAGTGAGAGCGCGGACGGTCAGGCCCAGCTTGCTCTCCTTGGGTTGCTGCTCCTCGTTGCCCTGCTGATCTTCACCCAGGCGCGCGGCGAAAAGCTTGGAGCGATCGGCAATGGTGACGGTGGTCTCTTCCTTCTTGCCATTGCGCACGAAGCCGAGTTTGGCCTTGGAGCCGGGTTTGCGGGAGGCAATGTCTGCGACGAGCTCGTCGCCGTTCTTTACGTCCTTCCCATCAACCGAGGTGATGGTGTCACCCACTTTGAGGCCGGCGGAATCGGCAGGGCTTCCGGGAACGACGTTGGAGATCGTAACGCCGGACTGGACTCCGTAGACACGCGCGATCGCGGGCACGGGCTGGGCGGCGAATTCTACACCGATCGAGCCACGTGTGACCTTGTGCTCTGGGCCAATGATCTGGTTATAGACGTTTACGACGGTATTCGACGGCATGGCGAAACCGACGCCAGCGTAAGCGTTGGTTTCGGTCAGAATCGCGGTATTGATGCCGATGACTTCGCCAGCCATGTTCACGAGCGGGCCGCCGGAATTTCCGGGATTGATGGCGGCATCCGTCTGCACGAAGGACTGGAACTGGCGGCCGGGGACGATGTTGCGTCCCTTGGCGGACACAATGCCGGCGGTGACAGTCGCCTGCAGTCCGAACGGGCTGCCAATGGCAAGTACCCAGTCACCGACCTGCATGCTGTCGGAGTTACCGATTTTGGCGGTGGGAAGACCTTTGTCTGATTCGATCTTGATGACGGCAAGGTCGGTTTCCTGATCAGAGCCGACGACCTTGGCATCGTGCTGGACGCCGGGCGGTTCATCCTGCAGGCGAACGCGAATTCGGTCGGCCTTCTCGATTACGTGACGATTGGTGATGATGTACCCTTTGGCATCCACGACAACACCGGAACCTAGCGAACGCTCCTTGATGTCGCCACCACCGCCACCGGGACCACCTTGGCCCCCAAAGAAGCGGTCAAAGAAATCATCGAAGGGACTGCCACCGCCGCCACCACCGCCGTTGTCGTCTTCATCGGGCCCAGGGCGCGCGCCCCGGCGCTGCTTGTGCGGGTTCTTGATAGTGGATTCGGTATTGATGTTGACGACGGCGGGCTCGAGCTGCTTGGCAATCTGCGAAAAGGTATTCGATAGCTGCTGGGGTGACGGAACAGTCAGGGGAGACGCATCGGATGATTTTTGCGCCTCTTTGCCCTTGACTCCGTAGGAAACCACCGAGCCGATAAGAATGCCAACAGTCAGCGTGGCCAGGATGCTGAGGGTGTAGAGCCAGCGATTGGCCTTCAGGCTCACCCAAAAAGCGCTTTCGCGCGGTTCCATAGTGTTACTTCCTCCGATAAACTCGTGACCCGCTAAATTATACCTGTTCGGTCCTTTCGGGCAGGCATGAGGCAGGTAGTAAAGGCCTTAAGCCTTAGACGCTGGGGGGCAGTAAAGCGTTTTACGCCGGAAGGAGTTTTTTCTGTCACGGGGTGCTTTCGTTCACGCGTAGGCAGAATGCTTGCAACGCAGCGTTCGGCGGGTTACATGCGCTGAGCCAAGGCGGCGAGGAACACTCCTGTGTACGTCGCGATGACAAGCAGGACGAATAAGGCGCCGAAGCTTAGAAATGTCAGCAGGTCAAAGGGACGCGCAACGCAGCCGCGGACAAGTTTGAAGACGCCGAAAAATTCAGCGATCGCCAGGATGGGGAACAGGAAGGCTGCATAGACGGTGGCATGGGGAATCGCCGGATGGAAGACGAGCGCAACAAAAGCGGGGAGGAAGGCCAGCGCCGGAACGATGGCGAGGGCCGATCCCCAGTAGAAGAGCCGCTCCCGCTCTCGCCAGCTCATGTGGAAAGTTCAGCAATTGGAGTGAAGGAGCTACTTTGCTTCGTAGACAGTCTTTCCCCCCACCACGGTGCGGAGAACTTTCGTCTCCAGGAGCTTTTGGGGAGAGACGGCGGTGATGTCGCGATCGAGCACGGTGAAGTCGGCGAACATTCCGGGAACCATCAGGCCCTTTTGTTTCTCTTCGAATTCCGCGAAGGCCGAGCCCGTGGTGTAGGCAGCGATCGCCTGGTCCATGGTGATCTTCTGTTCCGGGAAGTATTCCTGCTTCCCGTCTTCACTTTTGCGCGTAATGGCGGCGTAGAGGCCACGAAAAGGCGTCAGAGGCTCGACCGGGTAATCCGTGCCGAAAGCCAGGGTGACGCCTCGCTTGAGAAACTCGTTCCAGGCATAGGAATGGGCGGCGCGCTTTTCGCCGAGGCGAGCTTGCGCCCACCTCATGTCGGTGAGCAGGTGACAGGGCTGCATCGAAGCAATGACTTTGAGGTCGCGAAATTTCACGATCTCCAGCGGAGTAACGACCTGGGCGTGCTCGATGCGCAGGCGATAATCGTTTCCCCCATTGGCGGCTTTGACTTTTTTTTCTTTCGCCGCTTTTTCGGCCTCGGCGAAAGCATCGAGCGCCAGCTGCGCGCCTTTGTCGCCGATGGCGTGGAAGCCGAGCTGGAAGCCGTCGAGCACGCGTTCTTTGGCCATGTCATTGAGCTTGGCGGGATCGTACTGGGGCAAGCCGACGTTCTTCGGATCATCGGCATAGGGCTCGAGCAGCGCGGCGGTGTGCGAGCCCAGCGATCCATCCATGAAGGCTTTGAGCATGCCGGTGTGAAGCATGGGGTCCGACGCGGGATGCTGCTTGCGTTTTGCATTGAGCTGGTCGAGGGGATCGTTGAACGGAAGCCACTCGGAAATGCGCGCGGTGAGTTTGCCCTCTTTTTCGATCTCCTCGAGGATTTTGAAATCTTCCCAACTCTTGGAATTGTCCTGGAGGGAAGTGAGGCCCCACTGGGCAGCATCGGCGAGAGCGGCTTCCATGGCCTGGCGGCGCTTGTCGTGGGTGGGCTCGGGGATGGCGTTGACGACGGCGGCGCGGGCCGTCTCGCGCAAAATGCCGTTGGGTTGCCCGTTTGAATCGCGGTCGATTTTTCCGCCCTTGGGGTCGCGGCTGGCGATGGTAATGCTGGCGAGTTGCAGAGCGCGGGTATTGGCAACGGCGATGTGGCCATCCACGCGGTCCAGAAAAATCGGATGGTCGCCGGAAACCTCGTCTACATCCCAGCGCGTAGGGACGGTCTTGACGGGCCAGAGGTTTTCGTCCCAGCCGCCGCCCAGAATCCAGTCCCCCGGGGCGGCCGCTTCGACCTTAGCGCGAATGCGTTCGCGAAACTCGTCGAGAGACTTCACGCCGATGAGATTGACGTTCAGACGCTGGGACCCGCCTTCGGAAAGGTGGACGTGCGCGTCATTGAATCCGGGCATGATGAACCTTCCGCCCAGATCGATTACCTCGGTTTGCGGGCCTTTCAGCTTGAGAATCTCGGCGTTTTCTCCGACGGCTTCAATGCGATCACCGCGAACGGCAATCGCCTGCGCGCGTTTAATCGATTTGAACGAGGAGGCTTCGACGACGCCGGTGTAGACGTTGCCGTGCACAAAAATGAGGTCCGCTTTGGGCATGACAGGCTGATCCTGCGCCTGCGCGCTGCAAAATGCCAGCGACAGTAGCACAGCTGTGCGCACGTTCATTCGCCGACTCCCGCCAGCACGAGTAATGTGAGCAGAATTCTCTTCAGCCCGAGTTCGCGCCCGCTGCAGTCGAACCATTCCTGCAGGGTGTGAGCACCGCCACCGGAACCGCCGCCGCCGATGGCAATGGCTTGGCGACCCAGCGACAAAGGAATATTGGCGTCGGTCGAAGCTCGCTGGACCTGTGCCACGTTGCCCAGGTGGGCATCGACGGCGCGTACCACTTGCAGCAGACGTGCATTCGGGTCCAACTCTCCGGCCGGACGGTCGCCAATCACCACCACTTCGCAGGTGACGGAATGCGTTTTGCGCTGCGCAGAGGCGCGGTGGTCGGCAGCGCGCTGTTCGGCTTCGACTGACTGATCCAGACACACGCGCAAGGAACGTTCCAGCCGCTCGAGTTCGGTGGTGGAGGTCGAACGCAGATCCACGCGCATGCTGGCCGACTCGGGAATGGAATTGACGGAAGTGCCGCCACGAATGACACCGATGTTGAAGGTGCTCTTGGGCGTCGAAGAGACGGGCGTTTGGCAGAAGTGCTCGATGGCGCGGGCGAGGATGACGATCGGGTTAGGCGCGCCGAAATCGCTCCAGGAGTGACCGCCGGGACCGCGCACGATGATTTCGAAGCGGCGGCTGCCCAGGGCCTCGGCAACAATGGTGTCGGAACCAGCGCCGTCGAGAATCAGGCTGTAGGCGATAGAGTCTTTCCAGCGCGGAGTAGCAAAGATGTGGCGCATACCCCGCAGATCGCCCTCGCCCTCCTCACCGACGTTACCGATGAACAGAAATGGCATGGCATGGCGGATACGGACGGAACGGAGGAGCGCGGCAATGCCGAGGAGGGCGGCCACGCCAGCTCCGTTGTCCGAAACACCGGGACCGTAGAGGCGAGTTCCCTGCTGGCGGACGTTGAGAGGAGTGCCGGCAGGAAAAACCGTGTCGATGTGTGCGCTCAGCGCGATGTACCGCTTTCCGAATCCAGGGTGAATGCCGAAGACGTTGCCTACGTCATCGACCCGAACGTCGTCGAGTCCGATCTCAAGGAAGCGCTCCGATAGCCAGGCGGCGCGCGGAGCTTCTCCGAAGGGAGGGGCTGCAATGCGGGCCATTTCCGCCTGCCAATGGGAAAGCTGCGGCTCCTGCGCGCGAAACCAGTTGAAGGCCGAGCGAATTTCGGGAGCGGCCGAGAGTCGAGCTACCTCCTCGTGAACCGAGGGATAGAGATCCGACACTTCGGCGCGCGACCCGGTGGGCATGAGCTGATTGGGTCATCTTACAACGCGAATGGACCGGCCGGGTTGCTTTCGAGGATTACGGTCGGGACACGACATTTGTTACGTGCGCCGTGTGGCAGATGGCCTACCTTTGACTTCGCGGTCCTTGCAGCTCGCACCCCAGGTTAGCGCGCAACAAACGCGCGCGAACCTGGGGCACAAAAAGTCACAGGCTCTCGCGAAAGCTGGAGTTGGACGTTAGTGCTGGGGATGGGTGGGAAACTTCACGCAATCGAGGATCTCGGCGTCGGTGAGGGTGTGATCGGACTGCTTGGCTCGGGCATAGATCCTATCTACGATTTCGTCGCTGGCAGGAATTCCACGGCGCTCGAGCCAGAAATGCACGTTGGATTTGCCGCTCATGGGACCGATGTCAATCACCTGCTCGAGTCCGAAGACGTGCGAAGGCACGCCAGAGTAGACAGAGTTCGCGAGTTCGACGTCGTTCTTCTTGTAAGCCTTGACGATGGCGGCCGCATGCACGCCGGTGGCGGTGCGGAACGCATCATCGCCGACAACGGGGTAGTTGGCTGGAATAGGAATGCCCGTGGCGCGCGCGACCGCGACGCAGTAGTCCTTGAGACGGGTGAGGTCTTGCGCGGCCCAGGGAGGAATTCCCATCAGCTTGAGATTGACGAGCATCAGATCCATTTGCGTGTTCCCGACACGCTCGCCCACACCTAGTGCCGACGCGTGCACGCAGTCCGCACCGGCGACAAGTGCGGCCATCGCATTGGCAACACCCAGCCCGCGGTCGCAGTGACCGTGCCAATCGACTCGAATTTTTTCTCCCGAGGGCTTCACGACCTGATCGAGCACGAAGCGCACCAGGGCGAAGGCTCCCATGGGGGTGGCATGTCCGGCGGTGTCGCAGATGACGATGGCGCGCGCGCCGTGGCGGATGGCGGTCGAGTAAAGCTTCTTCACCATCTCGGGATCGCAGCGCGTGGTGTCTTCGGTGACGTACATGGGATCGAGGCCGAGCGAAACGGCGTAGGTGACAGCCTTCTCGGTGGTCTGGAGGAGGAAGTCGTCCGTCCAGCCCTCGGTATAGCGGCGAATGGGGCTCGAGCCGATGAAGGTAGCGGCTTCGATGCGCAGGCCCGTTTTCTGCGTAATCTCAGCGATCGGCCGGATATCGTTTTCGTGGGTGCGGGCAGCGCAGTTGGCGCGAATCCGGAGCTTGTTGTTGACGATCTCGCGGGCGAGAGCGGTGACGTGCTCAACCGCGCGCGGCCCGGCGCCGGGCAGGCCGAGGTTGAGCGAGTTGATGCCCAGCGATTCCATCAAGTGGAGAATCGTGATCTTGTCCTGGATAAGGGGATCGCGCACGGAGGGAGACTGCAGGCCGTCGCGCAGAGTCTCATCGTTGAGCAACACCTGTCCGGCGGGCCGCAGCGATTGCGGGTGGATGGTGTTCCAGTCGTAGATGAGGCCGGATTCCAGTCGTCAGTCTCCGTTTCAGTCGCCAGTCTCCTGTCTCCAGCTAGTCACGAGCTATGGACCTTCGTCGTTGGTCGTTGGCACTTCGTCGTCGGTCCTCGGTCGTCGGTCGTCGGCTAAAACCAAGAAAATCGTTTCGTGCCGATTCGCCTTTTTGCTGACGACTGAAGACTGACGACTGACGACTGCTCTATTTCTTCTCTTCCTTTGGCGGCACGGTGAGGCCAAATACTGAGAGCTGGCCCTCGCCTGCAACGTTGGTGCCGCGCGCGCTCTCCGGATTGGGCAGGTACAGCGTTTTGCAAATTTCGCAGCGATAGACTTCCGCCTCCCGGCCCCAGGCTTTTTGGATGCATCCACATTCCTGCTCGAGCGCATCGGTGCTGTAAAACCAGCGCTTCAAGTGGCCACCGCAGAACTTGCCTTTCTCGTCTTTTTCGTTGCAGGCGCGCTGGCCCGGCTTCTTGATTTTGACTTTATGGTTCGGAAGCTGCTGCAAGGCGTGCGGAATCGTGGTTTCACCGGCTGCCAAAGAGAAGTCCTCTCTTTCACACGGAGTAGCGGGGCCAGAGTTCAGCCCTGGAGAGCTATTTTACTGTAAACGGTTGCACGGGCACCAAAATGCGGCTCTAGTCGCTAGGCGATGGGCTCTGGCCAAACCCGACACTGGAGCGGCGGGCGTCCCCGCGCGCGTGCGCGAAGCGCCATATCTTCCTTCGTGATCGCCGCGAGCCTTGGCTCACCACAGAGTCACAGAGGCACAGAGAAGACCTGAATTGGCTTCTCTCTGTCCCGCTGCGTCTCTGTGGTGATTCATGAATCGTCTGCCGTCCAGTTGGGCAGCTGAACCGGCCACTCGCTTCATCTTCGATAGATATTTTCTATGGGAAATCTATAGTTTTCGGCTCTTCAGGACTCCAGCGGATTTCAGGGTTGCTCGGAGGCGGTCGCCAATGCGATGGGCGAATTGGAGATCGACGAAGGCTTCCATTTGGTGGGTGAGCTTTTCGCCGTAGCCGTACCACCAGAGTTTCTTCATGCGTGGGAGGCGGTCGGTGTCGAGGTATTTTACGCGCACCATTTCTTCCAGGCCGAATTGGCCGTGGGAGCGGCCGATGCCGCTGGCCTTGAAGCCTCCGTGGGGAGCTTCGCTGATGCCGAAGCACGAGATCACGTCATTCACCATGACGGTTCCGGCGTCGATCTGGCGCGCAATTGCTTCTCCACGCTTCTTGTCACGCGTCCAGATGCTGGCCGCCAGGCCGAACTCCGAATCGTTCGCTAGACGGATCGCTTCCGCATCGCCGCTGAAGGGCGCGACGGGCAACACGGGGCCGAACGTTTCTTCGCGCATGATATGCATCTTGTGAGTGACATCGGCGAGGACGGTGGGCGCGTAGAAATGTGGGCCGAGTTCGGGCAGGCGAGCACCTCCGGCGAGGACGCGGGCGCCCTGGGTACGGGCCTCCTCCACCTGCGTCTCGACGATGCGCAACTGCCGTCCGTGGATCATCGGACCGATGTCGGTCTGCGGATCCATGCCGTTGCCGACGCGCAATTTCTGCGCCTTCGCGACACAGGCGTCCAGGAATTTTTCGTAAAGCGATTGGTGGACGTAACATCTCTCGACCGAGAGGCAGGCTTGGCCGGCGTTGACGAAGGCGCCCCAAACGGCTGCGCTCGAGGCGACATCGAGGTCGGCATCGTCGAGCACGAGCATCGGATCTTTGCCTCCGAGTTCCAGCACGACCGGCAAGAGGCGGGCGGCGGCAGCTTGCGCGATCCGTTTGCCGGTTGGAACACTGCCAGTGAAGATGAGCTTGTCGACTTCGGAGTTGAGAAGCGCGGCACCGGTTGCACCGTCGCCCACAACTACCTGGAAGACTTCTTTCGGAACTCCGGCCGTGTGCAGGAGGGATGCCAGTTTCAACGCAATCAGCGATGTGAATTCCGAGGGCTTCAACACCACTGCATTTCCAGTGATCACAGCGGCCAGCGCGTCGACGGCGGGAATGGACAGGGGATAGTTCCAGGGGGAAATAATGGCAATCACGCCGTAGGGCTCGCGCAGGATACGCCCTTTTTTCGCCTTCATCGCAACGCTGCCGTGCGGGACCGGTTGTTCGCGGAGAAAT
Organism: Acidobacteriota bacterium; assembly: GCA_003225465.1. Lineage (GTDB taxonomy): Bacteria > Acidobacteriota > Terriglobia > Terriglobales > Acidobacteriaceae > Gp1-AA133. The sequence goes on along the minus strand of QIAH01000395.1, from coordinate 8,296 downwards.
GCGAACGCGTTGTCGATGAGGAAACGGGCGGCGTCGAGGACGACCAGGACTTCGGTCAGCAGGGCTTCCACGTAAGGCTTGCCGGCTTCTTGCGTGATGAGAGTAGCGACTTCGGTTTTGTTTTCGTGCAGGAGCCGCTGAAATTTTCGGAGAATGCGAATGCGCTCTTCGACGCTGAGCGCGGCCCATGCGGGTTGCGCGGAGTGGGCCCGGGCTACGGCGGCGTGCACTTCGGCATCAGAGGCGCAATCCAATTCTCTCAACAATTCGCCGGTCGCCGGATTGGTAGAGGCGACCCTTCGGGTCGCGATTTCAACATTTGTCGCCATGCGGATAAGCAAAGTTTACGCGGGCGCGGTCGCCCGCGCCAGACAAGCAGGGCGCTTTTAATACTCGACGCTTACCAAAAAGAGACCGCTGGCGGGAGCGGTCGCGCCGGCTGCAGAACGATCGCGGGCAGCGAGGATGGGCGCTACATCTTGCGGCTGCAGCGTTCCTTTGCCGACCAGAATAAAAGTTCCCACCAGGTTGCGCACCATGTGATGTAGGAAACCACTGCCGCGGACCGTGTAGACAAATTCATCATTCTGGCGTTCAAAGCGCGACGAGAAAATCGTGCGCACGTTCGAGACCTCATTGTTCTCTTGACCACGCTCCGGATCGACGGCTGCAAAGGAGGTGAAGTCGTGCTCGCCGACGATTGCAGCCGCGGCGTTTGACATCGCGTTCTCAGCGATGGGATAGGGAAAATGCCAGACGTAGCGGACGAGGAAGGGCGAGCAGATCGCAGCGCGACAGATGCGATAGCGATAGGTCTTGGCCTTCGCCGACTTGCGCGCGTGGAAATCAGCGGAGACCTCTTTGACTTCGAGAATGCGGATGGACGGCGGGAGGATGTCGTTGAGGGCTTTCAGAAAATTTTCGACCGGGATGGGCGAAGCGGTCGAAAACGTCGCGACCTGTGCCAGAGCATGGACGCCGGCGTCCGTTCTCCCCGATCCTTGCGGCAAGACATTTTCGCCGGTGAGACGTCCAATCGCTGACGCCAGTGTGCCTTGAATCGTGCTTGCGTCGGGCTGCACCTGCCATCCGGAGAAGTCGGAGCCGTCATAGGAAAGCGTCAATTTGAGATTGCGGAGCACGTTTTGTCCGAGTCCTGAATCGAAGTCTGCACATCTAAGGCGTTTACGAACGTTTACAAAGTTTTACTCGTTTCAGGCAGAGGCGTCACTGGAAAGCGAAGAACGGTCGGCTATACTTGGGAACTTCCCGGGTATTGCAACCTTTCTGGCGCCTCTTTGGAAGGAACCTTCACCGCGTGCATTGCGTATAAACCTCTGCAGAGCCAGGCACACAAACGCTCCTGCAGGTTTTCATGGATTTGGAACCAGTCCTTATTTACGGAGAACGCGAATGTCATTGCCTTGTTTGAAGTCCCCCGAGCGGTTTCTCGCCGCGCTGACGATTGCTGTCACTCTGGTTAGCGGAACATGGGCCCAGGATTCGCAGTCTAACCCGATGCCCCAGGCACCTTCGGCGACGCGCTCTGCAGCCGCCCCAAAGCCCTTTAAGGTCGAGGACTATGCGAAGCCGCATTCGCCTTTCCCGAACCTGATCGCACCTTATACCTCGCGCCAGGTTCCGGCTCCCAATCTATCCAATACGCCGAGAATCGAGTCGATGCTGCAAGACGGCAAGCTCATGCTGTCGATGAATGATGCAATCGCGATCGCCCTCGAGAACAACATGGATATCGCGATTCAGCGTTACAACATGAGCATCGCGGACACCGACATTCTCCGTACCAAGGCCGGAGCGACGTTCCTGGGAACGAATTTCGGCGTGGTGCAGAACACGCCCGGAGGCACAACGGGCGGCCTGGGGTCTACGGTCGGCACGGGCCCTGGAGGAACCAGCGCCGGAGCGGCCGGTGCTGGCGCGGGCCTGGGTGGTATTGTCAGCAGCACTCTTGGCTTGGGGCCGGCGGTGACGAGCTTCGATCCCATCTTAAGCGCGAACCTCCAGATAGATCGCAATTACACGCAGTCGAGCAGCATTTTCAGCCCAATCCCCATCGGGAACACCAACACGGGGAGTGCGAATTTTTCGTACCTACAAGGGTTCCAGTGGGGCTCGAACATTTCGCTAGGATTCAATAACACGCACGTGACCTCGAACAATCCCACCAATACTTACACGCCGTTCCTGGCTTCCACGCTGCAATTCAGACTGACGCAACACCTGCTCCAAGGCTTCGGATTTGCACCCAACCGGCGATTTATTCAGATTGCGAAGACGAACCGGGAAATCTCGGATGTGGTGTTCCGGTTGCAGGTGACCACCACCGTGGACCAGATCCAGAATATGTATTGGGACCTGGTGAATGCTTACGAAAATGTGAAGGTGCAACAGGACGCGCTGGCACTCGCGAACAAGACGCTCTCCGATAACAAGAAGCAGGTGGAGATTGGAACGCTGGCTCCGATCGAGGTGGTGCGAGCCGAAAGCACGGTTGCCACGGACCAGCAGCAGTTGACGGTGGCACAGACCAACCTCGAACTGCAACAGTTGCTGATGAAGAACGCGCTTAGCCGGACGCTGGTCGATCCGGCGCTGGCGGATGCGGACGTGATTCCGACGGACACCATGTTGCTTCCTGAGGTGGAACCGGTGGTACCCACGCAGGACCTGGTCGACTCCGCGCTCAGCCGCCGGCCGGAACTGGCTGAGGCACGCATGAACTTGCACAACACCGCCATCAGTAATAAGGCGATCCGCAACAACCTGCTGCCCAGTCTCGATCTGTTCGCGTACTACGGCGGTTCGGGCATTGGCGGTGACGTAAATCCGATTCTGCAAACGTGCCAGCCGGGACAAAACCCCATCTCAAATTTCTGTTTCGATCCGACCCGGGCGGCGCCTCCATTTCGCACCGCACACAGCGTGGGATATAGCAACGCTTTGAGCCAGCTAGTGAACTCCAGCGCACCCGACAAGGGCGTAGGGGTGACCTTGTCGATTCCGATTCGCAATCGGGTAGCGCAAGCTTTACAGATTCGTTCGGAACTGGAATACCGGCAGGAGCAGATGAGGCTGCAGCAGATCGAAAACCAGATTCGCATTGAGGTCCGCAATGCGCAGTTCGCGGTACAGCAGAACCGGGCAGGAGTAGCCGCGGCACAAGCAGCGGTCGACCTGGCGCAGCAGTCGCTCGAGGCGGAACAAAAGAAGTACGCCCTGGGCGCGTCCACCTCGACACTGGTGCTGCAACAATCGAGCGCTCTCACCCAGAGCCGCTCGAACCTGGTGGGTGCGCGCGCATCGTACGAGAAGGCGCGGGTGGAGTTGGACCGGGCGACCGGCCAGTTGCTCGAGCACAATGGTATTGATTTGTCAGATGCGGAGTCGGGCGTGGTCAACAAGATGCCCAACGTTCCGTACGTGCAGCCGCGGTCGCAAGCGAAACCGGATGTGGTTCCGCAGCTGCCAACACAAACGGTGCCGGAGAATCCGCCGCAGCCGCAGAATTAGGTTGGGACAGATGTTTTGGGCCTCGCTTTCGCGGCGAGGCCTTTTGTTTTGCTTTGAAGTATCCTTGTAGCCCTCTTAGGCCGCCCATAAAAGGGCTCGGTAGAGGAACGACTTACGGCAGCCTGAAGACGTGCCCTGATACAGCTAGAGCTTTTTTGCACCGCATCGTCGGCGCAGGAATCAGTACTAAAAAGGAGCAGTCATTCAATGAAAATCGCCAATGACGTGACGGAGTTGATCGGTCGTACGCCTCTTGTTTACCTGAACAAAGTGACGGCAGGATGTCACGCGAAGGTCGCGGCCAAGCTGGAGAGCTTCAACCCGTGCGCGAGCGTCAAAGACCGCATCGGCGTGAGCATGATCGAAGATGCCGAACATACCGGAAAAATTCAGCCGGGCAAAACGGTTCTCATCGAGCCGACCAGCGGCAATACCGGCATCGGGTTGGCGTTCGTTGCGGCAGTTAAGGGATACCGCCTGATTCTCGTGATGCCCGATACCATGAGTCTGGAGCGGCGCGTGCTGTTGCGGGCGTTCGGGGCGGAACTGGTGCTGACGCCCGGGCCCAGCGGAATGAAGGCCGCCATGGCCAAGGCGCAGGAGATCAAAGCGAACACGCCCGGTGGCTACATCCTGCAGCAGTTCGCTAATCCCGCCAATCCGAAGATTCACTTCGAAACCACCGGGCCCGAAATCTGGGACGACACTGAGGGGAAAGTTGATTTTCTTGTCTCCGGTATCGGCACCGGTGGAACCATCACTGGTGTGACGGAGTATATTCGTCCACGCAAAGCGAGTTTCAAAGCAATCGCCGTCGAGCCAAAAGAAAGCGCGGTGCTGTCAGGGGGCGCGCCCACTCCTCACAAGATCCAGGGGATCGGCGCGGGATTTATTCCGGATATTCTTCGCACCGACTATATTTCCGAAGTGATTCAGGTCTCGAGCGAAGAGGCGCTGGTCATGGGGCGGCGCTTAGCCAAGGAAGAAGGACTGCTGATGGGCATCTCTTCGGGCGCGGCGGTGGTCGCCGCGATCCAGGTGGCGCAACGCGCGGAGAATACCGGGAAGCTGATCGTGACGGTATTACCGGACTTTGGCGAGCGCTATCTGAGCAGCGTGTTATTCGATCACCTGCGCAAGGAATCGATGGAGATGACAACCGTAGCCGTTTGATTTCCGAACGAATGGTCTCGTTTTTTAAATCTGTACGCGAAGACATCGCCACCGTGTTCGAAAGCGATCCGGCGGCGCGTTCGTATCTGGAAGTGCTGCTGTGCTATCCCGGACTGCATGCGCTGTGGGCGTACCGCATCTATCACTGGCTCTGGATTCACGATCTGCGGCTGCTGTCGCGCTGGCTGTCGCAAGTATCACGCTTGTTCACGGGCATTGAGATCCACCCCGGAGCACAGATCGGCCACCGGCTGTTCATCGATCACGGCATGGCGGTGGTGATCGGCGAAACCAGTATTGTGGGCGATCGCGTCGTGATGTATCAGGGGGTGACGCTGGGCGGCACGGGCAAGGAGAAGGGCAAGCGGCATCCCACTATCGGGAACGATGTCATTATCGGGTCCGGGGCCAAGGTCCTCGGAAACATCACCGTGGGAAATAACTGCCGCGTTGGGGCGGGATCGGTGGTGCTGCGCAGCATTCCGGATAACTCGACCATTGTCGGCGTGCCGGGTCATATTGTGCTGCGCAATGGGAAGCGCGTGGTGATCAGCGACCCGAAAGAAATCAGTGACCCGATGTCGGACGTCTGCATCCGGCTGGCGGCCGAGGTCCACCAGATTCGCGAGCAACTCCAGCAGCACACGCAAGCCGTCCTGACTCCAGAGCCCAACCTCACTATCGACCAGGAGTGGGACACGTACTCGGACGGCGGCGGGATCTAGTCCAGACGCGGGCGTGGCAGCTGTTTCCGTGTGAGACAATACGCGGTTCCATTTTCAATTCAGCAAATCCTCTCTGAGTTATGAGTCTTTCTGTGGCCATTGTGGCGATGGATGAAGAGGCCAATATTGGCCGCACGCTGGCCAGCGTGCGCTGGGCGGATGAGATTGTGCTGGTGGATTCAGGGTCGAAGGATCGCACGCGTGAGATCGCGCACGAGCACGGCGCACGGGTAGTCGAGGAACCGTGGCGCGGGTACGTGGCACAGAAGCAGTACGCGATCGAATTGTGTACGAAGGATTGGGTCCTGCTGTTGGACGCAGACGAGGAAGTGAGTCCGGAGTTGACGGAAGAGATTCGGGAAGCGTTGGCGAATCCCGGCGACATGAACGGATTCTGGCTTCCGCGACAAAATCTCTTTCTGGGACGCTGGATGCAGCATGGCGGATTTTATCCGGACCCGAAGCTGCGCCTGTTTCGCAACGGCATAGGCTTTGTGACCGGGCACGATCCGCACGATCGCTGCGAATTGCAGCCGGAGGTGGCACAACGGAGCCGGCAATTCCGGAACGCACTTGTGCATTACACCTATCCGACGCTGAGCTATTACATCGCACATATGAACCGGTATTCGTCACTGGGCGCGGAGTTGGCGGTTTCGCAGGGGCGGCAAAGCTTCAGCGTGGCCGATATTGTGATTCGGCCGCTGGCTACATTCTTCTACAACTACGTGGTGCGGCTCGGATTTTTGGATGGGGGCGAGGGATTGCTGATGCATCTCTACCATGCTGTCTATGTCTCGTGGAAATATGCGAAGGCGTGGGAGATGACACGCATCAAATCGCACTAAAGATTTGTCACCCTGAGCGCAGCGAAGAACCTGCTTTTCCGCTGAGGTTCCAAACTACCTACCAACCATCCGGTTGGCGAAGCCGAGCGTGTCTTGTTCGCACCGAATGCCTCCTCTATCATCGAATTGAGGATGTAAAAGCCCCATGGCTAATCAGAAAAAACCGTATTCCAAGCCGCAAGTCGCCGAGAGCCCGACCGCCGACGTTTTCGAAGGACGGCATCCTTCAGACGGCGAAAAGCAATGGGCGGAGAAGATGCTCGCGCCAACGCTCGAGAAGGCGCCTGAGAAGCCGATTGGCGCGCCGACGGGAACGAATCTCGACGAGCAGGGCCACGCTCGTTTCAGCACGATTTCGAATGTCCCGGTGCGACGGCTTTATACCCCGGCAGATCTCCCGGGAGATTGGAGCGAGGAAAAGTATCTCGGGTTCCCCGGCGAAGCGCCCTACACGCGCGGCATTCACGCCACCGGCTACCGCGGAAAGCTATGGACAATGCGCATGTTCTCCGGCTTTGCCTCGCCGGAAGAAACCAACCGGCGCTATAAGTATCTGCTTGAGCATGGCGGCGGAGGGCTATCGGTCGCGTTCGATCTGCCGACGCTCATGGGTTACGACTCCGATCATCCGGCCAGCGAGGGCGAAGTTGGGAAGTGCGGTGTGGCCATCGATTCGCTCGAAGACATGGAGATCCTGTTCGACGGCATCGACCTGGAGAAAACGACAGTATCGATGACCATCAATTCTCCGGCCAGCGTGCTATGGGCGATGTACCTGGTGGTCGCTGAGAAACAGGGCGCGGATTGGAAAAAGATCTCCGGCACGATTCAGAACGACATCCTGAAGGAGTACATCGCACAGAAGGAATACATCTACCCTCCTGCACCCAGCATGCGTCTGGTGGTGGACACGTTCGAGTTCGGATCGAAATTCACTCCGCGGTTTAACACGATCTCCATCAGCGGATATCACATCCGCGAGGCGGGCTCGACCGCCCTGCAGGAACTCGCATTCACGATCTATGACGGCGTGGAGTACGTGGAGTGGGCGCGGCGGCGGGGACTGGAAGTGGATGAGTTTGGGCCACGGCTGAGCTTTTTCTTCAACGCGCACAATGATTTCTTCGAGGAGATCGCGAAGTACCGGGCGGCGCGCAAGATTTGGTATCGACTGATGAGGGACCGCTTCGGCGCAAAGAATGCGCGCACGTGGCTGATGCGCTTCCATACCCAGACGGCCGGAGTTTCCCTGCCGGCGCAGCAGCCGATGAATAACATCGCGCGGGTGGCACTCCAGGCTCTGGCGGCGGTGCTGGGCGGAACCCAGTCGTTGCACACGGATTCTTACGACGAAGCGCTGGCGCTGCCTACCGAAGAAGCCGCGCGGATTGCGTTGCGGACGCAGCAGATCATCGCGTATGAATCGGGCGTGGCACAGACCGTCGATCCGCTAGGGGGATCGTACTTCGTGGAGAAGCTGACGCTCGACATGGAGCAAGGCGCCTTCGATTACTTCGGGAAGCTCGATCAGATGGGCGGAATGGTGAAGGCGATCGAACGCGGATATCCGCAGAAAGAAATTGCGGAGGCTTCGTACCAGTACCAGCGCGCTGCCGAGGCGCGCGAAAAAGTCATAGTGGGCGTCAACGAGTTTGTCATCGAAGAAGAGTCCCCGCGCATTCTGTACATCGATGAAACCGTGGCTCGTCAGCAGTCGGCGAAACTCAAGGCACTGCGCGCGCGACGGTCGAATGAAGAAGTGCAGCGCAGGCTGGAGGCGCTGAAGAAGGCTGCAGCACAAGAGCCTAAGGCGGGGCGCGATGGCAGTGTCTCGCCCGCGAATACGATGCCTTACATTGTTGATGCAGTGCGTGCTTACGCAACCGTGGGCGAGATTTGCGAGGCGCTGCGTGAGGTGTACGGGACGTATACGGAGGTGAGCGTTACTTAAACCCAGTCGTCAGTCGTCGGTCGTCGGTCATCGGTCGTCGGTTGTCGGTCGTCGGCAAATCAGTTGTT
>QIAH01000394.1 GCA_003225465.1 Acidobacteriota bacterium | reverse complement strand
AATTTTGGCCATGCGTTCCAGGGAGACTGCTCGCTTCAGAAAGAGGAAAATGAAAAATCTTGACCCCAAGGTTTCTTTTCTTTGCGACCTCCGCGCTTCCTTCGCGAACTTTGCGGTTAAGAGCTTTTCCGGACGTTTCTTTTCCTTCCTCGTTTTGAGCGCGGAGGACGCAGATCACTCATGCTGAAATTCATGGTTGTGCTTTACAAGAAACCCGAGCTGAGCGAGGCAGAGTTTCACAGATTTCTGCGTGATGTGCATGCGCCAATGGCGCTCAAGATTCCGGGACTGCGGAAATACATACAGAACCATGTGTCTCCCGACCCCACCAGAAAACATCCTGGATGGGGCGCGATCGTGGAACTCTACTTCGATGACTGGAAGTCAATGGAAGCGGCTTGGGCGACGCCCGAAGGGCAGGCCGCAACGGCCGATGTTAAAGAGTTTGCGGACCTGTCGCGCACGAACTGGTCGGTGGTCGAGGAATATTCGCCGCCCGTGGATCAGTGAGGTCGCCCTAAATGAAGTTTCTCGCGCCCGTGTTGAGTACCCCCGAATGCCGGGTCCCGATACGAATCCTTCTTCCGGCCTAAATGCGTGCCAACATCACTGCGGGCGAACTTGGGCAGCATCTGGTGCTCACCAAATTGCAGTTTCTCAGTCTTTCCCCTGGCAAGTCAGAACAAGTTCTTGGAGGTGCAGCTTGTCCGGCCGACTGGAAGCCAGCCTGCTGTTTTTTGTTCTGTTATGTGCAGCCTTCGCGCGTGATGCGAAAAAGACATACTTCCCTCTTGAGTCAGCCAAGGACCTGGTCGCGATTGGAAGCGAAGCCAGAGTAGTCACCTACCGGGGTCGTCGCTCGATCCAGCTGATTCCAACAGTGGGGCATGAGAACGCCGATGAAGACATGCTCGCCGTCCTGATGGGACCGGATTTTCGTGATGGCACGATCGAAGTGGAGGTAGCAGGAGCGCCGCGGGCGGGCGCGCCCGCCGATGTGCGTGGGTTCATCGGAGTAGCGTTTCGTGTGCAAGCGAAAGGCACGAGGGGAGAGTATTTCTATTTGCGCCCCACGAATGCGCGCTGCGACAATCAACTTCGGCGTAACCACTCAACGCAATACGTCTCGGCCCCGGATTTTCCCTGGGAAAGGCTGCGTAAGGAGAGCCCCGGAATGTACGAATCGTATGTCGATCTGGAGCCGGGAGTGTGGACGAAGATGAAGATTGTGGTTTCCGGCACGAAGGCGCAGTTGTACGTGAACGGGGCGGAACAGCCGGCGCTCGTAGTGAATGACTTGAAGCTAGGCGAGTCACATGGCCAGATTGGGCTTTGGGCACACAACACAACGGAGGCTTATTTTTCGCGGCTGGTGGTGAAGTAAGATCAGCGGTCAGATGAAAAGACCTTACGCGGGCGGAACCATCGCTGCCGAGATGGGGTCCTTCGCCTTCCTGCGGCTGGCACCTCACTTCGCTCAGGGTGTCAATAACAGATCTGAACAAGTGAAGGATGCGAAAAAATGGGCCGCCTCTCAGCGGCCCTTCCCTGACTAACAATTTTGAGCGTTGAGCGAGAAGCTTCGAGGCGAGCCCACCCTAACTTCGCGGGACGCTTCGTCTCACCTGACAGCTGAGATCTGAGGCCTGACACCCCGCTCTCCGCCCTCAGTCTCCCAGCACCGGCTCGCTCACTTCCGGCGTTGGCGCTGGCGCAATGCCTCCGTTATTCTTCAGCGCATTCAACGGGATGAAGCCGCCTTCGGAGGTGGCCGTCTTCTCTTTCAGGACGACTTCGCGGTACAGCGCAGCCATGCGGGCGTTGTAGGCGGGGTCGTTCTTCTGTTTCTGGTCGCGGGCGCGCACTTTCTCTTCCCGCGCGGTCTTCGCGATGCCAAGCTTGTCGAGATCGTGCTGCACTTCCTTGGTGACGATTTCGTCGTTCAGCACAAGAGAATGACTGGTGTTCTCGAGATTGACCTTCTTGCCGCCCGCGAAGATTTCGTGACGGCCGTGCTCCTCGTACCACTTGGTGAGGGTCGCGGTCATGTGCATCTTCTCGATGATGTTGCGCCAGCCCACACCGGTGTTGTAGGCGCAGAAGGAGATCTCCCCTTCCTGCGTGGCGTAGGGAATGATGCACTGCTCGGTGCGCCGGAAGTCGTAGTTGAACAGGTCCTGGAACCACATGCCGGCGATGAACAGGAAGTTCCAGCGGTCCTTGCGCCGCTTCATTACGTCGTCCATGGTGCGGTCGGGGCCGACTTTGCCGTAGTTGCGCCCCGTGACGTTGTAGTTCTTGTCGAACTTCTGCAGCAGGTCCATCAGCTTGAAGTGGGTGGGCGAGTGGAACGGGTCGTAATTCTTCATCAGGCAAAGGGCCATGCCGATGCCGCTCCAGAACTTGCTGCGGGCCGCGTCGTTAACCTTGGCGATGTCTTTCGCCAGCTGATCGCCTTTCAGGAACGCGGTGACGGGGACGGCTTCTTTTGTTTCTTTGTCGATCATGACCGCCATGCCGGTACCGCAATTCGGGTGACAGCCGCAGGAGAGCTGGCCCCAATCGTTATTGGCATCGTTGGCATGCATCACGTCGGCCCAGTCGCTGAATGTGCCCATGAAGCTGATGGGGAACCAATCGCGTGTGGGCTCGCCAAGGCCCGTCTGATTTTTTACGTCGTGCGCCAGATGGCTCAAGGTGTAGCGCTGAGCCTGACGACGCTCATCGGTGACGGCTTCGTCGCGCCCAGTGAAGCTGACAGGCTGAAACGAGAGGAAACCGATTTTCTTGGGGTTGTCGAGCGCGAACTTGATGATGTTACCCACTTGCTCGTTGTTGATGCCGTTCACGATGGTGACGACCGGAACGATCTCGCAGCCGGCGGCGTGTAGATTGTCGATAGCCTTGAGTTTCACGTCGAACAGGTTGCCGACCGCCCGATGCGAGTTGGCAGCGTTGCCAATGCCGTCGAACTGCAGATAGGCGTAGCGCAAGCCGGCTTCCACCGCTTGCTGGGCGAACTCGAGACTCTTGGCGAACTCAATACCGTTCGTGGCCGCCTGCACTGAGTTGTATCCAACCTTGCGGGCGTAGCGAATCGCGTCGAGGAAGTATGGCGACAGTGTGGGCTCGCCGCCGGAGAACTGCACTGACATCTGGCGGCGCGGCTTGATGGTGACGGCGTTGTCGAGAACCGTCTTGATATCTTCCCAGGTGAGTTCGTGGACGAAGCCGACCTGGTTGGCGTCCATGAAACAGGGATCGCACATCATGTTGCAGCGGTTGGTGAGGTCGACGGTCAGCACCGAGCCGCGGCCGTACTTCACGGTAGAGGACCCATGGTTGTGCAGCTTCTCGTCGTTATGGGCCGTGATGTCGCGTCCCGGGAAAACTTCCTCGAGGTGCTGTGAGAATTCAGGGTCAATCGACATAACGTCTTCGAAGTGACCGTGTTTGGGGCAATCCTTCACCATGAGGATCTTGCCGTCGCGCTCGATGATGGTGGCCTTGATCTCGCCGACCTTCTCGTTGAGCAGAATTTCATGGGGCAGTTCGCCGTCAAGAATCTGCTGGCGAATTTCAGGCACGCACTTGGGGCAGAGCGAGTCGGTGGTGCGCGGCCAACCGAGAGGCGGCTTGGATTTTTCGTAGGACTTGAGCAGAGGCTTGTCCGACCACTTGGGCGTCGGCGATGGGTTTGGCTTGATGCGGTTCAGGCGTTCGAAGACGGCCCAGACTCCCGTCGCTGCGACGGTGACTGCCTTTTCAACATACTTCACAGGTTTGTGCATCATGCTCTCGCTTTCGAAATTCAGGCTCTAGGCTTTGGGCTCTAGGCTCTAGCTTTGGTTCCTACGGTTTGCGGGCTTTGCTCGGTCTCTGGGCTTTGCCGGGATCACACGCAAAGTCGTGCTTCGCGTGCGTTTAGGATCCCTGGGTTGAACCTGGAGTTCCGACCGAAGCCCCGCTCCGGCCTACACTGCTTCGACAGTTATCCTATTGAGGGGGTGGCGGATTCGCATCAAGAAGGCAACGAACGGGGGAAAATGGCAGTTTAGCGGCGGAATGGTGCATTGAGCGGAGCTAAGATGTTGAAAGGAAAGGGACGGCTTGCTGAAGGGGTCAGAAAACTTCCCGCCATTTCGTTGATTGGCCAACACCAAGATCGAGCCCATTAGCAAATCTTTAACACTTGCCCAGCGTTGATGGGGCTCTCCCCTTGGAGGCGTCCTTGCGAGAAATCATGGCGTCGAGTCGCGAAGCAGGGCAAGAATGATCAAAATTTGTTTTCGGCGGTGAATTGGTCCCAGGGGAGATTGGATTCGACTTCGTACTCGCGCCATTTAGTAATCAGACCGTGCTCGATTCTTACCATCACAAGGCCATGCGTTTGAAACTTGTAGCGAAAGGTGTATTCGCCGACTCCGATCTGCCGGGCCGGATCGAAAATGAGGTTGTGCCAGGTCATATGCATGGGGAGATCGCGGCCCTTCGATCCTCCAAAAAAGTCATAGAGAGCCTTGCGGCCGCGACGTGGGAGCGCAGGTGGAGCGGAATGGACGGCGGTCTCGGCAAAGCAGGACGCGGCACCGCCGCACAGACAAAGAGCGTGAGCGGCCGGTTTGTACGGAATCGCTCTAATCAGCGACCGCGTCAGCCTGGTAGCGGCTTAGGACGTCGTCGCGGGTAACGACGCCTTCGAGCATACGCAAGTCGGCGCGGTTGACCACCGGGATCAGTTCCGCATGGCTTACATGGCGCAGGGCAGAATCGAGAGGCAGGTCGGGATAAAGGAATGGAAGACGCTGCGTGGGAAGGACAGAGGCTAAAGTGAGTGCGCTCTTCCCTTCCTTGGTGAGGCGCTCCAGGAGATCGCGGGTCAGGCAACTCCATCCGCTCGGAGCCATGCGGACGAGGAACATCTTGTCAGGTAGATCGCGCGCGCGGAGTTCGGCCACCTCGACGGGCGCATTGCCGTCGAGGATCGTCGTGGGCACCGGTTGCATGGCGTCTTCGACGCGCAAAATGTTTTCGTCGCGCTGTTCTTCGAGCGAAGGCAGTACGAGGCCGTCCTGCCGGGTGAGGGTGTCGAAGATCGGGATGGGCTGGAGGCTGCGCGAGATCACGTAAGCGACGGTGTTAGCGACGATGACTGGAACGATGATGGAGTAGTTGCCGCTGACTTCGAGCACCATGAAGACGGAGGTCATCGGCGCGCGCAGGAATGCAGCGAACAGAACACCCATGCCGACCAGCGCATAAGTTCCCGTGGAGACGGTCAGCAGCGGAAAGAAGTGGCGCTCGATCCCTCCAACCGCGCCCCCCAGCATGGCGCCGATAAACAAAGTAGGGGCGAACATTCCGCCGGGCGTACCGCTCACGAACGAGAGCGTGGTCGCAAGGATTTTCAGGCCGGCGAGAGCGGCGAGCATTCTCCACGTGAACTGGTCGTGCATGGCCTGGTCCATAAATTCGTAGCCAGCACCCATCACTTGCGGAAATCCTAACCAGCCGATGAGTCCGATCAGCAGGCCCGCGAGCGCGGGCTGAAAGTACTGCGTCCAGCGCGGAAGACCGCGAAGGCGCGGGCGAAAAAATCCGATCGAGCGCGAGAAGATCGCAGCAGCAAAGGCACCCGCGATGCCGAGTCCAGCATAGGCGATCAACTCTCCTGGATGAACGAACGCGGTGACGGGAATGCGGAAGAGCGCGTCGGCGCCGAGGAACCAGCGCATCACGACCACACTCGAAATCGCCGAGAGGACGACCGAGCCGAGGATGCCGGCGCTCCAGCGTCCGATGACCTCCTCAATGACGAATAGCACGGCCGCGATCGGGGCGTTAAAGGCGGCAGCGAGTCCGGCGGCGGCGCCGACGGGAGCGAGCAGCCGGAGTTTCTCACGCGAGAGTTCGAGACGACGTCCGAGGGCGGAGGCTAGCGAGGCGCCAATCTGCAGAGAGGGATCTTCGGGGCCGAGGGATTGTCCGGAGCCGATCGCGAGCGCGGAGCAGATGAATTTCCCAATTGCGTTCTTGAACGGAATATAGCCGTTAAAGATGTAGAGCGCGGCCTTGGTCTGGTTGACGCCGCTGCCGCGGACTGCCGGAAAGAAGTGAATGACCAGAATTGCGACCAGCAGACCGGCTGCGGTCGGCGCTCCGATGATTCGCAACGCACTCGGATGCGGAAGCGGGCCCAGAAGCGCGATCCGGCTCCAGTCGATGGCGACCCGGAAGCAAACCACCGCGAGCCCCGAGAATACGCCGATGAAGATGGAGAGAATCAGAAAGAAGCGCTCCTCTTCGAAGTCGGTGCCCAGGGTCAGACGTGCGAAGCGGCGGGCGAGGGCGCTGGAACGGCTGGGACTCTCGGAAACAGGCATACCCGCCGAAGACGCACTGATCGGAGCGTCGCTCACTGATCGGCCGTCTCCCGACCCCGCGCGCCGAGCAGGAGAGCGAGATCGAGCCCGGAGGGTTCTCCACATCGCTGCGCAGTTTGCTGCTCGATCTCTTGCACGAGGTCCATCAGAGTGTCGGGCAGGTCGGCATTGGTTGGGGAATTGAGCCGGCGGACCCTTGGGCGCGCGGCTTGCCACCGAGCCCAGAGAGACTGCAGATCGTTTGCTCCAGAATTTTGCGCGCTGCTCTCGTTAGCGGGCTTCGCGGGTAGATCGATGTTTCGCGATTGGGCGCAGCCCTTGAGACGCTCCCCCGCGTGCGCAAATGCCACGCTAATGCGCCGGTTGCGTTCCGCGTCCGAGATGTGGCGCAAGAATGGGTCAGATTGAAGAATCAAACTTGCCGTCTGGAACTGGGCGCGGACCTGGGTATTTCCGGGCTGGATTGCCAGCGCTTGCTGCAGGTATTTTTCGGCGGTTCGATACTGCCCGAGCTGGAAGGCGGAATCCCCGGCTCCGGCCAACGCGGACAGGTTCGCGTGATCGAGTTTCAACACGATCTTATATTGATCCAGAGCGCCCTGGTAGTCCTGGGTTTGACGCATTAAGTCCGCGACCGTGAGGTGTTGAGCAGAATCGGGTGGCAGCACCTGCGCGAGGGCCATCAACTCGGCTTGCGCTTGCGGTTTCGCATTTTGCTTCAACAGGAACTCGATCAGCTCAAAACGGGTTTGCCGACGATTCTTGTCGGCATCGGTGGGCCATGCTCCGTAGATCGCATTGTGGTAATAGCGGAGCGCCTCTTCGACGGACTGGCGACGAACGGCGAGCCGGGCGAGAGCGAGATTGATGGTGCTGTCCTGGGGCGAGGCCTCCCAGAGGTGGAGAAGGTAGGCTTCTGCTTCGTTGAGACGGCCGGTATCGCGGAGGGCGCGAGCGAGGCTGAGCTGGTATTGGGGATTATCGCGATCGTAAGAGAGGGCGGCGCGGAAATCGTCCAGCGCGCGCTCGGGACGGCCGGATTGCACTTCGGCAAGGCCTGCTTCGAATGAGTGCCAACCGATTTGTTTTTCATTGGCCTTGAGCCGCGTGACCAGCCGCGAGACAGCGGCAAAAGCCGCGATTGCAATCAGCGTAAGCACCGCAAGCACGAGAGGAGTGCGGCGAGCGGTCGATCTGGGAGCGGGTGGTTTCATCGCATTGCGATATTCCATCGTATCAGTTCCCAGTTGCAGCTCGCCCGCTCTCTAATGGTGTGTTTCTGATGTGCGTGCGGGAGAGCGCAAAATCTTAAAAACGCATGAGCACGCCGAGATCTGCACTCGAGATCGCAGAGTCTGTTGTGAGTCAGTGCTAACCATTAAAAGGACAACAACGGACCGTCATTCAGGAGGGCGAAGCTGAAAGTTGGCTCGGTTTACCGTCGAGAGATAGGACCCTCTGTTCGAGGAGTTCGGCGGCGACAAGGTCTTCAAGCGCATTGCCAACGCTCTTGAACAGCGTGATTTCCGTGGGGCTGGTGCGGACTGGTTTTTGGCCGCTCACCAACTCATGCAGGTCGGCAAGGAGGTTCTCGCGGCGGATCACACCGGACTTGAGCGGGATCAGCAGGTCTCCCGCTTCGGCCATCGCTCCGTCGTAAGTGTCGACCACGATGCGCGAGCGGCGAATCGTGATGTCGTCCAGTTCACGCGTGAAGGGCTGAAACGCTCCAACCGCATTGATGTGCGTCCCCTTGCGAAGCATGTTGCCGTCGAAGAGCGGGGTCTTCGAGGTGGTGCAGGTGCAGAGGACATCGGATTCGGCGGCGCAGGTACGCGAGTAGACCGCTTCCACTTTCATACCGAGTTCGGTTTGCATCTGCTGAGCGAAGTCCTTGCAGCGGACGGGGTCTTTGCCAGTGACGAGAGCCCGTTCGAAGTTGCGGATGTAGCGTAGAACGTGCAGATGGGCTCGGGCCTGGCGGCCGGTTCCGAACACCCCGAGAACGCGTGCGTCTGGGCGCGCAAGCAATTTAGTTGCGACCGCAGAGGTCGCTGCCGTGCGAACGTCGGTAAGGTAGTTCGCGGGAATGACCAGCTTCGTACAGCCCGACTCGATGTCGAGAAGGATATAGGTGGCCTGGATGCGGTCTTCAGCCAGGCGCGGGCTCTCGTTGAATTTGACCAACTTCATCCCGAGGCCCCGGCCGGCGCGATCGTAACAGGGCATGATCAGAAAAACGCCGCCTTCGAGCTTCATTTGGATGCGCGTCGGCATGACAGTGCTGGGATAACGGGTGCGGAAACCGTCTTCGATCGCCGCTATGAGAGCGCGCGGATCGAGGAGACGATGGACTTCAGCTTCTGTCAGGACGTGCATTGGCAAGCATCTTAGCGGATTTGCGGGAAAGCGCTTAATGCAAAAAGAATGAATGGAAGAGGGCTCCAGGCGTCAGACTCCGCGCTTGGTTCTCATGTGCTGTGCAGAACTTTTTATTGCGTGGGATGCCACGTCATTTCTATGCGAACGGGAATTTCGTTTTTGACCGGCAGGGTGAGGAGCGTGGGCGGCTCGATTTTGAAGTCGGTCAGGGTAGCGGGAATCGTACCCGAGAGTCGGACATCGGCGCCTTGCTTTGTAAGCTGAAAGGGCACGTGTTGATAATGCGCAGTCTGGCCTGCGAATTGAATTTCGAGATCGGCTTGAATGCTGGCGTCGTTGCCGGCCGATTCAAGCAGGCGGGTCCGGACAGTCACCATCGGAAACTCGGCTCCGCGGGTGACCTGCACCATGTGAAGATCGCGATTGCTGTCGCCCGAATCAAACGATTTCACGGGCACAGCGATGAGGAAGTCGCATTGTCCGGCATGGCAGATGCCCTTGCCACGAGCGGCGTGGCTGATGCCGTCTGTTTGATGGAGCGGGTGCGAGACGTGATAGGTGAGAGTGCATTGTTGGAGAACCCACTGGGTATCGGCGGCCAGCGCGAGAGTGCAAAGGACGAATGGCAACAGGGCAATCAATTTCGGTTTGTTCATGGGGGGTCCTTAGAACTTGAGCGAGACCGAGAGAAGTGCGGCGCCGAAAGCACCGGCCGTTACGATGGCGACAGGGCCGTGAGCGGCCGCGATGCCGTGCACCTTCTCGCCGTTGTTTTTTTGCTGGTAGGCGAGCGCGCCGAGGATGGGTGTCAGGATCATCCCGGGTCCGTGAATCCAGGCGAGCGCCTTGTGGACGCGGATGGGGCCTCGGGTCGAAGTTCCCTTGATGCTGGGCGCCCGGATCGCAAAATACGCGCTGGTGAAATACAGATCGGAAGAGACTGCACCGAGAACCATGTGCACGGTGCGATCGGTGTTGCTGGTGTGCTTGCCGCCGGCGCCGAGCGACGTGACGATGGTAGCGATGAGAGGGGCTGCCGTAATCAGGCCAAGCTTTTGATGGATCTTGAGCATGCGGGTGCGCTTGTCGAGGAGCGCTTGCTCTTTCACATTGGCTTGTGTCTGCTCCGGGGTGAAGCCGAGATCCGAGAGCGATGGTTCGGTCTTGCTGCTGGAAGGGGCATTGGGCAAGTTGCCGGCGGGCGTCTGCGGCTGCGATTGCGTGGTCAGCGTGAGGTTCACGGTTTGAGTCGCGTGCGCGGCAAGCGTCACTCTTGATACGGCGTTCAAGCCGTCAGTTGAGGCGGAAACCTCATAATCTCCTGAGGCGAGGTTCGGGACGACGAAGCGTCCGGCCGAATCGGTTTGCGTCGTGGACGCGGCGCCCGTGTTCAAATTCTTGACGGAAACAACAGAGTTGGCGATCCTTCCCCCTGAGGGACTGGTGACCGTACCCGTGAGCGTCGCATCAGGCTGTTGAGCGTGCAAGAGCGGGGTGATGACAAGAGAAACGACCAGAATTGCGGCGGGGAGTGCACGGCTGGGAGCCTTCCATTTCATGAAAGCTTCTCCTCTCAAGCCACGCCCCTATGGATTGCCATTACAGATGCAGCGAACGGTTTCTGAAGATGTATCACGAAAAAGCAAAACGCCTGCAGGAATTTTGCGGCAGACGAGTGCAAAGGCGGGCACGCGCCAGAGTCCGGGCTGCAGAATGTTAGTTCAGGTAAGATACTTCGGCTCATGAATCGCGAATATCACAAGGGGTACAGCCAGGAACTCCACCGGGAGATGGAGATGTTGGTGTTCGGGCACGCAGGCTCGCCCATACTCGTCTTCCCCACTTCGATGGGAAGATTTTTCGAGTATGAAGACCGCGGCATGATTGGCGTGCTGGCGCCCAAAATCGACCGCGGAGAGCTGCAGGTGTTTTGTCCGGACTCGATCGATACCGAGAGCTGGTACAACAAGTCGGCGCATCCGCGGATCCGCGTGCTACGGCATTTGCAGTACGAACGGTACATCCTGCATGAACTGCTCCCTTACTTACGGTGGCGGAATCCCTCGGGGCAACTGGCGGTGACGGGGTGCAGTTTTGGGGGGTATCATGCTGTGAATTTCGCGTTCAAACATCCGGACATTGTGAGCCATTGCGTGAGTATGAGCGGGGCGTTCGATATTCACCAGTATCTGGACGGCTATTACGACGACGACGCGTATTTCAACTGTCCTACGGACTATTTGCCCAATATGCACGATGACTGGTATTTGAGCCGGTATCGGCAGATGAAGATTGTGCTGGCTTCGGGCGAGTGGGATATGTGTCTGGATCAGAATGTGAAGCTGTCGGAAATGCTGAATGGCAAGGCAGTCCCGAACTGGCTGGATATCTGGGGAGATCATACGGGGCACGATTGGCCTTTCTGGTTGCCCATGGCGGGAAAATACTTCTAGTCGTCAGTCTTCAGTCGTCAGCGGCTCTCAGCTGAGGGTGCTGGCGAAGGCTGACAGCTGATGGCTGATAGCTCTGGAATTGCTGATTTGGAGTTGATGTTATGAAAAAAATTGGGATTGTGTTTGGGATGGAGAACACGTTTCCGCCCGCGCTGGTCGAGAAGATCAATGCGATGGGCGGGGGCAATGTTTCGGCCGAGTTTGTGCAGGTCGGCGGCGTGCGCATGGATGAGCCTAAGAAGTATGACGTGATCATTGATCGCATCTCGCAGGATATCTCGTTCTATCGGGCTTATCTGAAGAATGCCGTGCTGCATGGGACCGTGGTCATCAACAATCCTTTCTGGTGGACGGCGGATGACAAATTCTTCAACTACGCGCTGGCGACGAAGCTGGGTGTTGCAATTCCACCCACGGTGGTGCTGCCCCACAATCGGCATCCGCCGGGAACAACCGAGCAGTCGATGCGAAATCTCCTATTCCCGCTGAATTGGGACGAAATCTTCTCGTACGTTGGGTGGCCGGCGTTCTTGAAACCATTCGATGGAGGCGGGTGGAAGCATGTCTACAAGCTGCATTCGCCCGAGGAGTTCTTCAAGGCCTACAACGAAACCGGGACTCTATGCATGACGCTGCAGCGCGGCGTGGAATTTGAAGAATATTTCCGCTGCTACGTGATTGGGCAGGAGAAGGTGCACATCATGCGCTATGACCCCCGGCTTCCGCATCATGAACGATATGTGAAAGGGAACCCTCCGCCACATTCGGCCCTGAAGGGGCGGATCGAAAAGGATTCGCTGATTTTGTGCAGGGCACTGGGATATGACTTGAATACCGTCGAGTTCGCCGTGGAAGCTGGAGTGCCGTATGCCATCGATTTCATGAATCCGGCGCCGGATGCGGATGTAAATTCGGTAGGACGAGAGAATTTTGAGTGGGTGGTGAATGCGGTGGCGGAGATGGCGGTCAAGAAAGCACTGAGCGAGGAGAATCCTGCGCGGGAATTGCACTGGGCGTCGTTCTTGCAGGGCGAGCCAGCGCCGGGAGTGAAGAAGAAGGCGGTACGGAAAACGGCACAGAAACCGGCGCCAGCGGCCGGTGCATAGGACAGGAAGCTTTTCCGGTCCGGGACCTGGGAGAGCTTGTTTATACTAGGGGCGGCTTTGGGCCCTTTAGGGTGGTGTCGTTCGTCCAGATGAGCCGGATTCATCCGAACTGGAAGTTATGAAGCCTACCTTTACGATCGGGATCGAGGAAGAGTACCAGACGGTAGATCCCGTCACCCGCGATTTGCGCTCGCACATTCACGCCGAAATGATCGAGAAGGGCAAGATGCGCCTGCAGGAGCGCGTGAAGTCAGAGATGCACCAGTCAGTGGTCGAGGTGGGGACGTCGGTGTGCGGCAATATTAAGGATGCCAAGGATGAAGTCAAAAAGCTGCGTCGAGACATGATCGCGCTGGCCAAGGAAAACGGGTTGCGGCTGGCGTCGGCGGCGACTCATCCCTTTGCCGATTGGCGGGTACAGGAGATTTATCCCGACGAGCGCTACAAGAACATCGTCGAAGACATGCAGTTGGTGGCGCGAGCGAATTTGATTTTTGGCCTACACGTGCATATCGGAGTGGAGGATCGCGAAACCGCCATCCACATGATGAATCACGCGCGCTATTTCGTGCCGCATATCCTTGCTTTGTCGACGAATTCGCCCTTCTGGCTGGGGATGAATACCGGGTTGAAGTCGTACCGCTGCAAGGTCTTTGACAAGTTTCCGCGGACGAATATTCCGGACTATTTTCCGAGCTGGGGCGAGTACGAGAACTTCATCAAGCTGCTGATCAAGACCGGTTGCATCGATAACGCGAAAAAAATCTGGTGGGATATCCGGCCGCATCCGTTTTTTAATACGATCGAATTCCGGATTTGTGACATTCCAATGCGGATGGATGAGACGATCACGTTGGCGGCGCTCATCCAGGCGACGGTCGCCAAGCTCTACAAGCTGTATGAAGCGAACCAGGGCTTCCGGCTCTACCGGCGGGCGCTCATCATGGAGAACAAGTGGCGCGCGGCACGCTACGGAATCAACGGCAAGATGATCGATTTTGGCAAGCAGATCCAGGTGCCGGTGCGCGATTTGATTCTGGAGTATCTGAAGTTTGTCGACGACGTAGTCGACGAGCTGGGTTCGCGCGAGGAGATTGAGTACGTGCACAAGATTCTGGAGATGGGCACAGGCGCCGATCGGCAGATTCGCGTGTTCGAAGAAACTGGAGATTTGAAAAAAGTAGTTGATTACATCATTGAGGAGACGGAAGTGGGCGTAGCCGAGACGGCAGCTCCCGTGTCCGAACAAAAAGTAGGGTAATGAACAAAGTCAGCCACGCACATCGTCCTCTGAATACAATCCCCTTCGATTCTGAACTCACTCCGGGCGCGCGCAATGCGGTGCAGGTGTGTCTGCGGGTCGAACCTTCCGAGCGCGTCACAGTGATAACCGATGAGGCCAGCCTCGAGATTGCCGCGGCTCTGGTGCGGGAACTCGAGCAAGTGGGGTCGCCCTATCACGCATTCGTGCTCGAGGACCTAGCGGAGCGGCCTCTGACGCGCCTGCCGCAGGAGATTCTCGACGATCTCGAGAAGACCGACGTCAGCATCTTTGCGGTGAAGGTGCAGCGCAACGAACTGCAGTCACGCATGCAGATGACGGAAGTCGTGAACCGGCGGAAGATCCGCCATGCCCACATGGTCAACATTAACCGCCGCATCATGCTCGAAGGCATGCGGGCGGACTTCGCGAAGGTGGATCGCATCAGCCAGAAAGTTGTGGAGATGGTCCGCAAGGCTGCGCAGATTCGGGCCAGGACCGCGGCCGGAACTGATCTGGTTGCCGATTTGAATCCTTCATATCAGTGGCTGAAGACGTCAGGCATTATCAGTCGTGATAAATGGGGGAATCTGCCCGGTGGGGAGGTCTTCACCACGCCCGGCGAAGTCAATGGGAAGTTTGTGATTGACGGCGTGGTCGGGGATTATTTGTGCGCCAAGTTTGGCGACCTGAAGGAGAATCCGCTGACGATTCGGGTAGAGAAGAATCGTCTGGTTTCGGCGGAGAGTTCGAACCGCGAGCTACGGGATGATTTCTGGGCGTATACGCACACTGACGAAAACAGCGACCGCGTTGGAGAGTTCGCGATCGGCACGAATATTGAATTGAAGGATGTGATTGGCGAGATTTTGCAGGACGAGAAGTATCCCGGGGTGCACATCGCATTCGGGAATCCCTATGGGGAGCATACCGGGGCGAAGTGGTACTCCTCGACGCACATTGATGTGGTCGGGCGGAAGTTCGATATCTGGGTCGATGGCGAGCAGATTATGAAGGGCGGGGAGTTTCTGATCGAGGCGTAGTCGTTGGTCGTCCGGCAAGGGCGCAAGTGTCACGGACAATGCAGCCTGCCGTCAAAGGAGAAAGACGGAAAAAGCCAGCCTTCGAAATGCTGTCATCCTGAGTGCAGTGAGGCGTCAGCCGAACGAAGTCGAAGGACCCCTGCCCGGCGACGATCTCTCGCGCTGTCGAAATGCATTTCCACCACGAGCCCAACTCGAAGCCTTCGCGCCCTTTGTTGGTTTGACACAGTAGACTGGTTCGGCGCGATGCTGGCGCTACTCTGATGATTCCTTCCAGGCGTCAGGCCTTCAATTCGAAATACCGTGCGGAGAAATATCCGGAACTGCTTTCGCTCCTGGCGGAGCGGTGTGGGGTGCCTATTGGTTTTCGGGTTTCGGAGACGCCATGCTTCCTACCTGCGGAATTGCTGGCTCGCATGGCTGCAGATGGGAAGGACTTGATTCGGCAGCTGGTCGAGAGTCCTTCGTATCGGGCGCGATCGGAGGAGTCGATTCCGGCGGAGTTTCGCGTTCCGAACGAAGCCGCGCATCCGATGTTTATTCAAGTGGATTTTGGTTTGGTGCGCGACACCGCCGGCGATTTGCGGCCCAAGCTGGTCGAGTTGCAGGCCTTCCCTTCCCTTTACGCCTATCAGCCAGTTCTGGCGCGGACGTTTCTGGATGTATATGGGCTGGACCAGGGACAGCGGTACTTATTGAGCGGATTGGATTCTGCTTCCTATCTGGCCTTGTTGCGACGGGCAATCGTCGGATCGCAGGATCCCGAAAATGTCATATTGATGGAGATCGATCCGCTGCATCAGAAGACTCTGCCAGATTTTCTGCTCACCGAGAAGTTGCTGGGGATCAAGACGGTCGATATCCGGGCAATCAAGAAAGAGGGGAACCGGTTGTATTGGGAGTCGGAGGGACGACGCATGCCCATCCGGCGAATTTATAACCGGGCGATCGTGGATGAGCTCGAGCGGAAAGGCGCCCAGCTGGCTTTTGATTTTCGCGACGATCTGGAAGTGGAATGGGCTGGGCATCCAAACTGGTATTTCCGGATTTCCAAGTATTCGATTCCCTACCTACAGCATGCCTCGGTCCCCAAGACGTGGTTCCTGGACCAGATGGAACGCGTACCGGAGAACCTCGAGGCCTACGCCTTGAAACCTTTGTATTCGTTTGCGGGGCTGGGCGTGGTAATTGCCCCGAAAAAAGAAGACATTGCGGCCGTCCCTGTTGAGCGCAGATCGCAGTACATTTTGCAGGAGCGTCTGCATTTTGAGCCAGTCATTGAGACTCCCTTCGGGGGAACGAAAGTCGAAGTGCGTATGATGTACATCTGGGTGGATGAGGTGACACCGGTGTTGACCATTCTGCGGATGGGGCGGGGCCTGATGATGGGAGTGGACCATAACCGGGATATGGAGTGGGTAGGGTCGTCGGCGGGATTGTTTTGAAGCAGTTGCAAGCAGCGGGCGCCGAGCTCTTAACTCTGTGGTTTCTGAGCGTCAGGTGACGCGAGCTCGGCCGCTCTGCTGACGACTGACGGCTGAAGGCTGACCGCTTTCCTCTAAGTCGTTTGCACTGTTGACCGAACTGCCTTCACGGCCTAACATGGCCGGCTGCGGGCATGGGCGGCTCCTCATGATCGGCCAGACGATTTCTCACTATCGCATCCTGGGAAAACTTGGCGGTGGGGGCATGGGAGTGGTCTACGAGGCCGAAGATACGCGCCTCGGGCGCCGCGTTGCCCTCAAGTTTATTCCGGATAACCTGATAGGGGATGCCAAGTCCCTGGAGCGATTCGAGCGCGAGGCTCGAGCGGCCTCCCAGCTGAATCATCCCAACATCTGCACGATTCACGACATCCAGGACAACAACGGGCACCCCTTCATCGTCATGGAGAAGCTGGAAGGCGAAAGCCTGAAGCAGCTGATTCGCGGCAATCCGCTCGAAGCTGACCAGATTCTGGACATGGGCGTCCAGGTGGCAGATGCGCTCATCGCCTCCCACGCGAAAGGCATCATTCACCGCGATATTAAGCCCGCCAATATCTTTCTCACTACAAACGGCCAAGCCAAGGTGCTGGACTTTGGTCTCGCAAAGTTGACGAAGGAGTCGAAGCTCGCCACCAGCACCGATACCAGCATTGAAGACTCGCTGACGGCAGTGGGAGTGATTCCGGGAACGGCCGTTTACATGGCCCCGGAGCAGGCTCGGAGCGAACCGCTCGATCCGCGCAGCGATCTGTTTTCCTTTGGAGTGGTGCTGTACGAGATGTCGACCGGAAAGAAGCCGTTTTCCGGGACTAACATCGTGACCACGCTCGATGCGGTCTTGCATCAGAAGCCCGCGCCTCCCCGCAGTCTGAATCCCGCCGTCCCATCGGAACTCGAGAACATCATCGGCAAGGCGATGGAGAAGGACAAGGCCAAGCGCTACCAGACCGCCGCCGAGATGAAAGCGGACTTGCAGCACTTGAAGAAGGATACCGCGTCTGGGCTGGTAAGAACCGGTCAGAGGATGGTCCAGCCCTTGCGCGTGGCCACGCAGACCTTCTCGAGTTCCAGCCGGCTGCAGACCTACCTGGTCATCGGGATGGCAGCCGTGCTCGTCACCGTCCTGGGGGCTGTGGGCGCGTGGTGGCTCAAGCATCGAAAGCCTCCGGCACCCGCCGTTGCGAAGAACACCATCGCCGTGCTGCCCCTGCAGAACATGACCGGCGACGGCAACATGGAATATTTACGCTTCGCGCTGGCGGACGAAATCGCGTCGGTACTGACCTATAACCGCGGTTTGGACGTGCGTCCGACGGCAAGTACCCGCAAGTACGTCAGCGCCGACCTAGATCCGCAGCAAGCCGGGCACGATTTGCGGGTCGCAAACGTGGTCACCGGGCATTACATGAAGCAGGGCGATCGCCTGCTGGTCACGCTGCAGGCGGTCAACGTGATCACCGACAGCGTGACTTGGCAAAGCTCGCAGATCACCACCCCCAGCCAGGATCTGATCGCATTGCAGGAAGCACTTACGAAACAAGTGCGCAGCGGCCTGCTGTCGGCGCTGGGCGCGGGAAACGAGTACCTGGAGACCAGCACAGCGCCCAAGAACCAGGAGGGATACGATCTCTTCCTACGCAGCGCAGCTCTGGCGCATGATGAAAAACCCAACAAAGAGGCGATTACAATGCTGGAGCGGGCAGTGGGCCTGGACCCGACCTACGCGCCCGCATGGCAATCTTTGGGAATCCGGTACTACTTCGACTCGCAGTATTCGAGTGGAGGCGAAGACGCCTTCCAGAAATCAAACGCTGCATTCGAGCGGTCTTTGGCGCTCGATGCGAATCTGATTTTGGCCGCCGGTCAATTGATCAACCATCTCGTCGAGCGGGGAGACCTGACGAAGGCATACAAGGAAGCGCGCGCGCTGGTAAAGCGGCGACCGCAGAGTGCACAAACTCACTTCACGTTGGCTTACGTGGACCGGTACGCAGGCCTGCTGGAGGATTCGATTCGCGAGTGTGATACAGCATTACGTCTGGACCCGGGGAATTACCTGTTTCGTTCGTGTGCCTGGACATTTTTGTACATGGGACAGCCGGAGCGGGCGCGGGAGTACATGCAACTGGATGCCGGGTCTGAGTGGGC
>QIAH01000393.1 GCA_003225465.1 Acidobacteriota bacterium | reverse complement strand
GGGCTGCGCAGTAATGATGGTGGAGGAGATCTGGTTGAGGCTGTCCCAATCGCTTTTGCGGATGGAGACAGCAGCCAGGGCGCGTTGAGCTTCCATGAGGTCGGGTTTCAGGCGAACCGCGTCGCGCCACTCGGTTTCCGCGCGCGAGAGATTGCCTTGCTGATCGAAAGCCAGACCCAGTTGGTAGTGCCCGACGCCGTTATCGGGATCGCTCTTAAGGGCAGCTTGCAAAGCACTGATGGCCTCGTCCAAGTGACCGTCGCGCATTTTGATCTGACCGCGAAAAATCAGCGCCTCGTTGTCCTGCGGGCTCGCCTTCAGGATTTCATCGTTCAGTTTGCGGGCGTCGTCCAGGCGATTCTTCAGGATCAGGAGCTGGATGTAGTTTTTCTTGGTTTGAAGTTCCTTGGGATGCTCCTTGTTCAGAGACTCGTACTCAGCCACCGCCTTGTCCAGGTCGCCATTGGCGAAGTAGTAGTCGCCCAGCATGCGATAGCCGACCGGGTTGCCGGAGAGGTCCCGCTTGGTTTGCTGAAGGAAAGCCTCAGCTTCGGGTTTCTTGCCTTCCATCATGTAGAGCCGGACTAGCGAGGATCGGGGATCGGGATTCTTCTGATCGACGGTGACCGCGTGCTTGAATTGCTCTTCGGCCTCGGGGAAACGGCCACGAGACTGGTAGAAACTGCCCAGCGCGAGTTGTGCATTCATCGCCTTGGGGTCGAGCGCGATGGCCTTTTTGAGGCTAGCTTCGGCGGCATCGTACTGCTGAGCCTGAATCTGCATGATGGCGTAATTCAGGAACGCCTCGGAGCGGTTGGGATCGAGCGCGATCGCTTTCTGCATCTCCTGCATCGCGGCGGCGAGATCGCCCTGACGAGCCTTGAAGTTCGCCAGCGCCATATGAACATCAGGACTGCTGGGTTGCTTGGCGGTGAGGATGTCCAACTGCTCCTGAGCTTCCTTGAAGAATTTGGCGGCGATCAACATGTTGGCGATGTCGACGCGAGCCGCGTAATTGTCGGGCTGGAGTTCGACGGTGCGCTGCAGTTCCTGATAGCCGCGATTGACTTCCCCGAGACGGAGATAGGTCAGGGCGAGGCGATAGTGCGCGTCGGCAAAGCGCGGATCCACCTGGATCGCGTTGCTGTATTGAATGGCGGCTTCACGGAACTTGCTCTTTTCGAAGAAGCGCTGGCCACTCTCAAAATATTTCTGCTTGCGAACGTTGGGGTCACGCGAACAGCCCGTGAGAAGGCTGGCGAGCAGAGTGAGAATGAAGAACAGGCGGAACGCTGAAGCACGCCTCATGAGTGATTCTCCCGATGGGAGCGCGTTGAACGCGCCAGGTGGTTTGGAATACCGATCATCCCCTGCGCCGGGAAGCAATGGCTGCGGGCAGGGAAAATCATCGCGTCACGAATTCCGCCCACGCCATGCGGCGCGGAGCGATGCGGGACAAGAGTATGTTTGCCAAAGATCGAGTGATTCATTGGGGAATGTACTGATTGAGCAAGGGGACCACCTGTCCCGCAAACGGGTGCAGGCGAGCCATGGCAGCGTCCACCGACTCGCCGGGCGTCATCTGCGTGGTCAGACGCACCAGTGAACCGTCGCTGCGATTCATGCGGATCGAGTCTGTGACCAGATAGATTTTGGCCCAGTATTCGCTGGCGACAGCGCGGTCGTGAGCCCAGTACCAATAGAGAACCAGGAGGCGATCGCCACCCTTTGCGATCACGTACCGATTCGCCGGAAAAGGTGCGTGGCCCGGAACGGACACGGTGACGCGAGCAGAATCGATGGGCGTCCAACCGGCTCCCGGCAAGCAATTCTTGGGAGAGTGAATGGTGTCGCCGGCGCGCTGGCTTGGAAAGTACGCGATGAAAAGGTCGGTATTCGGTTGCTTCTCGCTCTGGTTTCGGTAGACGCGGAGCAGGAAATCGCCGGGCCCGAGGATGTCGCGGATGTCTTTGCCGATCTCGACGTTTGTGCCGGTCCAGCTGCCAAACTGCTCGGGAAAATCCGAGAGGGGCTTGCGGGCGGGAAAGACTTCACCGTGGTTGCGAGCTTGCAGGAATAAGGCCGTGCCCAGCAGCAGCAGCAGCGCTATCGCGAACCGTGCATGCCTTTTCATGCGCGCGCGCCTCCCTTGTTCCAGAACACTTGAAGAGCGCGGTGCAGCAAGAAGAGCAAGACCAGGGACACGACGAAAATCAGCCATCCAGAAAAGGTATGAAAAAAGCCTTGCGCCTTGTCAGGGTCCCAATATTGCACCAGCAGGCCGGTGCCGATGATGCGCAGGCTGTTCGCAATGACTGCGATCGGAACCGAGGCGAGCGCCAGCAGAACGCGAATGGGGGTTCGAGTCTCCAGAAGATAGCCGTAAATAATGGCTAATGTGGTCAAGGACATCAGGGAGCGAATTCCGCTGCAAGCTTCCGCCACTTCCAGCGCCATGGCCGGCAACTGGATAATGTTTCCCTCGCGCAACACTGGAACCCCAAGCCAGGGCAAAGTGTGCGCGGCTGCGCGCGAAGCCAGCAACTGCAGCGGGAACGTAATCTGGTTGAAAACGATGGCGGGAATGGGAATCATGAACAACAGGAACGCCCACGGAAAGAAGACGGCGCGGAAATGATTCCATCCGTAGATCAGGACGACCAGGCCGGCAATGGCCAGCAAGAAGGAAAACCGGGACAGGAAGAGTTCGGCGCCCAGAACGCCGGCCGTCAAAACGATCAGCGCAAACGCCAGCACCAGCAGCCCCGACCAGGAAGCTTCGAGAGGTAATTTTCGCAGCCGATCACGCTCGCTCCAGATCACAAAAAAGGAAAACGCCGGGACGAAGAAGCCATGGGAATAATTGGGATCGTGCGACCACTGGCCCACCAGGTGTGTGAGGACAGGAGCGTAAAGCCAAGCCAGCACGCCCAGCAGCACCACGATTTGCCAAAGGGGCACTCGCGATTGCGACACTGGCGGTGGTTCGACGGTCAAATGCGCGGTTTGGACAGCGTGGCTCAAAACGCAAGTTGTAAGCGGAATATTCGCAAGGATAGTAGAACTGCGGGCGTGGCGCAATCGGTGATTGCCTGATCTGTGACTTTCGTTACCAAGGATGGCCGCCCGTCCAATCGGATGATTATCAGCTCCTGGACAGAATTTGGGCCCTTCTACAAACGTTACAACCGTTCGAGGACCATAAAGCTCAGATAGCATGGTCTCCAGAACTCGGCGACCTCACACGCACCCTGGGACTGACCAGGGAGACAACCGTCAAAGAGTTGGGTGAGTCGAGCCGATTACCAAAGGAACTACCGCGGCATGCACGAAGCACCAACGTGGGTTATCCTGAGGGACATCGCGCACGCCCCAGTGCCAACAAGCGTTCCGATCCGTTCGCAAATAGCTCACGATGCTTTTTGATACCCCGATCTTTATCCTTTTCCTCTGCGTGGTAGCCCTGTGCTACTGGAGGCTCGGATTCCGCAACCAGAATCGATTCCTGCTGGCGGCGAGCTACCTATTCTACGGCTGGTGGGATTGGCGGTTTCTGTGCCTGATGATCGGGTCGACGGTCATCGACTATTTCATTGCCATCAAGATCGCCGAAGCGAAGGATCCGCGGGTTCGCAAGTCTCTGCTCACGCTGTCGCTGGTGATTAATTTCTCGATACTGGGATTCTTCAAGTACTTCAACTTTTTTGCGGATTCGCTGGGACACGTGCTGGCGGGAGTGGGAATCAAAGCTTCGCTTCCGGTTTTGCTCATCATTCTTCCGCCCGGCATCTCCTTCTACACATTTCAGGAAGTGGCGTACATCGTGGACGTCTACTCGGGGAAGCTACCTGCGTCGCGGTCGTTTCTGGATTACGGGTTGTTCATCAGCTTATTTCCGCACCTGATCGCGGGTCCCATCCAGCGGCCGGCGCACCTGCTTCCGCAAGTCCAGAAACCGAGGCACTGGGATTCGGACAAGGCTTTTGATGGCTTGCTGCTCATTCTGGAGGGATTGTTTCGCAAGTGCGTGATCGCGGATAACTGCGCCTTGATTGCGAATGCGGCCTTTAGCGGAGCGTTCGGGAAACCGAGTTTGCCCGTCACTCTGCTGGGGATGTATGCATTCGCGTGGCAGATTTACGGCGACTTCAGCGGCTACAGCGACATTGCCCGGGGATGCGCGCAGGTGCTGGGTTTCCATTTCATGGTGAACTTCCGGCAGCCCTATTTTGCGGACAGCATTCAGGATTTCTGGCGCCGCTGGCATGTGAGCCTCAGCACGTGGTTGCGCGATTATCTCTACATCCCCCTGGGCGGAAACCGGAATGGAGAGCGGCAGACCTACCGGAATCTTCTGCTGACGATGCTGCTGGGCGGCTTGTGGCACGGCGCCAACTGGACCTTTGTCATCTGGGGCGGGCAGCATGGGGCGAGCCTGGCTGTGGAACGGAAGCTTACGAGGGACAAGCCGGTGATTCCGGGAGCGCTCCGCAAACTGCTCAAACAGATATTCATCTTCCACCTGGTGTGCGTGAGCTGGATATTCTTCCGGGCGCAGTCGCTGCGGGCGGCTTGGGAGATGTTGAAGGGACTGGGACGATGGAGTTGGCGTCCGGAGTTCCCGGCGGCATTTCTGTTTCTAGCGGTATTTTCAGTCCCGCTGCTTATCCTGGATATGTATCTCGAATCGACGGGCGGCGAGTATTGTTTCTCGTATGCGCCGGTTCGTTGGCGCGTGGCTTTCGGACTGGCGTGCGCGCTGATCATTGCACTGATGGGGGCAAATCAAGCAAATGCATTCATCTATTTCCAGTTCTGAGGAAATCGGGCTGGAGCGTTCACGGCCCGAGCCAGGTCAGCTGAGTTCGCATACCGGCGTTATCGCATTGCTGGTTGGACTCGCTGTGATCATGCTGGGATTTGAGGTCGGCTCACCTTTGATTTTGCAACATCTCAGCCGCACGGAAAGGCGAGTGGAAACTGAGCTTCTTGCGGCGAGGAGTTTGCGTCCGGTGACGGCGGATGGCCGGGCAACGGTGCTGCTGGCGGGCAACTCGCTGCTGCTGGAAGGCGTGCAACTCGACCACCTGCACGATAGTCTCGCCTCAGAGTACGAAGTGAGTCGTCTCGGTATCGAGCAGACGCATTACCTGGATTGGTACTTTGGCCTGCGACGGCTGCTGGAGGAAGGGGCGCGGCCGAGTCTGATTGTGCTCTCGCTCGCCACCGATCAACTGGCATCGACTCTGACGTTGGGCGAAGAGTTCGCGCATCGGCAGATGAGCGCCCACGATTTTCCTTTGGCGATTCAGGCTAGCAAACTCGACCGGACTACTGCGAGCACTTACCTGTTTGCGCATTGGAGCAATTGGCTGGCCGGCAAATCCGTCATTCGAGAGCGGGTATTAATTCTGCTTGTGCCCAATTTTCGCCAATTGGCCGGACGCATCGCGGATCATGGTCCCCATGTGAGCGATCCGCAGTTACTGCTCAGCAGGGCACAGCAGCGCTTGCCCGAGTTACGGGAGCTCTCGCAGACGTATGGAGTGAAGATTGTTTTGCTGGTGCCACCGACCCAGCGAGAAGATCATTCGCGCGAGATCCAGGCGATGGGGGAGCAAACTGGCCTTCCGGTCTGGGTATTGTCTCCTCCCGGCGAGTTTCCGAGGGATCTGTACCGCGACGGTTTCCATCTGAATGACCGGGGATCCGAGATCTTTACCTCGCGCCTCGCCGAGCAGATACGCAAAACAGAGCTGGTCAAAGCAGAGTCCAGTCATTAGGGGTATCCCAGTCCCCAAGATTACGTCGGGGTTTCGAGACTAATCCCTCTTTCAGCGCTAGACGGGTGGGAAAAACTTTTGCCACATCAGAGCTGGATCGGCCTGGTTTTCCGGCGGCGCAGGGGCTTCGGCGCTCGAGGATAGCTTCCTTTGACACAATAGCTTACGGGCGGCGACTGGAGCTTTGGGGAAAAGTAACCCGATTTGGTTACCTTAGAGTGGGTAAAAACTTTTCCTACATTCGGTTATGTTGTAGGCTACGCGCAGGTTGCTGGGGTGGCCGCACGGATCGTTTGGACGTTCCAATCTATTGCAAACATTGAAGATGGTTGTTAGGCACACGATTGAACTTCTCCCTCCGCGGATGGCAGTACCCTTGCTCCATAGGCGGCAGCAAACAACATCCGACTCACTGGCGTTATTCCCCTGCAGATGAAGTAGAGCCAATATGGCGAAAGATTTCCCGCAATTCGTTGAAGCAAAGGGCACTGTGCGCGGTCCGGATTTGCTCGGACGCGATTTTGTCGAGGGGCTGGGCCAGAGCATGAAGGCGCTGGAAGCAGTGATTCGGGAACTGGCCCGAAGCGAGGTCCCCGTTCTCCTGCTTTCCGAGACCGGGGCTGGAAAGAGAGCTACTGCGGAACGGATTCATCAAATGTCGAGCCATCATGCGGAGCCCTTCCGGGTCGTTGCTTGTGCCGATATGTCCGAGGAGATGTTCGGCGAGGGAGAGCGAGGAAGCGCTGGGTTGTTTGGCGGCGGCACGGTGTACTTGGAGGAGCTCGCGGACCTTAGTTCGAGCTGCCAGGAGGGTCTCCTGAACGTGTTGCCCAAGGTCGAAGGGAACGGCAACGGGCACGGAACGCGTGCGAGGCTGATCTGTGGGAGCGCTCGCGATCTGGAAGCGGACGTTAAGGCTGAGCGTTTTCGAGAAGATACGTATTACCGGATCAGCGGTGTGTGTCTGCGACTGCCTCCGCTGCGACAGCGCAAGGAAGACATTCCAGCGCTGGTGAACTTCTTTCTCATGAAGTACGCACAGGATTTTCGGCGGCCAGTTCCAAAGCTCAGCCCCGCGACGCAGCACTTGTTCGAGGAATACGCCTGGCCGGGGAATATCGGGGAATTGGAAGATGCGGCGAAGGCGATTGTGGCGCTGGGAGACGAGTCGGTCGCAATGGGCGGATTGCGTTCGCTGCTGATGAGGTCGGAACGCGGAGGAAACGGAGAGCGCATTTCCTTGAAACAAGCGTCGCGAGCGGCCTCGCGAGAAGCGGAGAAGGAATTGATCTTGAAGGTCTTGCAACGTACGCGCTGGAACCGCAGGCGAGCCGCGCAGGAGTTGCAGATCAGCTACAAGGCCTTGCTCTATAAGTTGAAACAGATCGGGTACCAGGATTATGGAGCGTCATAGTTCAGGAGAGGAAATGAAGCGTACTAACAAGTTTGGAATGTTTCTGCTGGCTGGAGTGTTAGCCACAAGCGCTTGGGGACAAGCGACTGCGAAGGCGAAGGATGAGGCGAAGCCAGCCGCCGATAAAGCACAAAGCGAGCCGACGTCGGTAGCAGGACCGGACTACATCATCGGCGCGGATGACGTGCTGCACATCTCGGTATGGAAAGAACCGGACCTGACGGAGACGCTGCCGGTGCGGCCGGATGGAAAGATCTCGCTTCCCCTGTTGAATGACGTGGTCGCGGCGGGGTTGACGCCGACCCAATTGGCGGACGCGATTACCACCAAGCTGAAGAAGTTCATTTCGGATCCACGCGTGACGGTGGTGGTCACGGCGATGAACAGCCAAAAAATCTATATCCTGGGCGAAGTCGTGAAGCCCGGCAGCACCATTCTGCAACCAAACATGACGGTGCTGCAGGCGCTTGCAAGTGCGGGGTTTACACAGTTTGCCAACACCAAGGGAATTTACCTTTTGCGCAACGAAAACGGCAAACAACAGAAGATCCCCGTGCATTACCGGGCATTGATCAAGGGGGAATCGGTCGAGCAGAACATCATCTTGAAACCGGGAGATACCATTGTCGTCCCCTAATGATCGCATGACGAAAATTCGGAAGATGGGTTGTCTGTTGCTGTGGCTATTGCTGAGCGCGATGATGGCCGTGGGACAGACCGATGCCGGAACCGGGCAGGCTCCGGACGATTCGCAGAGGAATACGCCAGCTCCCGCGTTCGGGCAGGAGGCGCCGGCGGTGGTTGTGAACGACAATCCGCCGATTTCGGCACTGGACCAGCCTTCGCTGGAGCCGAACATTCAGCCACGCAGCATGCTGTTAGGCGGTGTGGAAGCCGCCGAATCGCTGGACTCGAACATTGGCAGCGATGCCAGGCCAGCCTGGCACTCAGTGTCGCACGCGCTCGCAGGCCTGACGCTGCAGAGGCTGTGGAGCCGCTACCAAGTGGAAGGTGCGTATGTGGGTGGCGCGACCTACTACAACGCGGCCGGCAATGGCTGGCGGCAAGTTCATGACTTGCAGGCACAAGCAGCCGTGTTGTGGAGAACCGGGCAGCTTACGATTCGCGATTCATTCAGCTATCTGCCCGAGGGTGAATTCGGGGGTGGCTCCTTTGGCGGTGCCGGCGGCTTCCAGCTGGGCTTAGGTGGTCTGGGCGCTGGAATGGGGGTGTTGGGCAGCGGCTTTGGAGGGCAGTTCGGAGGTCAGTTCGGAATTCTGGGCTCTGGGACAGTTGGGTCGCTAGGCCAATCCCCGCGATTTAACAATGTCACCATGCTGGAGGCAGTTCAGGGATTGAGTCCCCGGTCATCGGTGACAGCCGCAGGTTCCTACGGGCTGGTGCACTTCACGGATTCTACGCAGGGGTTTATCAACAGCCAGCAGGCAGCCGTTCAAGGTGGATACAACTATTCCATTAGCCGCAAGGATCAGATTGCGGTGACCTACGGGTTTCAGTCGTTCCATTTTCCAGCGGAGGTCGGGGCGGACAATGTTACGTCGCACGTGGTGCAAGGGATGTACGGTCACCGCGTTTCGGGGCGAATGGACTTCGAGATTGGCGCGGGCCCTCAGTGGACGCGAATTCAGGAGCCTTTCACCGGCACAAATAACCGGTTGTCCGTGGCCGGGCGGGCGATTCTGCGGTACCGCTTCAAGCAGACGGCTACGTCACTGAGTTTTGTGCGCTTCGATAGCAACGGGTCAGGATTTTTTGCGGGCGCGCAGAGCAACGTCGCGAGCTTCCAGATTTCACGGGTCCTGGGAAGGAAGTACAACGCGGCCGGGAATGTGGGCTTTGCTCACAATCAGCGGTTGCAATCGGCCGCACTGGGCGTTGCTGCGACCTCCTACAACTATGCGTTCGCAGGCTTCACCGTGCGCAGGCAGTTTGGCTACAACTGGGGAGCCTTCCTGGGGTATCAGTGGAACGACCAGATTTTTGATACTTGCCCTGTGGTGGGGACGTTCTGCAACCGAATCTCTGTACGACATGTGGCGACCATCGGCGTGGACTGGCACTTCCGGCCGATCCGGATCGATTAATTCAAGGCTACCGGGGAAGGTAGCCAGAATGGAAACACGGCAATGATTGAAAATCGCGATCTGACGCTGGACGACTACCTGGCGATGTTCCGCCGGCGCCTGAAATTGATTCTGATTCCGGCGCTGTTGGCGCCGCTGGTCGGCTTCCTGATCTCCTACGCCTTTACTGCGAAATACACCTCGCAGGCGCTGGTGCTGGTGGAGGGGCAGAAGGTTCCCGAGGGGGTAGTGCAGCCGGTGGTCACCGCGGACCTGGCGCAGCGGATTGCGACCATGCAGCAACAGGTCCTGGGGCGAAACCGCCTGCAGCCGATCGTGGAGAAGCGGCAGCGATTGTTCAACGGCGGCAAGAGCCTTGACGATGTTCTGGAAGACGTGCGCGCAAGCGTACAGATCGAGCCGGTGGTCACGGATCTCAGCGCGATTGGAAACACCGGCGGCAGGAGGAAACCAGGGCAGGGCAGTGCCGTGCCGGGCTTCTATGTAACCTTTACGACCGCCAATCCGCGGGACGCGCAAGATGTGTGCAACGACCTGACGTCGGCCATCCTGACGGAATTTCAGAACTCGCGCGAGGCAGTAGCTGAGAACACGACCGCCTTCATCAGCCGGCAACTCGAGGAAGCCAAGCGAAATCTGGATGAGCAGGATGCGAAGCTGGCACAGTTCAAGAGGCAATACTCGGGTCAATTGCCGGGCGACGAAGATAACAACTGGAAAGCACTGGGCACACTGAACTCGCAGCTGGATGCCAATACCCAGACGGTCAACCGGGCGCAGCAAGACAAAGCTTACACGGAATCGTTGCTGGCGCAGCAACTGGCAGCCTGGAAGTCCGCGCAGGGAAGTACGAATCCGCAGAGTCTGGAGACCCAGTTGACGACCCTGCAGAGTCAACTTCTCTCGCTGCAGGCGCGTTATACCGAAGATCACCCAGACGTGATCAAGACCAAGGCGGACATTGCCGAGGTGAAAAAGAGACTGGCGGAAGTGAACGCCGCGGCGGCCAAGGGGCCGGACCCGACCTTGAAGGCGAGTGCTTCGGAGCCGCCGGAGATCCGCCAATTGCGCTTGCAGGTTCACCAGTACGAAGACGTGCTGACCCAGGCGACGCGCGAGCAGAAGCGGCTGAGTGATCAGATCCGAAACTATCAGAGCCGGGTCGCAATCAGTCCTGAAGTAGAGGAAAAGTACAAGCAATTGACCCGTGACTACGATACGGCCCAGAAGTTTTACGCAGACTTGCTGGCGAAGAGAAGCACCTCGGAAATGGCTACCGACATGGAAAAACGTCAGCAGGGAGAGCAGATGCACCTGTTGAACGCAGCCAGCTTACCCGAATCGCCGAGTTTTCCGAACCGGCTGTTGTTTGCGGCCGGCGGCCTGGGCGGCGGACTGGTGATTGGGCTCGGCCTGGCGCTGTGGGTGGAGTTGAGGGACAAGTCGATCCGCAACGAAGCCGACGTGCTTGCCAGCCTGCAGATGCCCGTGCTGGTGGCGCTGCCTTGGGTGACGGAGGATCTGCCGGCGAACGGCAACGGAAAATTCTGGAATCGGTACAAATCAGCCGGAGAAACGAACGGAGAGAAAGTCGGGGTCTAGGCGACCAGTATGTATAAAGAGTTCTTTGGACTACGGGCGAATCCGTTCAATGTGAATCCGGACCCGCGTTACCTGTTCCTGACGCGGCATACGGAGGAGGCTTTGGCATGCCTGACCTATGGCATCCAGAGCCGAAAAGGGTTCGTTCTGCTGACCGGCGAAGTGGGCACGGGCAAGACTACGTTGATCAACAAGCTGCTGGAATGGTTGCGGTTGCAGCAGGTAGCAACGGCGTTCATCTTCAACTCGCGCATGAACGTGCCCCAGTTTCTCGATTACATGATGGCGGACTTCGGCATTCAGTGTGATTCGAAGTCGAAGAGCCAGATCCTGCAGCGCCTGTACAACTGGCTGCTCGATCGTTACCGCGCGGGCGAAACCGCGGTGCTGATTGTGGACGAGGCACAAAATCTGACGGATGAAGTGCTCGAAGAAATCCGCATGCTCACCAATCTCGAGACCTTCACGGAGAAGCTGCTGCAGATCGTGCTGGTGGGGCAGCCGGAGCTGGAAACGAAACTCAAGATGCCGCAGTTGCGCCAGCTGCGCCAGCGCCTGACGTTGCGGGCGAAAACACATCCGCTGACCCTGGAAGAAACGAAAGCTTACGTGCAGCAGCGACTGCGGATTGCGGGGTCGGATGGGCGGCAGATTTTCGATGGGGACGCGCTGAATTCCATTCACAAGTACTCGAACGGGATTCCGCGGGTTGTGAATCTGCTGTGCGAGCACTGTCTAGTGAGCGCATTCGTGGATCAGAAGCCGACAATCAACGAAAGCATCGTGGACGCGGTCGCGCGCGACTTTGATCTTAGCGACAATGTGGCGTCAGGAGCCATGACGGTGCCGGCGCAGCCTGCGCCCAGCAATGGTGAGAAGTTTGACTTAGTAGAAGCATTGCGCACGCTGGCGACCTTGGCCGACCGGCTGCGACAATCGGAACAAGACCTGCCTAAAGAGAGGAAATCATGAGCCGAATTCACGAAGCACTGAAGCGAGCTGAACAGGAGAGGGCCGCATCTCAGGGCACCCGCACGGATGGTACGCCCGTCATGGACCTGCCCGCGACCGAATCTGTGCCCGCGATGCCGGAAACGGCTCAGGCTTCAAAAGCGGCCGCGCCGGGAACTCCTGGAAACGGCCAAGGGACACCGTCATTCACTACTTCCTTCACCTTTGACACGCTGCTGGCGCGTTGCGCGCAGGGTGAGTGGAAGCCGGATGAAAAGACGATGCTGTTTTTCAACCCGGAAGAGAACGCGTTAGGAACGGAACAGTTCCGGACGCTGCGTTCGCGTCTTTACCAGATGCGGGAAAAAGCTTCGGTAAAGAAAATCCTGGTTACCAGCGCGCTTCCGCAAGAAGGGAAGTCGTTCGTGGCCGCGAATCTCGCACAGGTGCTCGTGCGGCAACATGGACGGCGGGTACTGCTGATCGATGGAGACCTGCGGGTGGCCCGTTTACACAGCGCGCTGGGGACAACTTCGTCGCCGGGGCTGGCGGATTATCTCATGGGCGAGAGCGACGAGTTTTCCATCATGCAGCGCGGTCCAATGGAGAACCTGTTTTTTGTGCCATGCGGGCGCACGGTGACGCATCCTGCGGAACTGATTGCGAACGGCCGGCTGAAGATGCTTCTGCAGCGAGTGGAGCAGTTGTTCGACTGGATCATCGTTGATTCGCCTCCCGCCGTGCCGGTCTCGGATGCCAGCCAGCTTGCGAACTTCTGCGATGGTGTGCTGATGGTGGTGCGCTCGAATGCGACACCGTACGACACCGCGCAAAAAGCGCGCCAGGAATTTCAAGGGAAGCTTCTGGTGGGAGTCGTGCTGAACGGCATCATGCGTTCGGATTCCTACTACTCGCGTTACTACTACGAGTCGTACGAAAAGACGGCAAGACAGAAGGCGTAACAAGGGCGACCTGTGATCCGACTGTTCAATGTCTACTACCCGGTCCGCACGCTGGTGCTGCTGGCGGTGGAGACGACGGTGGTATTCCTGTCGTTTCTGCTGGGCGTGTTGCTGGCGTTCCCGGACGATCGCTACATCGTACTGAACTACCAGTACGGGTATGTGAAGGTGCTGGTCGCAACCTTGGTCGTGCTGATCTGCTCCCACTGGTTTGACCTGTACGACTCAGCCCAGTTTGACGCCAAGGGCGAAATGTACTTCCGTCTGTTCCTGGTACCCGGCCTGTTCGCGCTGTTCCTCGCGGTGGTCGGCTACTTCTTCCCGTATGTCCTGCCCGGGAACAATGCCTCGCTGATTGCCCTGGTGCTGCTGACCATGGGATTGGTGGGTTGGCGCGCGGCCTATGGGTGGCTTGTGCAACAGGCTTTCATGCAGGAAAAGGTCTACATCCTGGGAACGGGCGAGCGCGCGCAACGACTGGTGCTCGGGTTGCGGCAGCGGAAGGAATTGGGAATCGACGTCATCGGCTGGAGCGGGAACGTGGAGGGCGCGCTGACGCGCGAATCGGTCGCGGCCCACTTGATGGAAATAGCAGCCTCGCATCACGTGCACCGGGTGATCGTGGCCATGCCGGATCGCCGCGGAACTTTTCCGGTTCAAGAATTGCTGCAGTTGCGACTGAATGGCGCACGCATCGAGGAAGCGACTTCGTGGCTGGAAAAGATCTCGGGGCGGATTGAAGTTGAACAGCTGTATCCGAGCTGGCTGATTTTCGCCGACGGCTTCCGGTTCAGCACGAGCTTCAACCTGATGCGGCGAGCGCTGTCGACACTGATGGCGTTCACCCTGCTGATTGTCGTGCTGCCCGTTTTGCCATTCGTGATCCTGGCGATCAAGCTGGATTCCAGGGGGCCGGTGCTTTACCGGCAGAAGCGAGTGGGACGCGCCGGCCACAACTTCTACTGCTACAAGTTCCGCACGATGCGGCAAGACGCGGAGGCCGATACCGGGCCGACCTGGGCAGACGACGATGATCCTCGAATTACCAGGGTGGGGAAATTTTTGCGAATGTCGCGCATCGATGAGATTCCGCAGTTGTGGTGCGTGTTCAAGGGCGACATGGCTTTTGTGGGACCGAGGCCGGAGCGTCCGGAATTTGTGGAGTGGCTCAGCAAGGAAATTCCTTATTACGGCGTGCGCCACGCCGTGCGGCCCGGGATTACTGGCTGGGCGCAGGTTCGCTACAAGTACGGCAATACCGTCGAGGACGCCAAGGAAAAGCTGCAGTACGACTTGTTCTACATCAAGAATGCGTCTCTCGGTCTGGACATTCTGATCATGTTCCAGACGATCAAGATCGTCCTGCTGGGCCGAGGCGCGCAATGACATGGGTATTCTGGGGAGCCGTCGCGCTGATCGGGTACACGTACGCGGGATATCCGCTATGGCTCTGGTTGCGGTGCCGCCTGAGTCCGATGCCGGTGCTGTTGGGATCGGTTCAGCCATTCGTCTCGGTTGTGATGGTGGTGCGGAACGAGGAAGGCGTGCTCGAGCGGAAGCTCGAAAATCTTCTGGGGCTGAGCTATCCGGAGGACCAGATCGAAATCATCGTAGTGTCGGATGGATCGACGGACCGCACGGAAGCTATCCTCCGGGAGTATGCACGGCGTCCCAACGTGCATGGAGTATTGAATCAGCTTTCGCGCGGAAAAGCATCCGGCTTGAATGATGCCTTCAATATTGCGCACGGGGAGATTGTGATTTTCACCGATGCGCGGCAACAGATCGAACCGACTGGCCTGCAGGTTTTGCTGAGCAACTTTGCGGATCCGCAGGTGGGCTGCGTAAGCGGCGAGCTGATGCTGGGTGATTCCAGCGCCGGTGAGAAGAGCCAGGGGATGGGCTTGTACTGGAGAATTGAAAAGATCGTGCGGGAACTGGAATCGGCGTCAGGGTCGGTGGTGGGCGCGACCGGGGCGTTTTACGGGGTTCGGCGCGAATTGCTGCCGGCGGTGCCGCCCGAGACGCTGCTCGATGATGTGTTTATTCCGATGCAGGTGGTGAAGGCAGGTAAGAGGGTGGTTTTCGAGCCGCGGGCGCGGGCGTGGGATGTTCCCGACCTGGGCGCGGAACGAGAGTTCGCGAGGAAGGTGCGCACGCTGAGTGGCAACTATCAGCTGTTGCAGATGATGCCATGGCTATGGAGCAGGGCGAACCCGATCCGACTCGAATTCATCAGTCACAAAATCCTGCGACTGCTCGTTCCCTTCGCTCTTCTGGCCGCCCTGCTGGCGTCGGCTTTGCTGCCTCAGCATTTTTACCGGGGAGCTTTCTTCCTGCAGTTGGCGTTTTACGGGTTGAGCCTGATCGGGATGGCGCGCGTAAAAATGGGACCGATCGCGCGAGCCGGGGATGCGGCCTTCACATTTGTGGTCTTGAATACGGCGGCAATGGTGGCGTTTGCGAACTTCGTAGCGAGACGGAAAGTAGCCTGGACTCGATAGCAGCGCAGGGGCCGATGGCGGCTTGATGGCCGGCAAAGCAGGAAGGCATTTAAGTCAATTATGAGCACGCAACTGCAATTTCAAGAATCCGGCTGGGTCATGGCTCCTGCTCAGACGCCCCGAGCTACGCTCGCTTATCGAGCGCTGGTATTTTTCTCGGTGGTCTACTTCTTTCGTCCGGAAGACTTCATTCCTGGACTGACGTATGTGCCATTAGGAAAGATCGCGGGGGGAATCGCGCTGGCAGCTCTTATTTTCGGAGTCAAGCGGACAGAACGAGGAAAAATCCCGCTCGAGGGCAAGATTCTTCTTTTTCTGCTGGCGCACCTGCTTCTGACGATCCCCACCGCGTTCTGGAGGGGAGGAGCGTTTGACACGGTCATCAACAAGTTTTCGAAGGGCGTGATCATTGCGCTTTTGATATCGCTGGTGGTCACGAAGATCAGCTGGCTGCGGCGGCTCCTCTACATTCAGGCTTCGGCGGTGGCGATCGTTACAATTGCGTCGCTGATCGTGCACCACACCGAGGACGGACGACTCATGGGGATCCAAAAGGGGATCCTCGAGAACCCCAATGACCTGGCGATCAATATTGCCATCAATTTCCCCTTGTGCATGGCCTTCATGTTCGCCTCCAAGGGAGGCATGCGGAAGTTATTGTGGTCGTTCGCGCTGATCTGCTTGCTGGTCGGGGTGGTGGCCACTTACTCGCGCAGCGGGATGATCGCGATGATGATCACGGCCATGGTCTGCTTGTGGGAGTTTGGAGTGAAAGGGCGCCGGTTCATGCTATTGGGCGTCACTATGATTCTCGGAGTGCTCGCGTTGGGAGGATTGGTCGCATCTCCGAAATACCGGTCGCGCATGGCAAGCCTGTTTCAACGGCCTGGCGCCAGCTCTCTTTCCGAAGGGAGCATGGAGGCGCATGGAGAAGGGTCGTTGGAGCAGCGCACGGCACTACTGAAGGAGAGCATAA
Organism: Acidobacteriota bacterium; assembly: GCA_003225465.1. Classification (GTDB taxonomy): domain Bacteria; phylum Acidobacteriota; class Terriglobia; order Terriglobales; family Acidobacteriaceae; genus Gp1-AA133. The sequence continues at coordinate 16,577 of QIAH01000393.1, read as the reverse complement.
GCCTGATGTTGCATCACCCGATTTTTGGGGTGGGCCCCGGAAACTTCCCGGCCATCACGGAAGAGTGGCGCGTGGTGCACAACACGTATACGGAACTCGGAGCGGAGGGAGGGATCCCAGCCCTTGGTCTTTTTTTCGCGTTGTTGTTCGTTTCGATGGGTCGCATCAAGCGGGTGTACAAGTTGCCGGGGTACAAGACCGATCCTGAGATTCGAATCTGGACCAGCGCGTTGTGGGCCGCGTTGGCAGGCTACGCAGCAGGTGCGCTGTTTGCCTCGACGGAGTACAACTTGTTCCCCTATTTCATCGTGGGTTATATCTGCGCGCTCTCCCGAATTGCCTCCAAACCTGCGGAGGTAACGAGCACGGCGAGTGATGATCCCCAAAATGGCAGTCGGGAAAAACTTGGGTATGGCGAAAACAGAGAACGTGAACTTGCCTGGAGTCGGTGAAGAAGTCCTAGCGATTCTCGGTTGTCTTGACTGCCAAGGCGGACTGGCCTCGGGCGCGGGCGGTTTGGTGTGCCTTCAGTGCGGGCGAGAGTATCCACTGCTCAATGGCGTGCTTCGTTTTGTGGACGCGCAGAACTATGCGGGGAGCTTTGGCTTTCAATGGAAGCTTTACTCGCGAACCCAGTTGGATGATGCCAGCAGCCAGAGATCGGAGCGAGCGTTCCGGAGACGTACCGGGTTTCGCCCGGAAGATCTTGCCGGCAAACTTGTGCTCGATGTGGGCTGCGGGATGGGGCGATTCGCGGAAGTGGCGACGCGGTGGGGGGCGCACGTGGTTGGGATTGATCTGAGCCTGGCTTCGGAAGTGGCAGCCAAAAATCTGGCGGATCGAAGCGCGACGATCTTCCAGGCGGATGTTTTCAAGTTACCGTTTGCTCCTGAAAGTTTCGATTACATCTATAGCATTGGCGTCCTGCATCACACTCCGGATTGCGAACAGGCCTTCAAGGCGCTTCCCAAACTGTTAAAACCGGGTGGACGTATCGCAATCTGGCTATACAGTTCTTACAACCCCTGGTACCGGATGAGCGACGTCTATCGCAAGTGGACCCGGCGCATGGCTCCGGAGAAACTACATCGGCTGTGCAAAGTTGTGGTGCCCCTGTATGGGGTCCATTCGGTTCTGAAGAAGGTTCCGCTGGTCGGGAAACCTGCCAGCAGCGCGCTGGCGTGGGCAATCCCGATGTCTCATAACAAGGACGCGACCTGGCGTGTCCTGGACACCTTCGACTGGTATTCGCCTTGGTATCAGTCCAAACATACCTATGAAGAAGTCTTCCGCTGGTTCGAAAGCTGCGGATTACAGGATTTGCGAGTGATCGAACAGCCGATTGCGGTGCAGGGGACCCGGCCGCCAGTACAACGCGAAAATTCGGCACGAGAAACCGCGGGGGTCGCGCAGTGTGTGGAATAGCCGGAATGGTCGGGCGGCCCGACGAGCAGGTGGAAGCCGCTCAGGTGCACCGGATGTGTCAGAGCATCGTGCACCGCGGACCGGACGATGAGGGCATCTACGCCCAGGGCCCAGTTGGCCTGGGAATGCGGCGTCTAAGCATTATTGACCTGTCCGGTGGCCACCAGCCCATCCACAACGAAGACAAAAGCATCTGGATCGTCTACAACGGCGAAATCTACAATTTTCCAGAACTGCGGCGTGGGCTTGAACAACGCGGCCACAAGTTCTACACGCATACCGACACCGAAATCATCGTTCATCTCTATGAGGAGTTGGGGGCGGACTGCGTCAAGAAGCTACGCGGCATGTTTGCGATCGCTTTGTATGACGAACGGCGGCAATCGCTCCTTCTAGCGCGCGACCGTTTAGGAAAAAAGCCCTTGCACTACGCCGTGCATCAGGGACGTCTGCTGTTTGGCTCAGAGATCAAGACGATCCTTGCAGTGGCTCCTGAACTTGCGGAAGTGAACCCTGAGGGGCTGCTGCAATATTTCTACTTTGGATACATTCCCGATCCACACACCGCTTTTCGACGCATCCACAAACTGCCGCCCGGTCACCTGATGGAATACGGCAACGGCCGAACCAGCATTCGCGAATTTTGGGACTTACCGGAATATGGGACGCAGGCGGCCATGTCGGAAGAGGATTGCCTGGAGGAACTGGAGCGGCGGCTCCGGATCCGGCTGATCAGCGACGTGCCATTGGGCGCGCTTCTCAGCGGTGGAGTTGATTCTTCCATCATCGTTGCGTTGATGGCGCGGGTGACTTCGCAGCCGGTGAAGACGTTCTCGATTGGTTTCGAAGCGGAAAAATTCAATGAGGCAGAGTACGCGCGACTGGTGGCTGAGAGGTTCGGGACAGATCACCATGAATTAATCCTGAATCCCAATCTTGAAGAGACGCTGACGTTTCTTTCCGGAATGCTGGAAGAGCCTTTCGGCGACTCCTCGATGTTGCCGACGTACTACGTAAGCCGGATGGCGCGGCAGCATGTGACGGTGGCGTTGTCGGGAGACGGAGGCGACGAGTTATTTGCCGGATATGACCGCTACCTGGTTGCGATGGAGCGGAGAAAGTTTGACCGCATCCCGAACTGGCTGGGCAGGATTTATCGGGATCAAGTGCACCACCGGGTGCCTGCCGGCATGTTTGGAAAGAATCTCGCCTGGAACGCGTCGTTGACGGCGCGGGATCGTTATCTGGATGACGTTTCCTACCTGCCCGTGCTGCACCGGGAGAGGAGCCTTTTCTCGAAGGATTTCCTGCGAGCCGCCGAACATCTGCCGAATCCGCTGGAGCAGTGGCAGCACTACTACGACCACGCGCCCGCCAAGGACTCGTTGAGCCGCTTGCTCTATCTCGATACCAAAACCTACTTGACCGCGGACATTCTCGCGAAAGTGGATCGAATGAGCATGGCAACCTCGCTTGAGGTGCGGGTTCCGATGCTGGATCATGAGTTCGTGGAGTGGGTGGCAGCGTTGCCGGTCGATTGGAAATTCCGTACCGGGACTCGGAAATTCATTTTGAAGAAGTTGGCGGAGCGACTCGGGATCCCGCCTGCACTGCTGCATCGGCGCAAGCAGGGTTTCCAGTTGCCGCTGGTCGAATGGATGCGCGACAGCATGAAGGATCAGTATCTCAGGGTGCTGCTCGAGGAGCGCACCTTGCAGCGCGGCTACTTTAAACCCGATGCTGTGCGTGCCTTGATCGATGAACATACGCGCGGAAGGCGGAATCGTTCCGGGATTTTGTGGCGCATGCTGGTGCTGGAATTGTGGCACAGGAATTTCATGGAAGCAGGAGCAAGCCGGGGGACGGCGACCGCGCCGAGGATCGCGTCGACAGACATGAGCCGGGGTTCTGCCACAGCGATGACCGAGCCACCTTCCGTTGCGCCAGGAGTGCCTGCGCGCTAGCGACTCTCGAGGAGTGGCGGGGAAAACCACCGAAACATGGAAACCACCGAGACAACGATTGGCCTAGACAAAACCTCGTGGGCGAGTTCGCGCAGCAAGGCGCCGGTTTTCGTGCTGGGGTGTCCGCGCTCGGGCACGACCTTGCTTTACCACATGCTGTTGTCGGCTGGAAATTTTGTCGTGTACCGGGCGGAATCGCAGGTGTTCAATCTGCTGGAACCGCGCTTTGGTGATCTGCGGGTGGACCGCAACAAGGCTGCGCTGCTGGAGGCCTGGGAACACAGCAGCCTCTTCACAAAAACCGGACTGGATGCGGTCGAGCTTAAAAAAGAAGTCATGGCGAACTGCGGAAATGGGGGCGATTTCCTGCGCATCGTCATGGATGCCATGGGCCGCAAGCAGGGAATGGAACGGTGGGCTGACTGTACGCCGGATCATCTTCTGGCTATGCAACGGATCAAAGAAACGATACCCGATGCCCTGGTGATCCACATCATCCGCGATGGCCGGGACGTCGCGCTTTCGCTCGAGAGGCAGCACTGGATTCGACCTCTGCCGTGGGATCGCGGCAAGGAACTTCAGGCGGCGGCGCTCTATTGGGAATGGGTGATAAACAAAGGTCGTGAGAACGGCAAAGCGCTGGGAGCGGATTACAAAGAGATCCACTACGAAGATCTGGTGCAAAGTCCGCAAGAGGTGTTGGCGGGTATTGGAGACTTCATCGGGCAGGAATTGGACTACGCCAAGATTCAGCGGGTTGGAATTGGCTCGGTAAGCCGGCCGAACAGTTCTTTTGGCAAGGAGGCAGGTTCTGGAGAGTTCCGTCCGGTGGCCCGTTGGAAAACATCTCTGTCAGGGCAGCAATTGGAGGATGTCGAGGAACTGATCGGCGGGACACTGGAGTCTCTGGGTTACGGGGTCGGGGCGGAACACGCCAAAACTGTGGCTTCGGCCAGCTCGGCAAGGATGCGGGCCATTTACGATGCGTACTTCAGCTCGAAGCTGATGCTGAAGACAAAGACTCCGCTCGGCCGTTGGTTCTCGAGCCGCGACCTGGACCTCAGCTTGGGGGGCGAAGACTCGACGCATTCCGGCGATGGGCTGGAAGGTCCAGTTCGAATTCTCCAGATCGGAAACTATCCGCCTCCCATGTGCGGTTGGGCGATGCAGTTGAAGCTGGTGGCGGAGGAGTTGCGGCGCCGTGGTCACATTTGTGAAGTGCTGAAGATCAACGAAGGGCGGCAAATCAAGAGCCCGGAGTACGTGGATGTGCAGGGTGGGGCCGACTTCCTGAAGAAAATCTGGTCCTACGCTCTTCGCGGTTACCGGTTGAATGTGCACGTCAACGGTATGTCGAAGAAAGGATATCTGCTGGCTCTGGCAACAGCGCTGACCGGGCGGGCGGTAAACCTTCCTGCACAGGTGACATTTCACGGAGGACTCTCCCAGGACTATTTTCCGCGCAATGACCGGAGTCTCGCGCAGGTTGCGTTTCACGCACTTTTTCAGCTGGCGGGGGAGATCGCATGCGACAGTGAGCCGATTCAGGATGCGATTGTGCAGTACGGGATTAATCCGGAGAAGGTGCGGTCGATCGCGACGTTTTCACCGCAGTACCTGGAGTTCTCTCACGTGAATTTAGGCGAGCAGATCGAGAGCTTTCTCCAGAACCATTCTCGAGTATTCCTTTCGTACGTCTCCTTCCGTCCGGAATACAGGCTGGAGATCTTGCGCGAGGGAATGAGGCGATATCGGGAGCAGGACCCTAAAGCCGGATATATCTGGCTTGGGTTTCCTGGCAAAGAGATGGCCGCTGCCGAGGAGTTCGTCAGAGGATGGTCAGAAGAGGAGCGTGCGAGCTTGCTGCTGTTGGGGAATCTCATGCATGACCAGTTCCTCACTCTGTTGAGCAGGTGCTTCGTATACTTGAGGACACCCGCTTGTGACGGGGTTGCGGCTTCGGTGCTGGAGTCCTTAGCGCTGGGCGTACCAGTGGTTGCCAGCGAGAACGGGCGCCGGCCTGCGGGAGTGGTCACTTATTCTGATACCAGCGCGGCCGATATGGTGCAGAAGCTTCAGTTCGTGCGCGAGCACTACGAAGAGGTGAAGGCGGCACTCGAACTTGACACGAGCGACGACAATGTTGGCCGAATGGCGGACTGGCTTGCAGGGAATGGCCTCGGAGAAGCAAGCGAAACCAGCGTCGCCGTACGACAGGCAAAATGAGCTTATGGAGCGGCGGGCGTCTCGCCTGCCGGACGGGCGAGGACGCCCGTCTCTCCATTATGGTCCGAACGATTTGATTTATGGAGGTGCCATGCGTAATTGTGGCGTTCATAAGGCTTTCTTCCTGCTGCTATTTTCTTTCTCGAGTTGCGTTTCGATTTGGGCGCAGGCAAAAGCTGACCCCGGCCGGTTCGATGGTCCAGCGGAATTGCCTCGGCAATCGGTAAAGACGGCGTTATCGGATACGCCCACACCTGGTAAGTCGATCCTGGTGAAGAATTCTGGGGAACTCGGCGCAGCGATCGAGAAGGCGGCTTGCGGGGATACGATTCGCCTCCAAGCCGGCGCAGAATTCGCCGGGAACTTCACTCTTCCGGCAAAACACTGCGATGACGCACACTGGATCGTGCTACGCACCAGTGCGCCCGACAAGGATCTTCCGGCGGAGGGAACACGCATCACTCCCTGCTATGCGGCGGTGGCATCCTTGCCGGGAAGGCCGGCTTACCCGTGTACGTCTGCGGCGAATGTGATGGCAAAGATTGTTTTTGATAAGAAGGGAGGAAGCGGCCCCCTCAGCTTCGCCCCGGGAGCGAATCACTATCGCTTCATTGGCCTCGAGATTACCCGCGCTGTGCCGGGCCAGACTGTCTACAATCTGGTGCTGCTTCCCGGCGAAGGTGCCGACCACATCGTGTTTGACCGGGTATGGATGCACGGCACGGCGCAAGATGAAACCACGCGGGGCGTAGCACTGGGCGGCAGCCAGTTCGTGGCAGTAGTGGATTCCTACCTCAATGACTTTCATTGTGTGGCCGTCACGGGGAGTTGCGTGGATTCGCAGACCATAGCGGGCGGCACCAGTAGCCACGACGGAGGGCCTTATAAGATCGTCAACAATTTTCTGGAAGCAGCCGGGGAAAGCCTGATTTTTGGGGGAGGCGGCGCGACCGTCACACCGGGGGACATCGAGATCCGGCACAACCATATGTTTAAGCCGCTGACTTGGAGGCCGGGAGCTGCGAACTTCGTCGGTGGCGCCTCAGGAAAACCGTTCATCGTCAAAAATCTGTTCGAGTTGAAAAACGCTCAACGGGTATTGGTTGAAGGCAACATCATGGAAAATGTCTGGGGCGGTTTTAGCCAGACGGGATTCGCGATTCTATTAACGCCGAAGAACCAGCAGAACCACTGCCCCATCTGCAAGACCACGGATGTGGTGATTCGTTTCAACCGCATCAGTCATATGGCGAGCGGGATGCAAATGGGCACGGGATTGTCGGATGCGGGCGGTGCCTCGAGCGGTGGAGAGCGTTACAGCATTCACGACAATATATTCAACGACATTAGCGGTAAGGATTACGGTGGGTTTGGCGCGTTTGCGCAGGTGAGTTCGACGGTGCCGACATTGCGAGACATTCGTATTGCTCACAACACAGCCTTCCCACCGAAGACCCTTTTCATTCTGGGTGCGGGAGTGGACCGGAGAATCCCGAATTTTGAGTTTACGGACAACCTGGTCGGAGTGGGAGAACAGGAGATATTCCCAACCGGGGGCGGACCCGCGAATTGCGCGTTTCAACCGCGCGCACAAGGCCCGGCTGGTGTCGTGAGCAAGTGCTTCGAGGATTCCGCGGTGACGCGGAACGTTTTTATCGCTTCGTCGAAGGGATGGCCGGCAGGAAATTTTTATGCCGGGGATCCGTCCTCGGTAGTGGAAGATTTTCAGGGCGGGAAGAACGGGAACTATCGACTGTGTCGTGGTGGCCAGTCCCATTGCAAGAAGGCACCAGCCTTCGCGAGAGCGAGTCCCGGAGGAAAGGACCCAGGAGCGGATGTGGACGCTGTGAACGCCGCCACCGCGGGGGTTGATTAAGTTTGACTCCATGAGCACTCCTCCCCGTCACGGCGCAGCCGACTCTCTCACAACCATAACAATCTCCTTTTTGCTACCTGCTATTGCATGGCTGGATGCGACTGGCTGGCATCCATGAGTATGCTGTCCATCTGATCGCGAGTTGGTTAACATCCGGGCTTAGGTCAGCTTGAGCGGGTTGCGAACAGTGAAGGAGATCCATCGATGCCACCGGAGCAGCCTCAAGAAAGTCGGCGGGCGCAGATCTTGCTCGGGATCGCTTGCGCGAGCGCGTTCGTCTGGCTGGTGCACAGCTTTGCGGTGCGAAATCTGCTGCTAGCGATCGAACAAACCGCCCATAAACTAGTACGTTAACCAGGGAGATTGGGAATAGGGATGGCGGCTGGCCTTTATCTGTTGGCTTCGGCATGTTCGGCATGGCTCGCGAGTGATTTTTTCAGGACGGTATCGACGCGCATGGTGCGTTACCTCGCGGCCATGGTGTTGTGGGCCGCATTTGTAATTGTGCCGGTGCATGTCGCGGCGGCCTTGCAGATGGCGGGATGGATTTCGGCGATCCGGCTGTGGCCTTTGGCGGCTGCGCAGCTGTTGATCCTGGTGCTGTGTGTCCTTGGCAGTTCCCGGCTCGTGACTGCGCATCACGATAAGGGAGTATCAAGGTCAGATCAACCGGTTCCCCTCGGAGCGGAACAAAACTGGAAAGACAGTTTCCCGGCGTATCTCTGGGTTTGCACCGGCGTCCTCGCCGCTTCGTACGCAGTCTTCTATGCAAATCTCGCGAGTTCGTATCCTACGGGTTGGGATGCGCTGGCCTATCATCTGCCGGTCGCGTTGCGTTGGATACAGACCGGCACGATGAGCATTCCAACGTACGGTTCTTGGCAGTACGCCTTGCCGGGCAATGCGGAAATTGGAATGATGCTGCTGCTGAGCACGGGCCGGCAGTGGCTGGTGCCGTCGGTGAACTTGTTCGCCGCGCTTACCATGACAGGGGCGGTTTACCTGATTGGGCGCTGGATGACGCGCAGACGGGTAGCTGCCATGGCGGCTGCAATCGTGGCCCTCAGCCTTCCAATTGTCGAGTTTCAAACGTTCTCGGCCTACGTTGATTTGTTCGGGACAGCATTTCTTCTGGCCTCACTGGCTTTGTTTCTATACCGGAGAGAGCCCGCGCTGGAGAAGACAACGGCCTTCAATGGGCCGACTCGTTCGTCGGCTCGTATGTTGTTACTCTCCGGGCTGGCATGCGGGCTTGCGGTGGGTACCAAGCCGGTGTTTTATGTGTATGCCGCCGTGTTGTGCGTGGGCGTCGCCGTGACTTTGATTTGGGAAAGCGGGCGACACTGGCGGGCGTCGCTGGCCGGAATATGTTTGTTTGCCCTGGCTGTGCTGGTTCCCAGCTTATTCTGGTTTGGCCGAGGTTTCGTGCAGACGCACAACCCGGTGTTCCCTCTTCAGGTCAAGGTGGGGACTCACGTATTGTTCCAGGGGTTTGCGCCTTCTGAAATTACACACAACGAGTTCAGTGACAAATTTGTGCGCCGGCGCGCGGAGTGGTTGATCTATCCCTGGACGGAATGGTTCCGCAATCCCGGGGACCAACTCATTCCTTATAGCGAAGGTAGCGGGCTGGGAGCGGCGTTTGCGGCGTTTGTGCCGCTCGGAATTTTTTGGGCTGGATACCAGGCGGTGCGGGGAAGAGGCGCACCAATTTTGCGGATTCTGATACCCGTAGGGCTCGGGCTGCTTGCTCTATGGTGGATAGGGCTGCAGAGAATGCCGCGGTTCGGGCTGCCATTATGGCTCCTTGGATGCGTGTTCGCGGTGCCGTTGTTTGAGTTGCTCGACCGGTCCGCGACGCGAGGGTTCCGGTTTTTACTGGTAGCCTGTGTTGTTGCAACCTGCACGATTTCGCTGTTCGTGCCGCTCAGAGAGCTTGCGGCCAGGGCGCGCAGTCACGCCTGGAGAAGGTGTGATGTGTATGTTTATCCTCATTTCTTTGATGAGCTGCCTCGCGGCGCAGGCGTCTTAAACGATACAGGAATCGAGGAGGCCAATTTCTCATTAGCGGGTGAGAAACTTACAAACCGGGTGGTCGCGGATTTCGAAGTGCAAGGTCCGATCACCTCCCAGTTTCTTCAGGAACATCGTATTGATTTCATCGCTGAAGCGGTTTCGGAGAAAGACAACGCGCCGGGCATGCACAAAGTTGTGCAAGTCCTGGCCCCGACCGTTGAGGTTTGGAGCGAAGTGAAAGGCGCAAAGCGCTGGCGGGTTCTAAAGGTCGAGACCAGCCAGCAGCAACACGCAGCATCAGCCCCGTAACTAGTGGTCGCCTCCCACGCACCCGAACCCTTCGCGTCTGAAGCAGAACTGTGTAGAAGAAGGTGAAAATACCCGCGTCGAAGGCAAGGGGACAGGCACGAACCGGGCTATGGCAAGCGCTTAAGAGCGATGTCAAAGCCCGGTTCGTGGTTTCGAACGGATTACGGAGCCACTCCAGAAATGGCGGCCTGAACCGCAGCAATGTCCGCGCCTGGATTCTTACCGTCGGTACCTCCACTGGAGAAGGGGCTGGCGGGTAGAAGTTGCAGGCTTCGGAGAAGGCTCAGATTAGAACTGGAGAACATGACGTTCGCCAAGGTGGCTGGGGTAGGATTGTTTTTCGGCCACGGTCCACTATTTCCGATCAGCACATTCCCTGAAAAATCGTAGCTTTTGAGGCAGCGATCAAGCTTGCCCGCGGGGCCACCCCCAAAGCCAGGGTAGGCACAGTTGGCCGCGCCGCCTCCGGTTGTGGTGATGCCGTCGGACGTCACGGCCAGGATGTTGTTGGTCCAGCTGAAACCGGCAAGGGGCTTGTTCAGAGCATTGCCGAGCACCAGCATGGCAGCGGTTGGGTCGCCGATACCGGTGACGTGACTGATGGCCACGTTGTAAATCGGATTCTGCTCGTTGTTATTGCTTTCCTGGAAGAGGTGGCCGCCTCCGTTGTAGGTTTTTGCATTCACGTGAGTAATGACGAGGTCGTGAATGCTCTCGTTCCATGCGCCCAGAGACACGGCGCCGGAATCGGAGATCCCGTTGCCAACCGTGATGCCATTGCCGACATTGGAGATGGTGCCATAACGGATAGTCACGTCATGCAAAACACACAGAGGGCAATTGCCATTCTGATTTTTTGGCGTGAGCAGAATGGAGAAGCCAAACTGCGAGAAGCCTCCCCAGGAATTCTCCATGACGTTGCCTTCGACCAGCACACGAGCAGCGTTCTTGAACTCAAGATGGTTTTTTACGATGAAAGGGTGCCCGTCTTGTCCGCCCACAAACCCGGGCGTCCCCTTCATCCAAATGAGAGGTTTAAAGAAGTGATTGTGGCGAATCTCGATGTCTTCAGGAGTACGGGTTGCCCCGCCGCCACCAAAGATGATGTTCTCGCCAGCCGCTTCGAGATAGTTGTTGACGATCTTGTAAGGGCCCATAGTCTTGTCGCCGAGGCCACCAGCAATCGCCTGCGAGTCCCCGCAAGCCCCTGAGACCGCGATGCAGTGGAAATCAGTGAAAAAGGAATCGACGATGGCAAAGTTAGTACTGCCAACCAGGGCTACCCCGCGTTGCGTTTCGTCGTGCGCTGTCCCATGAAGCCAGGAGCGGTCAATGACGATGTGATCGGTGGTGCCTCCACTCTGGTTGATGACCAGGTTGTAGACAAGGGCTTTTGGAGCACTGCGGGTGATTTCTAGGCCGATCAGTCGATAATGAGTGGCGCCGTCGGCGAGGATAATGGGACCGCTACCGGTGCCGGCGAACGCGATTTTGGCCAGCACATTTCGGGATGAAGAGCATGCAAAACTCGGCCGTCCCGGGAGAGAAGTTACGCCCGCATAGCAAGGCGTAAGCCGCGTTCCTTCGGGTGGAAGAGCACTATCAGGTGCACTGGTGCGAAGGATGATCCAGTGATTGTCGTCGCAATTTTTGGCGGGTAGCACCACGGTGCCCTGGAAGGTGGCACCGGCCTGCAAAAGGATGGTGTCCCCACAGCGGGCGGAACCAAGTGCGGACTGCAGGCCAGCCATCGTGGCTACGGTGTGAGGATTGCCCGGAGCTGGGGTATCCGCCAATGAGCTTTTCACGTAAACGCGCGGAAGCTCAGCCGGACCGTCGAAATTTCCGTTCGCGGCAGGCAACACGTTGATGGCGAACTGTTGAGAAGCGGTATGCCCAGCCGTGTCGGCTGCCTGAATCGTCAAGGGGAACGAGCCACTCTGGCTGGCGGTTCCATTAATGCTTCCTGCGGTTGCGTCAAACGAGAAGCCGGAAGGCAGAGAACCAGCTGCGATCTTCCAGCGGTAAGGCGTATTCCCACCCGTAGCGCGCAGGCCGGCAGAGTAGGGCACACCCTCTGTTGCCTGGGGTAGAGGCGCGCTTGTCATCGCCAGAGGGGTTGATGATGATGATGATGCGGGGACCGCAGTCACATCTACGTACGCGTATGCGCGCTTACTGGTATCCGCTTTGCTGCTCGCCACCAGCTGAACTCTTGTAGATGCGTTGACAGTCGGCGCAGTGAAATAGCCTGCGGTAGTGATCTTCCCCGCAGATGCCCACCATGCGACGTCGTGATTGCTGGTATTGGAAACTTGGGCGGCGAACTGGTGGCCTCCGCCGGCCGCTAACGTAAGAGTTGCTGGTGCAATCGCGACTTGGACCGCATTTTGGGCCGCTGAGAGCTCGCTCACTGTCAAAGCAAACTTCTGCAGTCCCTCTGCGGTGTGCTTGCTGTCCAGCACCGCGATCACGAATGCATAAGTGCCCGCGTGCATCGGCAGGCCATAAATCGATCCCGTGACACCATTGATATTGAGGCCGAGAGGAAGTTTCCCTGCGCGAATCGAGAAACTGTAGGGCGCGCTTCCCCCACTTACGGCGATCACGGCGCGGTATACACTGCCCACGGTCGCTGGCGGCAGCTTTGCGGACATCGCGATCGGCTGCGCGGGCTTACTGGTCGCACTGGAGGGTGTGCCAGCATTCAGCGAGGAGCATGCACTGGTAAGCGCTATTAATCCGATTAGAAGAAATCCGAGTACGATCGAAAACTCGGTTGAAGGTCGGTTTCTTGACGAGGCACGAAAAATGCGGGACTGAAAGCTAACCAGGGGAAACATCACACCGTCCTCGGAACGAATTTTTTTGGGGGACTTCAGCGTTACGAGTCCTGTTGCAGACTTTAAAGAGCAACAATTGGATTACATAGATAACCTTAGGGCACTGGACCGTCGAGACACGGAAGTACATCAGAATGTTTTCGTTGCGATCGACGCGGGTGGGGCGGGTAACCGGTTACCGGATGGGGAAGATGGAAAAAGCGAGCGGAGCATTGATTGAGTTGCATTCGAGTGCATCAACACTGGTCCGCTCTCGTGTCTTCGATATTTGCGAAACTGCTGAAGCGGCATCACTGGGCTTTGACCGTGACCAGAGCGTCACGGAAGGCCATGCACCTTTGATTGTGGAAATCCAGGCCGCAAATTCTGCAACGACACTGATCCAGAATGCGCGCCGGTGTTGTCGGGAGATTGCCAATCCACTGCGCGAAATGAATCAACGCCCGAGCAAAGGGGCGCAATTGCAATAGCACTCTCTGGAGCGAGCCGTTACCCTCGTAATGCCCTAAGTGCTTGCTATTACAGAACTATTACAGAAGCCAACCAAGTTTCCCTGTTACCTTACGAGAAGAATCCAAACGGGGAAAAATCTAAAATGGAATTGGAAGCGATCGGCCGTAAGCACGCTGGCGAGGATCAGATCAACTGGATCACCGCATTTTTTATGGCGATGTTCCATGTGGGCGCGATTGCAGCGTTGTTCTTCTTTTCGTGGAAGGCTCTTTTTGTAGCCTGTTTTCTATGGTGGGTGTCGGGCTCATTGGGAATTGGGATGAGCTACCACCGCCTGCTCACGCACCGTGGCTATAAGACGCCCAAGTGGGTGGAATATTTCCTGACAGTGTGCGCGACGCTGGCGCTTGAAGGTGGCCCGATTTTCTGGGTGGCCACGCACCGCATCCATCACAAATATTCGGACCAGGAAGGCGATCCGCATTCGCCGATCGATGGCACCTGGTGGGCGCACATGGGCTGGATTCTCATGGGCAAGTCGATGCACCATGATACGACCACTCTGGCACGCTACGTCCCTGATCTGGCCAAGGACAAGTTCCATGTCTGGATCACCAAATATCACTATGTTCCGATGATCGTACTGGGCGTGATTCTGCTGGCGATTGGCGGCCTGCCCTTTGTGATGTGGGGAATTTTCATGCGCACAGTGATCGGGCTGCACGCGACCTGGGCGGTGAATTCGATCACGCACATGTGGGGATCGCGGCGGTTTTCGACGCGCGATCTCTCGACCAACAATTTCCTGGTAGCGATTTTCACCTTTGGCGAGGGATGGCATAACAATCACCATGCGCATCCGACCTCGGCGCGGCATGGGCTGACGTGGTACGAAGTGGATTTGAATTGGTATGGAATCTGGGTTTTGAAGACGCTCGGATTGGCATGGGATATCCGGAAGGTGAATTTGGCCGAGATCAAAGGAGGGTTGGTAGCCGCGCCGAATGGCGGGCTGGTGGCGGCACAGTTCACGGATTAGGGATTTGTTGAGTGGTTTTTGAGGGCGGCTTTCGGCCGCCCCTTTTGCTTTTGGAGCGACGGGCGTCCTCGCCCGTCGGATGTCGCCCCCTGAAGGGGACTCGGCTTCTTCCCTGCAATGTTTCCCGCACTGACGTGCGGGGTTAATGTTGGCGTCGCTTCGCGACTTCGTTTTCCAATCGGGTTGCGATCTGAAGGCCGCTTGCGATTTGGGAGCTGTATCGACGGGCGAGGACGCCCGTCGCTCCACGGGCCGGACACCTCGTCGGTCTATCGGCCAGAAATGGATCGTTCTCGCCATTGCATTCCAGTTGCGAGATACAATCGTCACGAGCGAAGGGTTGCATGCAGATTTCGAGCCGCCGCAAAACGATTGCCTTCTTCATCGTGCTGGGCGTGGGCCTGGTGGCGCTGGCGGTCGCGCTTAATGTCGGCTGGATCATTCTGAATTGGCGCGAAGGAGTCATGCTGTTTTTGGGCGTGATTTTATTCGCGGTGCTGATTGCGGGTTTGATCGTCAACACAAGTTTTCTGGTGCGCGAGATCCGGCGCAACGAGCAGCACGACAGCTTCATCAACGCCGTGACTCACGAATTAAAGACTCCCATCGCCTCGATTCGCCTTTACCTCGAAACCTTGCAAAGCCGGGACGTCGATGACAAACGGCGGCATGAATTTTATCGGCTCATGCTGAGCGACACGGACCGATTGCTGGGTACTGTCGAGCAGGTCCTGAAGGCCGGCCAGGCGGCACAGCGGGGAGCGAAACATCAGCGGGTTCAGATTGCGTTCGATGAACTGGTGCGGGAATGCATCGATCTGGTACGAACGCGGCACCACCTGGAACAGAACGCTTTGCAGTATGAGGTAGCCAGCAGCAACGGCAATCGGGCACAGGTTTTGGGGAACGTGGAAGATCTGCGCACGGCGGTTTCGAACCTGCTCGACAATGCAGTGAAGTACTCCGGCAGTCAGGTCGAGGTCGCGGTTCGGGTGGCCACGGATGATAAGAATGTGACTCTGCAGGTACGCGACCGCGGAGTTGGCATTCCGCCAGAAGAGCTGAAACGCATTTTCAGGCGGTTCTACCGGGTGTCGCACCGGGCGCTGGCGCACGTAAAGGGTACTGGCTTGGGACTGTTTATCGTGCGCTCGATTGCCCGCAGGCATGGAGGAAAGGTGTTTGCTGAAAGCGCGGGCGAAGGGAAGGGAACTACCGTAACGCTGGAATTACCGCGGAGCTTAGCTTGAACGGAGCGGGCATGAGCCGGGTTCTGGTGGTCGAGGACGAGAGCCATCTCGCAGACGGACTTGCGTACAACCTGGAGGCCGAGGGACATTCGGTCCAGATTGTGGCTGATGGCGAAGCCGCGCTGGAGCGGCTGCTGGCGAAGAAAGAGAAGTTTGATGCGGTGGTGCTCGATGTCATGCTGCCCGGCAAGAATGGGTTCGAGGTGGCGTCCGAGTTGCGGGCGGCGAGGAATTTCGTTCCGGTGTTGATGCTCACGGCGCGTGGGCGCCCGGAGGACGTTCTCAAGGGCTTCGAGTCGGGAGCCGATGACTACCTGCCCAAGCCGTTTGAACTGGCGATTCTACTGGCACGGTTGAAAGGGTTGCTCCGGCGAAGCGAATGGCTGCACGCGGGTCGGGGCTCAGCAGTCAGCAGTGCCACTGAAGGCAGTGGTCCAGAGGCGCAAGCTGGAGATGTTTTCACGTTTCGCGGCAAATCCATCGATTTTTCCACGCTGGAATTGAGCACGAGCGGGGGGAAAATTCAGCTCACGCTCATGGAGGCGGACTTGTTGCGGCACCTGATCCGCAGCAACGGCCGCGTAGTTTCGCGCAAGTCGATCCTTGAGGAAGTCTGGGGCCTGAAGGAAGACACCGACACGCGGGCGATTGACAATTTCGTGGTGCGATTGCGGAGGTATATCGAGGATGATCCCGCGAAGCCTCAGCATTTGCTGACGGTGCGGGGGGTGGGGTACCGGTTCTTGGCGGAGCCGGAAGTCGGTGATAGCTAGTTGCTGATAGCTGATGGCCTTTAGCTGATGGCAGGTAGCTGGAGGCTTCAATCGGAAGGGCTTGGGTTGGTGGTGAAAAAGATGATCGGCGGCACGGGCGATGCAGGCGATCATGCGATCCTTCGACTGCGTTCGACAGGCGCCTCACTCCGCTCAAGATGACAGTTGCGAGGCGAGAGATGTTGGATTGTGCTGGATAGCCGCTAGCTCACTGAGAACTGAGAACTGTCGCTAAAGCTGCTTGGCCGAAGCTCCCGCCGCCAGTTCCCTCAGTACCGTGAAGAATCCGGAAGCTGATTCGGGATCGGCCAGGGTTTCGAGATCCACCGTGGCTGAGAAGTTCGGGGAGTCGGGGCGGAAGTGGACTTTCAGGAAATTGTGCTCGCGGGAGGCTATCAGGGCA
>QIAH01000589.1 GCA_003225465.1 Acidobacteriota bacterium | reverse complement strand
TTTGGGCAGGTCGTTGATGATGGCGGCAATCGGTTCCGTTCTCGCCATGCCTGCCGCTGGATGGCTCATTAACAAGTTCGGCAGTCTGAGCATCGTGATTGGGTCGACATTGGGGTTTGGCCTCGCACTGCCCTTGATTGCCGAATCCAATACGGTCCTAACACTGTCGGTCGCTCTTCTTTTCTATGGGGCGATGGCTGGTTCGATGGATGTAGCGATGAATACTCACGCCGTGATGCTCGAGAAGCGATACCAGCGTCACATCATGTCGTCATTCCACGCCCTCTTCAGCTTGGGTGGAATGGCCGGATCTGCGTTAGGGGGATTGGTTGCTTCACGCGCGGTTCCGGCCGGGATTCACTTTTGGGTCAGCGGCATAGCACTTGCCGCGATGTCCATACTCGCATTCAGGTGGCTTCCGCTTCCCTCAGCACTTGAGGACGACGAGAAAGTGGCATCCGGAGGCACGATTATGTGGTCTGTACCATTAGGCGCGCTCGCTCTTCTTGCATTTTCGATTATGCTCGTTGAAGGTGCGATCGCCGATTGGAGCGCGATTTATCTTCGTACTTCGGTTCTCACCGGGCCAGGGTTGGCCGCTCTTGGATATGCGGTGTTCTCAGGCGCTATGGCTGGAGGTCGCCTGACAGGCGACTATCTGACTGGGAGGCTTGGACGCGGCCACCTCGTATGTTACGGGGCTCTTTTGGCCACGGCAGGGCTTGCCTTCGCCTTGTTGTTCGGCAATGCCGGTTGGGCGTTGCTGGGATTTACATGCGCTGGAGCAGGTCTGGCCACGATTATTCCCAATACGTTTGCCGCTGCAGGAAACATTGAAGGCAGTGCACCCGGTCCCAGCCTCGCCGTAGTCACTACGGCTGGCTATGTTGGCTTCCTTGCCGGTCCGCCCCTGATCGGGTTTGTCGCTCAGCTTTCGACCATTCGCGCTGCGTTATGGATACTTGTGGTCTTGAGCGGGTTGAGCGCTTTCGCATCCACCTCAATGAAAAGAACTTCGCCTCTCAGAAGAATTCCCTGACATCCAGTCTTCCCTAAAGATGCGGAGCCGTTGGCACCTACGGCAGGTGCAACGATACGCTTCCGCGGGGCGGTCCCATTCCCTTTTCCCTTCACATCCTGCACACTCCACACACAGACACGGCGGCAAATCGCGACAACCGCTCCTTTGACGCTGCTTGTCGGTTGCTTGCGTACGGAGACTGCCCTAATGTGCGCGAATGATGAAAAACGTAATCTCCGTTCTCGCATGGTTCGCAGCTTCCATCGCTGTGTCCGAACTTCTGGGCTACCTGCTGCACCGGCTTCTGCATAGCGGGAAGATCGGCTTCCTGAGCCGTAGCCACATGCGCCACCATCTGGTTCTTTATGGACCAATGCGCTCGCAGCGTCCGGCGGACCGATATCACGATGCCACCACCGGGCAAATCGCCCTCGGCAATGTAGGCCTCGAGTGGCTGGTCCCCGGGGCGATGCTTCTGGCCGTTTCGATCGCGCTTCTCCACTTCCTGCACGTGACCGTCTTCCATCAAATCGTGTTCTTGGTTGGATCTTTGACCTGGAGCTTCGTCATGTTCAGCTATCTACATGACCGTATGCATGTCGCGGGCTTTTGGATGGAGACGAATCCGTGGCTGAAACGTTGGTTCGTATCGGCACGCAACGCGCATGACATCCACCACTGGGCTCTGAACGACAGAGGATTCATGGACAAGAATTTCGGTATTGCCTTTTTCTGGTTTGATCGCCTGTTCGGTACCTTGGCCAAAGAATGGCCCATCTTCAACCGCCGCGGCTATACCAGCGCCCTGGAACGATTTGGTGACCTGCTCGACTCCCCGGCCACGCGTCGTTCTCCCTCATCGCGGCCACTCTCAACAGCCAGCTTCTCCGAAGAACACGCGACCGATGACGTGGGCATTCGTGCTATCTGCCAGTAGCGGCTACCTACGACAAAGTCCGACATTGGCTGGCAGTCGCGAGTTGTCACTTGGCGCCGACGCGCCGGTCCACTACGCTCGGGCCGCTTTTGACCGACCTGTTCACGAAAAGGAGGGGTTCCATGCCCCGTATGCGCCACCAGATCCGATTTCACTGCTTCGCAGTGCTCCTTTCCATCCTGTCGTTCGGGCTGCTCGCGATCCCCGCGAGCGCGAAAACCGTGACTGTCGAGTGCGAGGAAAACACGATCAGCAACGCACTCAAAACACTGGATCCCCAGGCTAATAACACCGTCCGGGTGATCGGCACCTGCAAGGACGCTATTGGAATCTATGACTTCGCCGACCTCACAATCGCTGGCGTCGCTACCGGAGGCAAGAACGCCGTCATCAATAGCCTCAACGGCAATGCGATCTTGTGGATCGTCGGATCCCACGTGCAAATCAAGAACTTGACCATCAATGGCGGTAGTTGGGGTGTCGAGTGCCGCGAGTTTAGTATCTGCCGGTTCAGCGGAAACACGATCCAGAACGCGACCGGCAATGGCGTTCAAATCGACAGTGCCGACGCCACCTTCACTGGGGACGTAATCCAGAACAATACCAATTACGGATTGAATATGACCGCGTCCCGGGTCCGAGTGACACGGGTGACGGTGAAAGGCACGACTGCGGGCACGTCCGGCCCCGGAAATGGCGTGGAAATCGACTCCGGCAGTACGCTAACCGTCGAACAACTTACCGTGCAGAACAACCAAGGGGCGGGGGTATCTCTCATTGGGGGCTCGAACCTGACCAACCGTTCCTGGGCGGGCCCCTTCCTCGTGAGCAACAACGGTGTAGGCGGGATCTGGGTTACCGAGCAATCGAGCGCGGATCTTGGCGGAGCCACCTCCATCAACAACACCGGTGGTGCGGGAGTCGTCATTACCGGCAACTCG
>QIAH01000004.1 GCA_003225465.1 Acidobacteriota bacterium | reverse complement strand
CCACCACCCCTCCTATGTCGCTAACTTGTTACCTGCTCGAAAACTACCTTGGCTTCCTGCTCACCGATCTCCCATTTCTGCGTCCGCTCGGGCACGAAGTCGAGCACATTGATCTGAATCAATGTCGCGACCGCCTGATCAAAGTTCTCTCCCGAGCAGCACCTCTCTGTCAGCATGGCCGACAAGCTGAAGGTGGATCCCTTCCTGCCCGGCTATGGTCGCGAGGGTGAACTCGCCGCTGATCGTGAAGGAGTATTACTCGCGATGCAAGCTGGCTTATTACTCGCGATGCAAGCTGGCTACTCAGCGGAGGCCGCCATCCGTCTACTCCAGACCTACATCATTCTCGGCGAGCAGATGCCCAACACTCCCAAGGAAGCCAAGGAGAACCTGGAGCGCCGGATCGCGCAAATTCGCGCGGTAAACGCCGAGAGCAAGCTGCCAAAGCCGGCTGCTGAAAAGCCGCTGTCGTTGCCCTAGTCCATCAACACAGGGCCGCCACTGGGATTGACTTTCCGTGTTCCACCGCCCACAGTGTGTTTCGCAAACCACGCGTGTCCGCATGTGCGTGACGGCCAACTCATCTGAAATCAACGGCTCCCGCTCTGGCGCAAACCGTGCCATCACTCTCTCCGACTGGGCAACCAGCATCGGAGACTACCATGGCAAACTTTACTCAGCTTCACCTTGGCAACAACTCACCGCAGCATCCTGCGCACAAGAATGCGCAAGAGAAGAAATCCCTCTCCAAAGAGAAGGCTCTGTTCGGCGCGGGTCTGCTGGCCGTTACGGTCATGTCGGGAATTTTCCTGCTGATCACCAACGGCTGCTCAAAGGGATCGTCCAAGCCCGCTACCATCGAACAACCAACTCCCATCAATCCGCAGACTGTGACGACTCCGGCGATTCCGGCGGTCGCTGCAGTGCAACCACAGGCAGTAACCCCGAAGCCCACTAAGAGGCGCGTGCAACACAAGGCACCCATGGCGACCTATACAGAGCCGTCCTACGGCGTCTCGTTCCGCTACCCCAAGAGCTACATTCTCAAGACGGACGATGAACAGGAACTCGACCTATCCGAACTCGGACCGGTGCAGACCGACTTCATCCAGCCGGGAGGCGTGACCGTGGCTGCTATCGAGATGCCGCGTAGCTCTTATCCGGGCACCGACTTCACCTCGGCGTTCTTCAGCGTGAGCGTGAATTCGTCGCTGTCTAAGGACCAGTGCCAGCAGTTCGCCGTCACGAAGAGCGAGCATGCTGAAAACGAGCTGGAAGTCCCGGCGAAAGTGAAACTCGGCGGCACCGATTTCACCATGGTCGAAAATTTCGGAGATTCCGCGAACAAGGAACCTCGCATGAAGTATTTCCACCACTTCGAGAACGGGAACTGCTACGAGTTCGGCATGGGTCTTGGCACAGTTGACGACAACGTGGCCGGCTTGAAGCCAGTGAATCGTTCGCTGGTCTTCGGTAAGCTCGAGCAGATTCTGGCGAGCGTCAAACTACAGCCAGTCTCGGCTTCACAAGTGGCGAAAGAAGCTCCCGTGCATCCGGTAATCGAAAACAACTCCGTCCACCCGGTGGTCGAAGGCAGCAAGGAGTAGCGCCGGCGTCTCGCCGGAAATCCCCCCGCCGTGTGCCCCAGGTTCGCGTCCGTTCTTTGGACGCTAACCTGGGCTCCGTGTACCTCTCTGTAGCTCAAGCTTTTTCGTTAACTCAGAAGTTCGTCTTTCTGACGCACAAAAGCACCCTCCAGCATCGAAACCTATATCTATCGAAATTTAGATCAAGGAGATTCACTATGTACGTCATCACCGGAGCCACAGGCCATACCGGCAGCGTCGCAGCCAGGACTCTTCTCTCTCGCGGCCAGAAGGTGCGTGCGATTGGCAGGAGCGCAGACCGCTTGCAGCCGCTCACCAGCGCAGGCGCCGAGCCGTTCGTCGCCGATGTCACCGACGCAAAGCGGCTTTCCGAGGCGTTCCGCGGTGCACAAGCCGTGTACGCCATGATTCCACCCAACATCCAAAGCAACGACGTTCGCGGATATCAGGAACAAGTCAGTGACGTCATCTCTTCCGCCATCGCCAATGCGAAAGTGCCGTTGGTTGTCTTGCTCAGCAGCATCGGTGCCGACAAACCCGATAAAACCGGCCCGGTAGTGGGCTTGCACAATTTCGAGCAGAAATTAAATCGTATTGATGGGACCAACGTCCTGCATCTGCGCGCCGGCTACTTTATGGAAAACACACTCGCGCAGGTGAACGCGATTAAGGCCGTGGGCAAGAGTGCTGGCCCCCTGCGGCCCGATCTCAAAGTCCCGATGATCGCCACGCAGGACATCGGAACTGCAGTTGCGGAATTCCTTCTTCACCCCAAGTTTCAGGGCAAGCAAACACACGAACTCCTCGGCCAGCGCGACTTGAATATGACCGAAGCTGCGGCCATCATCGGCAAATCCATCGGCAAGCCTGGCCTCGAGTATGTCCAGCTGCCGGACGAACAACTGCGCCCGGCTCTGATTCAGTTCGGCATGTCCCAGAACATGGTCGGCCTGCTCCTGGAGATGGCCCACGCCCTCAATTCAGGCTATATGCGCGCTCTCGAACCACGTTCCCCGAAGAACACCACTTCCACCAGCTATGAGCAGTTCGTCAACGAAAATTTCGTGCCAATCTTCAAACAGCAATCAACCGCAGCCTGATTGTGTGCGGCTGTCCATCCCAACTCAAGAGGGTGCCAAAATCAAAAGGGTGCCCCATCCTAACCTCGCGCCCTTTGCGAGGTTAGGGTGGGGATTTTGACCTCCTCAGCGAAGAGTTCCGAGTACGAGCAGTTCGTCAACGAAGATTTCGTGCCAATCTTCAAACAGCAATCAACCGCAGCCTGATTGTGTGCGCCTGTCCATCCCAACTCAAGAGGGTGCCAAAATCAAAAGGGTGCCCCATCCTAACCTCGCGCCCTTTGCGAGGTTAGGGTGGGGATTTTGACCTCCTAAGCGAAGAGTTCCGAGCCGCTCGAGGAGGAATTGCCCGAATATGTGGGCCATAAGCCTTTGCCGACAACTGCGACCGACGACCAGCCTACCCTAACCCAAAAATACTAGAGCCTTCCCCCCCGCCCATCCGGTACGATGTTCGACCCATGGGGATGAGCGTCTCGCAGAAAACCTGGCTGGTCCGTGGAGTGATTGCCGTGCTCGTGCTGTATGTCGCCTTCGCTGGCTACATCAGCTGGGCGATGAAGCAGCCGCCCGAGAAATTCGCCCGCGTCATGTCGCACATGCCCGGCCCGGCCGCTTTTCTCCTCTTTCCCTTTGAGACCGCCTGGACCCACGCGCGCGCCGGAGAATTGCGGCTCGGCGACCCCGCTCCCGACTTCAATCTTCTCAAGCTCGACAAGACCGCCCGAGTACAACTTTCGACCCTGACCGCGCAACAACCCGTCGTACTGGTGTTCGGCAGCTACACGTGACCGCCCTTCCGGCGGGAGGTTCCTGCCCTGAACAAGCTCTACGACGACTACAACGGCAAAGTCGCCTTCCTCGTGGTCTACATCCTCGAAGCCCATCCCAGCGACGTCTGGCAAATGCAGAGCAACATCAAGGACAAGGTCGTCTTTGCCAGCCCCAGGAGTGAAGAAGAACGCGGGCTTGTGGCGGGATCGTGCGTACGCAAGCTGGGCATCAAATTCCCTGCGGTGCTCGATGAATTTGGCAACTCGACCGAGCAGGCATACACCGGCTGGCCCGATCGCCTTTACCTCATTGACACCAGCGGGCGCGTCGCCTACAAAAGCAAGCCCGGCCCCTTCGGCTTCAAAACCGACGAACTCCGAGCCGCCGTCACGAAACTAGTGAAATAGCGTCCACTCAAGAGAGTGCCCCATCCTAACCTCGCGCCCTTTGCGAGGTTAGGATGGGGGTGTTGACCTTCAAACAAAGCCGGCATCACGAGCTCTCGCTAACGACTGACGACTAGCTCCCACAAAAGAAAAGCCGCAGCATTCTGCGGCTGTCCTTACACTACGGTCAACGAGGATGGTTCTTACTTGGTATTGCTGGCCTTATCGTGTGCGATGCTGCGGCTGATGCGGTTCTGCTGCCGGTTGATGCCCCGCTGCTCGGCCTTGGTCAGATGACCGTTGTGCGCGGCCATATCGGCTTTTTCCCGATTCTGGACTGACGTCTCACGCTTCTCGAGATTCGTGGCCTGCTTCGAGGTCAGTGTGCCATTCGCCACACCATTTCCAATGCGCTTTTGCTGACGCCCTTCGCGACGGTTCACATGGTTCACGCGCGGATGTCCTGGATCAACTACGCTCGGTCCGGCGCCCGAGGTGTTGCTGGTGGTGGATTGCGCAGCGGCGGACCCGACAAACATGAGTCCCCCCACTGCAAGGATTGCTAGCGAGTTGATGATCTTGTTGGTCATGCGGAAACAAAACCCCCGGGCCAGAGAGTAGTTCCTGAACCCGCGGCATGACGAGGTTACGGAGGTGATGCGTCGCCGGTTACTCATTACGCTCCTCTAAACTGGCGACGGAAGGCAGCAGGAAATCCTGGCCGGCTGATCCTGGCTAGCACAGCTCCATTAGCACAGTTCCACAGGATGTCCACAACCGGCTCGCGAAAAGTGCTCCATGCATCAAATCCGCCAGCTCAGCCATACAGAAGATTGTGTATAGCGACAATCGCTTTGGGGTGGCATGCTTGACCACGTGCCAGTAGTTCCCCCACTCGAAGACCGTATAAGACAGCTTTGTGCCCAGGCTGTCTGTGCAGATGACTCCGAGGCGGAAGTCATTCTCGCCGAGCTGCGAGCCGCTCTTCATCAGCACATACGATTCACCAGGCAGCTCGCGGCTGCTACCCTGAACTGGGACACAGGGCGGAGTGCTCCAGACGGCAAGCCCCCCGACAAGCTGACTGAGTAGGTCGCTAATATTTATTCTTCGATGTTTAGCCTTCGTTTCGCGCCCGAATTCGCCTTTTGTGCGCTCCAGCACATACCGGATTGATCCCTTCCCACCGATTTAGTACGGTCAAATAACGAACGGAAACGACTCCCCCCGCGTCGGATCCACAGCCCAACCCACACCGGCGCGGGGTTTCCTTTCTTATGTGCATGACTCCGGTTGCTGGCTGTCTTTCTTGATCACTTTTCTGCGCTGCCCGTCGTAAGTATCGATTATTTCTTTTACCAGTTCCATCAATCGTTTCGTGTCTTGCTCCTTGGCGGCGAGCTTGCAAAGCCCCCGCAACCGCTGGTCTGGCGTTTCTTGTTTTTCTCGCATCGTCCTCCCCCGCGATTTTAGTAGCAAATCAGGCCTCATTTTTCAAGCAGGAATTCCCTGACCTCCGCGCCTGCATTGCTGTTCCGCCCGGTCAAACCTCGTTCTTTGTACGACAACGGGCAGACACGGTTACTGCAAGTCCGGTAGATTCCGGTTCTCTACGGACTCCATGGAGTCGGGAGTACCGTCATGGTAAAAACTGGCAAGTGGCTGGAACTCTGCCGCCGAGCGTGTTCTGAGAAAGAACCGCTCAGGATGATCGAACTCGCACAACAAGCCGTTGAACTCTGGGACCAAGAGCACGCCCCCGTGAAGAAACAAAGTGGGAGCCAGAGCGAGAACGAGAATGCAAGCGGACCTCCTGCCCATAATACTTGATGGGGAATGAATCATGTCGCTGCGTATTCTGGTTGCAGATGATTACGAGCTTGTGCGCCGTGGGATCTGCTCGATTCTGAAGTCTCAACCTGGCTGGACCATCTGTGGAGAAGCCTCCACAGGAGAACAGGCTGTGCAAATGGCCCGCGATCTCCGGCCCGACATCGTGATTGTCGACATCGGCATGCCCAGCCTGAATGGGCTGGACGCAACGCGCGAGATCCTCAAGGAAAACGAGGACCAGCGGGTTCTCATCCTGACCGTGAATAGCAGCGAGGGGATTATTCGCGCAGCCCTCACCGTGGGCGCGCGCGGCTTTGTCTTGAAGTCCGATGCCGCCACTGACCTGGTGCACGCGGTCCAGGCGCTCGAACGTCATCGCACTTTCTTCACTCCGCGCGTGCAGGAAATCCTCGACAGCTACTTCGCGCCTTCCAGCCTCACCGCTCTTCCCATCCTGACTACCCGCGAACGCGAAGTTCTCCAGCTCATCGCGCAGGGCAAGACCACTCGCGAAATCGCAGGTGCTTTAGGTTGCAGCGTCAAGACCGCACAAACCCACCGCAGCAACTTCATGCAAAAGCTTCACCTGCACTCCACCAGTGAAGTCGTGCTGTACGCGATCCGCAACCAGATCATTCCTCATGACGGCCGCGCCGCCTGAAGAAATAGTGGTCCGGAACTCTCAATACCTCCCTTCGCGTATCCACAACCGCACCTGCTCCTCGACGGAGAAAGGCTTTGCAGGACTCACCGCAAACTTCGACTCTAGCGCGAATGCGTGCGTCTCGAGTGGAACGCTGAAGTGGGCTCTCGTG
>QIAH01000003.1 GCA_003225465.1 Acidobacteriota bacterium | reverse complement strand
GATTCAGAGTGTCGGAGTTCGGTGTTCGACCGATCGCCACCAGCAGATGCGATCCTTCAATCGTGCGGCCCTGCGATCCATCGCGAACCTCCACCCGAATGCGCTCGCCTGCGCAACTTACCCTCTCCGTCTTCACGCTCAGCAGCACCTCCACTCCATCCTCGCGCAGAATTTTC
Source organism: Acidobacteriota bacterium (assembly GCA_003225465.1). Taxonomy (GTDB): domain Bacteria; phylum Acidobacteriota; class Terriglobia; order Terriglobales; family Acidobacteriaceae; genus Gp1-AA133. Next base: position 6,095 of record QIAH01000003.1, on the reverse strand, counting down.
GCCACCTCTTCGGCGACATCCGCGTCCTCCCGTGCCAGCAGCTGCTCTCCCCTGTGCACGATCGTCACCCGGCTCCCAAAACGCCGGAACATCTGCCCGAACTCCAGGCCGATGTACCCTCCACCCAGAATCACCAAATGCTCCGGCACCGACTCCAATTCCATGATGGACGCGTTATCGAGAAACGGAACGCTATTGAGCCCTTCCAGTGGAGGCACGGCCGCCCGCGTCCCCGCATTGATGAAGATGCGCTCCGCGCTCAATAGCCGCTCCCCGTCCTTCACTCGAACCATCAGGGTTTTCGTCCCCGTGAAGCTCGCAGTCCCGAAAATCAGATCAAGATTCTCCGTCTTCTCAAGCCGTGCCTGACCGCCATTCCGAAATTTGTCCACGATTGCTCGCTTCCGCTCCCGCACCCGCTTCAAATCGACACTCACTGACCCAGTCTGTACTCCATAATCCGCGCCACGCCGCGCCAAATACGCCACCCGCGCGCTCGCGACCATCGTCTTGGTGGGCGTGCAGCCTTCATTTATGCACGTTCCGCCCACATGCACCCGTTCCACGAGTGCGGTGCGCATCCCTGCCTCGGCCAGTGCCCGGCACAAAGGAGTTCCCCCTTGTCCCGATCCCACCACGATCGCGTCATATCGCTCTGGAATCACAAATGCCTCCTCGCGCTGCTCGTCTGATTCGATGACAACCAAGATGTGTCAGAGTATGTAGAATGATCGCCGTTTGCTGCAACCGTTGAGCCGCCAAAGTCGTCATACCACACGATCTCAGCGGCTAAAGCCGCCTTGGTTTTGCGGCTTTCACGGCTCGGCTGAAATCGAGCCCTTTCAAAACGTAACTATTTTTTCAGCAAACTATTTAGGCGTGCCGTAGAACCGCATCAATCCGAGCGCCTTCAGGCGCGGTCCCGAGGTCATCTCATGCCGAAGAAATTCGCGGTGCTATTAATCGTAACTGCTTTCGTCCTTTCCGCCGTCTCGCAAACATCCAACTCCTTCGACGGCCACACCTGGTGGGACCATGTCAAGGTCCTCGCCGACGACAATATGGAAGGCCGCGACACTGGCAGCCAGGGCCTGCGCAAAGCCGAAGGCTACGTCGTCGACCAACTCAAGAAAAACGGCGTCCAGCCCGCGGGCAAAGATGGCTACTATCAGGCCGTCAAGTTCGTATCCCACCAGATCGTCGAAAAAGAATCCAGCGCCGCCCTCCTCCGTGACGGCAAAGTCGAGCCTCTCACCTTGGGCGACGATGTGATCTTCAATACCCGGATCGATCTTGCTCCCGAAGTCGAAGCTCCCCTGGTCTTCGTCGGTTACGGTCTCACCGTGCCCGAAAAAAATTACGATGACCTCGCCGGCCTCGACGTGAAAGGAAAAGTGGTCGTCATCCTGAGCGGCTCACCAGCGGAAATCCCGGGCGCGCTCGCCTCTCACTATCAGACTCCCGCGGAGCGTTGGAAAGCTTTGCAGAAAGCGGGTGTAATCGGAGTTATCTCGATTCCGAACCCCGCTTCCATGGATGTGCCCTGGTCACGCATAGCCTTGAACCGCACTCACCCCAGCATGGATCTTGCTGATCCCGTCTTCAACGAGACTGCTGGCGAGAAAGTGTCCATGCTCATGAATCCCGCAAAGGCCGACGTCCTGTTTGCAGGCACGGGCCACACTTTCGGCGAACTCGCCGCACTCGGCAAAGACCGCAAGCCTCTCCCGCACTTCCCGCTCAACGTCTCCATTCGCAGCAAGGCAAAGCTCGAAAAGAAAGACGTCGACTCCGCCAACATTATCGCCAAGCTCCCCGGCTCCGATCCCGCCCTCAAAAATGAATACGTCGTCCTCTCCGCCCACATCGATCACATCGGCATTGGCGAGCCCATCAACGGCGACCGCATCTACAACGGCGCCATGGACAACGCTTCCGGCAGCGCCGTTCTCCTCGACGTCGCCGCCAATCTCAAGAGATCTCCCGAGAAGCTGAAGCGCTCATTGCTCTTTGTTTTCGTTACCGGCGAAGAGAAAGGACTGCTCGGCTCGAAATACTTCACGCAATATCCGACGGTCGACCCCAAGTCGATGGTCGCCGATATCAATATCGACATGTTCCTGCCCATCATTCCTCTGAAGACGCTGGTGGTGTTCGGTCTCGCCGAATCCGATCTCGGCGATCTCGCCACCCAGGTCGCCGAGGCTCGCGGCGTGCACGTCGAAGCCGATCCCGAGCCGCAGCGCAACATCTTCATCCGCAGCGACCAATACAACTTCATTCGCCATGGAGTTCCCGCTCTCGCGATGGGTGTGGCTCCCGATCCCAAATCGCCCGAGCAGAAAAAAATCTTCAAAGACTGGCTCACCAATCGCTATCACGCTCCCTCCGACGATCTCGCTCAGCCCATCGATTTCTCCGCCGCTGCCCGGTACGAAGAAATCATTCGAGGCCTCATGCTCAAAGTTGCCAATGACCCACAACGCCCCGAATGGAAAGTCGACAGCTTCTTCCGCCGCTACGCCACCTCTCAATTAACCAGCAAAAATGGAACTGCGAATCCCTGAACCTTTCCAGTTTCCAAGCATCGTTGTCATCCTGAGCGCAGCGAGGCGGGAGCCGAGCGGAGTCGAAGGACCCCATGCCCGAGGGCAGCACCAACGTCCCATCAAGGCATTTTCACGCCGAACTCCTTGATCAACTCTCGCTGCAATGCAATCTCCCATGGCGTGAAACTTTGAAATGATGAAACCTTGAAACGATGAAACCTGGAAACCTGGAACCCTGTCACCTGAGACCTGAATCCAAGCCTTTCCATTGTTACTGACGTAACCAACTCCTGCACCTTTCACTGCAGAACCCTCCGCTTGCCAATTTAGAATCACCACATACGCGCCCTCAGCAACATTCACCCGCACCTTGGGTTTGTACCTATCGTAGAGATCTCCCGATCAAGGTAGACACTTTATGCCCACATCCCCTCGCATCTGCCTGGCCGCATGCAAAAGCGAAGACGCCAGGGACAAACGGGCAGGAGGATCCTCAATGCGTACTCTGCGTTTCGTTTGGCTTGCTCTTCTTATCCTGATCATTCCCGCTTCTTCCTTCGCGGGAGTGTTGATCTCCGTGAACATCGCCCCACCCGTGCTGCCCGTGTACACGCAGCCTCCGTGCCCCGGCGACGGCTATATCTGGACGCCCGGCTATTGGGCCTACGGTCCCGATGGCTACTACTGGGTGCCGGGCACCTGGGTCACGCCGCCAACCGTGGGCGTGCTCTGGACTCCCGGCTATTGGGGTTGGGGTGAGGGTGTGTATGTCTGGCATGCGGGATACTGGGGCCCACACATCGGCTTTTACGGCGGAGTCAATTATGGCTTCGGATACGTCGGCAACGGCTATGAAGGCGGATACTGGCGGGACCGCCATTTCTACTACAACCGCACCGTGAACAACATCAACATCACCAACGTTCACATCTACAACAAAACCGTCATCAATAACGTCACCGTGAACCGCATCAGCTACAGCGGAGGCCGCGGCGGAATCAATTCCCGTCCAACGCGCGAGCAGGAAAATTGGTCCCGCGAGCATCATTTCGAACCGACCAACCTGCAACGTGACCACGAGCACGCAGCCGGCGGTAATCGCGCGCTTTGGGCGTCCGAGAATCACGGACGGCCCTCCATCGCCGCCACCGCGCGCCCGGGAGAATTTCACGGACCCAGAGTCGTTCCGGCCCGATCAGGCGGAGGCTCGTACGATCGCCCCGCGGTCCGCCCGGTCCCGCGTCCGCAATCTCCGGACCGCAACAGCGCACGTCCGATGCGCTCCGACAGCAGCGGTCGCAATAATGATCACCCCGTGCCACGCGAAGAAATGCGCGGCAACCGCGCGCCTCAGCCCGACTACAACGCCCACCGCAACGAAGGCCCGCGCCCCGGCAACGATCACCCGCAAAATGCCGGTCCGCGCGACAACGGACGTGGTCGTGAAAATGTCGCCCCGCGAGACAACGGACATGGCCACGACAACGGTCCGCGTGGCAACGCAGGCCCCCACGAAAACGGTCCCCGCGAAGACCGCGGCGGCCATGGCCAAGACCGGCACTGATCATCTGCAGCTGGGTGCCCCACCTTTGCGCGATCTATGCGCAAAGGTGGGTTTCCACCGCCCACGCTTTCGATCGCAGCACCAGACTTAAGAACGGCAAATCGGACATCTCGGAAGCTTGTACTCTATCCTCGCGAGGATGCTGAAGCTTTCTGGCGTTGTTTCCTTCGAATCCTGCTGACCACTCCGTGAATCTGATCTTCATGCCCCAAGGCAAGCTTATCTCGGTCAACGTCGGCCGTCCCCGCATCGTCCTCTGGAAGGGAACTCAAGTCTCGACCGGCATCTTCAAAAGCCCGGTCGGAGGCCCCATCGAACTCAACCACGTCAACCTGTGTGGGGACCGCCAGGCCGATCTCTCAGTTCACGGCGGCCCCTACAAAGCTGTCTACGGCTATCCCTCCGAGCACTATCCCTACTGGCGCCAGCAACTGCCGCAACCGGATCTCCCCTGGGGAGCATTCGGCGAAAACCTCACCACCGAAGGCTTATTCGAAGATTCTCTCCACATCGGTGACCAACTTCGCATCGGCACGGCTCTTCTGCAAGTCACGCAACCACGCGTCCCCTGCTACAAGATCACCATCCGCTTCGATCGCGACGACATGATCAAGCTCTTCATCGAAAGCAACACCAGCGGGTTCTACTTCTCGGTGATCGAGGAAGGCCAACTCACTGCCGGAGACACGATCGAAATCATCCACCGCGACCCGGCCAAAGTATCGGTCGCCGATATCAATCATCTTTACTACAGAACCTCGCGCGACCATGGCCTGCTCGCCCGCGCTGTCAACCTCGAAGCTCTCCCCGAAAGCTGGCGGGACCACCTCCGCCAGCGTGCCGGCCAGACCACAACTCGATGAACGTTATCTCTGTCATCGAATTTATCTCTGTCATCGAATTTATCTCTGTCATCGAATTTATCTCTGTCGCCTAATTTCATCTCCGTCATCTGATGGTTATCATCTAATTCCATCTCTGTCTTCCTGAGCGAAGTGAGGCGCCAGCCGAACGAAGTCGAAGGACCCCAAAACAGCCTGCAGAACCGCGGCTGCAGGAATCATTCTCACCACGCACTGCACTCATGAGGATCGCACTCGAAAATTTTCTGTCCAGATGTGCGGACCGCACCCGCCCTCCTGACCCCCGTTTCCCTCTGTGCTGATCCTTCTCTGTTTCGCAGAAGCGCTTGACGAAGGGTTCAAAGAGCGTCTTCAGCCGTGATTCCCGGGTTGACTCGATCAACTCCAAAGCGTAACCCTGGAATCGGACCATGCCTCGGCGCCGCCACCCGACGATCTCCATTCCTGTGATCAATCTCGAAACTGGCATGCCGCCCGTGCATCAGGCTCTTGCCCATCTCGATCGCGAACTCGCCGCCGCCCGTGAACACCGCCACGCCATCCTCAAACTCATCCACGGCTACGGATCCACCGGCAGAGGCGGAGACATCCGCATCGCCGTCCAGAAACGCCTTCGCGAGCTCCAGGATCAAGGCGCCATCCGCCAGTGCATCTTTGGGGAAGACTGGTCCATGACCGATACCAACACCTGGATCTTGCTCAAAGCCCATCCCGCGCTCAAAACTGATCCAGACCTCGGCAAGCGCAACCAGGGAATCACGATCGTTGTCCTGTAATCACTGTTGCCCCTGCACTTTCTACGACGAACTAAGAACCCACTTTTTACGACAACGCAGGAAGAGTCGCGCAGCGACGGCAGATATTAGCCCCGCACGTAAGTGCGGGGAAGGAAACAACAGACAAGCAGAGTCCCCTTCAGGGGACGACACACCAGGCGAGAGCTGAAGCTCGGATCAAAGAGCGAGAAGCCTAGAGCCTGCCTCCCCCCCCAATGCTCGCGTTCAGAATGATTAGTGACACTCGAATAGAGTGTCAAAATGCATATTCGGAAGGGGAAGGCGCCGGGGTCTGGTCGACTGGCTCGGATCGGGGTGGAGTTGAGCCGAGGAGCTCGGGTTC
>QIAH01000392.1:15215-34035 GCA_003225465.1 Acidobacteriota bacterium | reverse complement strand
AATGCTCAAGCTGGCGAGAGTCGGTGGAATGTCGAAGGCTGAAGCCGATGAATACGATGCGCGGCACAGCCAGATTATGAAGCTGGTCAAGGAACTCGCGAGCCTCACACAGCCCTAGCTGCTACACGGCTTCTGTTGCGTGATGTTCGTGTCTTTCCTTCAACGATGTTCGATCCTTTCCTTCAACAATGAGTGACCGCTCCAGTTCAGCGGCAGCAGCTTTCATTTTTCTCAGGATCATTCTCCTCCGCAATGAGCTTGGGTAATCCGCCGCAGGTGTGGTCACTGCGCCCGCGTCCTCAAGGGATAGCGGGATCACGAAGCAGCTTCGCACAGAACGGAACAGGCTTCTTCACGAACGGCAGAAAATTTGATCGAAAGGCCGAACCGTTATTGGAGTTCAGTTGTCCGGTCCGGCTGCTTGCGATCAGAGGGGCCAAGCCTTCGGCTGATTCAAAGGACGGTCGAACGACAGTGCGGAGATAACCAATTCAAGGCGTTCGCCAAAACCGGCTTTCAGTCATGGAACCTTGAAATCCTCCTTCTCAGCATCCTCTTCAAAGCCGTGTAGCTCAGGAAAATCGGAAACGGTCCACAAAGAAGCGCTTTGTGTGCGTAAAAAGGCTGTGCTCCGCAGAAAGTCGATGGACCTCACCCTGCAATTTCTTCAAGCCAATATTCATGGTGCAGCCCGCCGAGAACCGTCGGGCGACTCTTGATCGCTGCCTGAGGCGTTCTCCTCGGTCCGCAACGAAAACAAGCTGTTGTCAAGCCAGATTTAGGCTTCGGGTTTTATCCGCCTCTTCGTAGAACGCCTTGAGCAGCCGCAATACAAGACCGAGAAGGATCTTCATTAAAGCCAAAAGAGACTGGAGGAGGTCGCCGAAACGCGCTTCGACCTTCGCCTCCTGCAAGAATTTCTAAACAATCCCCATTCCGTGGCAACGAACCACACCCAACCAAGACCGTTAACCCGCAGTCTTTTTAGCTCCTTGCGAATGACCCTTTGAGGAGGCCAGTTTTGGATGTAGGTTTCCTGCGCGACAATTCCTGTTTTTGGACCCCAGCAGCCAGTCGAATACAGGCAGGAAAATGTTGAAGTTGTTTAGGGGCCTAGCATGGTGTGACAAATGATGTGCCCTCCAGGCATCCGGCACCCACCTTCCGTCGTGTATGCGCAGGTGGACCTCTATCCCCACCACAATGTAGGTCAGGAAGGCAGCAGACACGCCCGTCAGTATCCGCAGGTGGAGCAACTGGTCGGGAACAGCAAAAAGCAGAACATTCGTGGTAAAGATGCCACCCCAGAATCCGATGTTCATGGTGATGTGCTGGGGATTGGAAGGCGCGGAATGATGCAGCGCGTGGCGCATGGCAGCAGCCTGGTACAGGCTAGGCCAGTGCATCGCCCAACGATGATATGCATACTCGATCCAATTTGACCATATCAAGCCGGCGAAGAAACCCACCCAGAATCTCATTTGACCACCACCGCTAGTTGCTCGCAGCCCTTGCGATAGGTGACGGTAGCGGTACGGCAATGCGGCGGATTAAAGGACAGGTCACAGTCGACAAGGCGAATGCTAGTAGCGCATTCCAGCGGGATGTTAACGTTAGGCAGGAGAAGCTTAGATCGGGAACGCGGTGCGCAGCCGGTCAGGGTAGCTATCGGCAGCACGCTGACCCAGGCCCGGCCCACCATGAAACGCGTCTCCTCATGTGGGGAGGGCTAGCTGCTGGGACATCCGTCGAACCGCGGTGCCCTGCAACCGTTCATTACTAGAGTAAATTCGTTAAAGGGGCAGTTAAATGGCCTTCGTGTGCCAATCTGTACAGCACTTTCAGGCTATTCAAGATTGTAGGAATGGGTCGGATGGAATGCCGGAAGGAGAAGAGCGTTTCGAGAAAAACATCTCCATTTCGTGATGCAATCGCTTCTTACAGCTATCGCGGTTCGCGAGGTCGCACATCGAAGCATTCGTCGCCAATCACTTCCCGGCTCAAGTCGGAATCAATTTGAAGCTTCTCGGGAAAATGTCCCCCGCAAACGCAAGTCTGCTGCGACAGCATCACGTCCGTTCAGGCGCTTGTTAAAAGCCAGTGCTTTAACTACATCAGGATGGTGATATCCCATTGCCATGGCTACATCTCCCCTAGCAAAGGGACCGCGAATGGCCTCACTGGTCGTCTGCCGTGCGTTTCGATCTTTATCAGATCCGGTATAGCATTCTGGGCTAAGCAAACCAACGCGAGCAAATGCAACGACAGTTGAATATCTGAAGAGTTTCATACGTCTGCTGCCTTGACTGAGTTCTGGTAGGGCACGAATTCGTCTTGTAGCGTTCGACCTGTGGGGCCGATAGCGGGCCACTCGGAGTTAACTGTCGAGAACAGCCACAGGCCATTACACCAACTAAGAAATGGGGCCGATTCGAGCAAGCCGAGGAGTTCTACCGCGATCCAAAAAGTCGCGGAGTGACGGTGCGTGTGGGCATGTAAGCCAGTGGGTCTGCGCGCTGGTTCGAGCGGGTCGGCTCAGGAGAGATCATCGAGCAGTCTGGCTCAACTGCGAACTATTCCATATGGGAATGAGCCGGTCCCGTGATCGATGCCAAGGCTGTGAAGTCGGTCGTCGAGAAGTTCCGGACAAGTGGACAAGTGTGGGGCGAAGGACGTGAAGAAGTATTATTCGAAGTTCGATATAGCCGTTCTGGTTGAACTGGTGCAGTCAACTGTTTTTAGAACCAAATAGAGCTACAAATCGAGAGGTGTATGTGGTTCAGATTTCCTGAGGACGAGCCACACCAGCAGTCCGACACATACCAGCACAGCGCCGGCGACCGCTACAAGTAGCAGCGTGTGCCCCGACCACATTCCTGTCACGAACCGCTTGCCAAACGCACATGCGAGGTAAGCCAGTAGAGCAAAGCGGCACGTCCGTCCTACGCCGAAAGACAGTACAAATGCAGGGAAGGGATAGCGCGTTACACCGGCACCAATTACAAAAGCGGAAGTCGGAAATGGTGGCGGAAGGAGCGCGGCGAGCGACAGAGAAAGGCTTCCAAAGCGATGCAAGAATGTCGTGACTCTGTTAAATACCGCTCCCTTAATACGTCGATGGAAGATTCCAAGACGTGAGAGGCGGTAAGCGACTGAAGCCCCGCAGACCGAGCCTGCCGTGCTGCACATGGCGTAATAGGGCCATAGCTCTGGGTGCCGGGCGGCCAACACTATCGTGAGCGCGTCAACTGCTCCGAGAGTGGGTAGCACCGAGCTATCGAGGGCGGCAAGAATGAACACTCCAACCCCACCCAAATGTCTCAGCATTGAGATAAATGATGTCACTGGTTCGATGATGCGGCTTGATTAGCCTTCCTTCGGGGCCGCGCTCCCGCTCGAACAACTCCTCCATGGAATAGCCGAGGGTTGCCTTCTCCCCGAAAGCCTCCTTGCTATGAGGCAATGCGCGGCAATTGGCCTTCCAGAGGTTGATCTGCGAGCACTTCCTCGACGGTTCTAGAACCCTCTGCAAACCACACTTCGGTTACCGCCCAGTCATTACGGCTGTGATCTGTCCCTCACGCCCGCACCTAAGGCATTCTGCCTTTAACGGTTTAAAGCTTCTACGGAAGAGGCCGACAGTGAAGCCCCCCAAAGCCGCGTCCAATCCGCGACCATATTCCCCTCCTCCCGCCGTTGCAAGCGCGCAGATTGCGGGAGCTGATACGTAGATCGAGGTGCGAGAGCAATTCTCATGAGTACAGCTGTGAACCCGTCTGCGGCGAAGGCTCCCAACGCCCCCAACATTTCTCCGTCTGCCGAGAGTGAATTCAATGACACCCCCTACGGCTTAGGTCCGGTCTGGGAAGTTGTTGTCGGGTACAGCCTGATTGAAGCAGCGCTGTGGACCGCTGGCGACCTGCGCCAGGTTTGGTCGATCGCCACGGTCGTCTGGATCGTGGGCCTGATCGTATACCGTGGGCAATCGCTGCGTGAACTCGGGCTCGATTGGACAGCGCCTTTGCACTCGTTGTGGGTGATCCCTGCAGCTGCCATGATAAGCGGGGCCATGCTGTTTGGCGGTCATCTGGCAGGCACGCTCCACCCTTACGTGGTTAATCGCGGTTTCTTCTCGGCGGCGCTGGGATATCTGTTTTGGGCGCTGCAGCAGGAACTCATGCTGCAGTCGTTCTTCTTCCATCGCTTGGAACGAGCGCTGGGAAGCGGCAAAGCAGTATGGGTCGCGGCTGGCCTTTTCGCTCTAGCACATCTACCCAACCCCGTGCTGGCCCCAGCCACCTTAATCGGTGGGTTGGTGTTCTGCAAACTTTTCCGACGCTACCGGAACATATACACGCTGGCGGTGGCCCAGACGATCCTCGGGATCTGTTTTGCCGCCGCCGTTCCCAATACGGTCCATCACCACATGCGGGTAGGCATTGGTTATCTGACCTTCCAGTGAAGTGGAGGTGCAAACCGGATTGTCGAGGGTTCCAGCTAGATTAATGAATAGTGATGAGAGTGAATCCTCAAAAGGACATCCGCGGTGCAGAGCCCCTGTCTTAAGGTTACAAACGACCATCGAGCGGACAACCATAGGCTTGGCCGATTGCTGATTCGGGAATCTTCAATGTGAATTCTTACGACCGTTTGACCGGTGCGCTGTGAATCCGATCACGACGCCGTGTGATTGTTGCCGCTGACGAGGTTCCTGTTCGCCTGGGCGGTGTGTAAAGGTTGGTTTTCATCAACGGAACCACACCGTCCAGAGAACGTCCACCAGCGTGTGCGTTGTGATCGAAGCCAGCAAGTGGCGCCGGTCGCGCCACGCGCGTCCGTAGAATATGCCTGCAATTGTGGCCAGCAGCACGTAGCGCCAGTTGAACGGCAGTGGCTTGTTGAAATGTGAAAGGCCAAAGATGACCGCCGTCAGCCAGAGCGAGCCTCGGCGTCCGATGCGTCCGTCCAGCAGGTTCTGCAGCAACCCGCGAAAGAAGAGCTCCTCGGGGATGGCAACGAAGAAGAACGTTATCAGCATTGCCGATGATGCGGCCGCGCGCGCGGGTAAGCCTCCATGGGGCGTTATGAAGTGAAGCGCGAGGCCTAAGGCGATCACAATCGGTGCAAAGAACACAAGTTCACGCAACCCGATGACGAGATCGCGCACCCGCGGCCGGAAGTCGTAGCCAACCCCCTCCAGGCGCCTTACCACCAGATACGCGTACAGAACCGAATCGACAAGCAGCAACTTTGGCAAGGAGTTCAGGCCATCGTGCGGAAAGCCGCCACGCAGCCAGTTAAATTCGACCGGTAGGCCGACGGCAGCAAGCACGACGACGTCCTGCCAGCACAGTTTCGCACTCGCCGGTCGTGACCCACCCGGCGGGCGGAATTCCAGCAGCGCGCTGATGCCAACTGGCATTGCGAAGAACACGACGGCGAACATCCATCGCAACTCCGCGCGGGGGAGACAATAAATAAGGTAGGGCACGACCAGCAGTCCGGGGACAAGCACGCGAATAGCCCGACTGGTGAGCGTGCGGTAAATGACATCAGCGGCACCGAATCCGAAGAACCAGTAGGGCGCAAAGAGCAAAGCGAAGGCAGCGAAGGTACTCGGCATGTGCCCGATTCGCGTACCCAAAGAAAAATGCTCGGCCACGAACCAGAAGGCCGTCAGAATCAGGGCGTAGGTCGCCGCTGCGACGAAACGACCGCGAGTTCGGGTCGATGAAAGCACCAAGGCATTCGTGTCGGCCATAGGCTAATTGTCTCGTGACTCGTGCGAAACGCAGTGCTCGTGATGAGTTCCCGAGGAGACTGGCCAGGAACCGGCGTCGCGGTCAGGCGACTGGGCTGGCTGGGGGTCTCTCGGCGCCCGCTTCATCCAGCGGGAGATGGTCCTCTCGGAGGCATCGAAGCCCAGCATGAGCAGTTCACCGTGAATGCGAGGAGCGCCCCAGGTTGGGTTTTCCGCCATCATACGGAAGATCAGCTCCCGAACCTCCGTGTCCAGTTTGCGGCTCCATAACCCCCAGCGTACGCTCCAATTCACAAAGCCCGACGAGCGGGGCTTTTCTATTTTCCTTGACTCCCACGCTTGTAGGGGAGGACAATCCGGCCAAATTGCGATCCCTCTGGAGGTGGAGTATGTACCGACCACCACCGCTTCGTGGCCAGCCGATTCTTGACGGCAGGAAAGTTCTGCTCATCGACGCCAACCAACCTACACGCGACGTGCGGATTCGGGTTTTGCAGAGTCATGGCGTCGAGGTGCGCGCGGCTGACAGTTTCTCCGGAGCGCGATTTCTGTGGCGACCAAATGTCTACGACTTGATATTACTCGACGTGCGGAGACACCTGCCTGGAGAGGCGCTCGAATTTTACGAGCAGATCAAGACCGGAAGTCCCAAAGAACACTTCGCCTTCCTGGTCGGGCCGCCGGTCTACCTTTCGCGAACATGGCCTGGTGAAGTCATCGAGGTTGATGTCTCGCTAGGACAATGGGGGGCAACCGTTAGGCGATTCTTAGCCGCCGCCTGACGCTTCCCAGACTTGCATCATGATTCCGTCAAACCACACCTACCAAGACCGCTAAGCCGGGTCTTTGTTTTTAATGTTGGAACATTAGGAATGAAGTAGATTTTCGGAACACGCCCGTTGTGAGACGGAGTAGATCCGCACCGCAAGCTCATTCATGAGGCGGCCGCGCGCACCACTTCCTTGGGTGACTCCTTCTGGATGTCGACTCTTCCCTTGAAATAGGCACCATCGTCAATAGAGATGCGCTGGGTCGCGATGTCGCCCGTGACAACAGCCGACTGTTTTAAATCGACCCGGTCGCTCGCTTGAATACTACCCTCCAGCTTACCCTGCACGACCACAGCGCAGGCATTAACATTGGCTTTAACGCGCCCGTGCGGCCCGATGGTCAGCCGGTTTCCTTTCGGGTCGATGGTGCCTTCCACCTGGCCATCTATATAAAGGTCTTCGCCACACGAGAGTTCGCCTTTGATCACAATCGACGTGCCGATAAGGGTCGTCTCACCGCGAGCAGTCTCCGGTGCTTTGGGCGTTTCCAAGCGTGACCTCCTGGGAGCAATTTGGGAAGAATTCAATTCTACTCCCGTTCCTTCGACGACCTTGGCGACCTCGAGCGCTCCGGGCTAAATCTTCGGAGGTCTCAATGGACGCGCAAATGACAGCTCATGCCCATCCGGGCGGCGACTGTGAGCCTGCGAGGCGAAATTTGGCGCTCCTGGTAGAAGGCAGGCTGCTTGCGCAGAAACAGTACCTCCGCACTCAAGGCAGCTCGGGAAGAAAGTGACAATCGCAGGAACTGAATGCTCTGGGCGACTGCAGTAATAAGGATAAGAAGCAACGATCGGAGCAGCTGCACGATCTTGAGCATGTTCACTGTGGATCGACAGGTTCAAGTCTGTGGCTGGGAGTTGAAAGTCTACGTCAACGTAGTCTGAGAAAGTTGCACCTTTTCATGTGCATACGGACTTTTTGCGGAGCACAACTACTACCGCGTACAAGGCAGCACGTTTCTGATCGAGTACGACAACACACAGAACAACGCCAATCACATTCACTGCGTGTGGCGTGACTTCAACGGCGACTGGGGCGAAGACCTGTTGGCGGAGCACTACCGGAATTCTCCGCCCCATCGACGCGCAAATGCCCATTAGGCCTAGTGGAGCAAGCCCGCACGAGGCGCAGCAGGAAAAGTAGGTTCGCGAATTCGAAGAGTTATGGGTGTTTCGGGCCTAGGTCGGTAGGGTCGCACGACGGTCAGAGATGCGATAATCAGACGGATGGGCAGTTCTCATTCACCTTTTTGGACGGACCGGTCGCTTCCTCGCTTGGACCGGCAAGATCCCTATCTCAGCTTACACTTCGTCATCATTTTCGTTCGCGATCAGGAGAGAAGTCTACGATTTTACCTGGACCAGCTTGGTTTCCGACTGGTGGTGGATCATCGCTTTGAATCCGGCGACAGGTGGATCGAAGTTGCGCCTCCTGATGGTAGCGCAAATCTCGCACTCGTCCCTGCGAAGCCCAACTCCGAGGAATACAAACTCATCGGGCGTGACAACCAGGTTTTCTTTCTTACTGAAGATGTCACTGCCAAGTTCAACGAATGGAGTAAGCGCGGAGTTCGCTTTCACCATCCACCGCAGGAACCGGCTTGGGGCGGAATATTCACGCGGTTTGAAGATGTGGACGGAAATTCATTTGGGCTTGCTGGTTTCGACGAGGTGCGGCGAGGAGTTGAAGTGCAACGTCGCGCACTCGCCGAGAAGCTCGAATCCGAACATCGTGTCGCTCAAGAAATGGAAATCGCCAAACAGGTGCAAGCCAGGCTCTTCCCGCAAAAGCTGCCTTCCCTCCGTACGCTGGAGTTCGCGGGTGCCTGTGTCCCAGCAAGGCAGGTTGGTGGTGATTATTACGACTTCTTCGAGCTACGGCTTGGTCGAGTTGCCCTTCCATTAGCGGATATCGCTGGCAAAGGAGTCGCAGCCGCTCTGCTAATGGCGAACTTGCAGGCCAACCTTCGCAGCCAATATGGGACTTTGGCGGCGGTAAAAGAATTCTTCCCGCTGGCCCTTGAAGACTTTGAGCACCTGCTCGTGTCTGTGAACCGATCGTTCTACGAGAGTAGCGGGGATAGTAGTTATGCCACTCTTTTCTTTGCCGATTATGACGATACCAGTCGACGTTTGTGCTACGCCAACTGTGGACACCTCCCGGCGCTGCTGCTGCGTAACCGTCATTCTCGAGGCCCAAGCGACGATGGATTCGTGGTGGAACACCTCGGCTCTACTTCCACTGTGATGGGACTATTTGACAGGTGGGAATGCCGCTTGGCGCAGGTGCAACTCGCTCCCGGCGACATCCTTGTCATTTATACCGATGGTGTGACAGAAGCCGTAAACGCGGACGGGGAAGAGTTTGGCGAGAACCACTTGCTCGAAATTGCGGCTGCGCATCGCCACCTCCCCGCTCCTCTTGTTGTGCAGCAGATTATCGATGCTGCTCGGCAGTTTTCCTATCCTGAACAGGCAGATGACATAACCTTGCTTGTGGCGCGCTGCCGCGACTAAGGAAAGCTTTTGCTGCACAACGCTTATCTCTGCCTCGCCTACGAGCATCTTCCTTGGTAATCCGAAGGTTTACGGGGATTTGATCGGCGGCAAAAGCATGTTAGGCCACAGACCGAGCGCTTTGTTGGTAGAAGTCCTTCGAATTGATTCCCCAGCTGATGATCCGGCTTGGCCGGATACGAAACATCTCAGAGTCAAAGCCGGGGCCTAGCTCCTTACCTCCCGTGGCCAGAACTTGCGCCTGGCCGCGAATTTCAATCCCCCGTACCGTCCAGGGATTCACCGAGGGAACATCGTCGATTACGAAAGCCACCCGGGGATTGTGAGTGACGTCACGGTATTTCTTTCGCTTGGCGAATCCGCCGTGCCCCCCGATCTCGATTGCATCTTCGTTCTGGTTGTAGCGAAAACCAACTGGCACCACGTGGGGCTGCCCGTCCGCACCGACAGTGGCCAATCTCCCCAGTCTCTGAGTCTTCAAGTAGTTGGTCTCGGCATCGGTAAAAGCGCTCATGGTCCCCTCCTTCGATCCTATTTCGATGCAGGCGGTCGGAGATTGGACGAAATTTGCCGAAGACGGATTGTCGCGCGAGTGATTGGCACTGGAAGTCGCTGGAGATGCGAAATCCCGATCTGATAAAGGTTGATCGGCGCAGTCACTCGCTCGGCGATCCCACAAATTTCCTCCACTCTCCACTGCACATGTTGCCGCATGACGTCTTAGCAGAGCCCCACAAACTCACCACACAGCTTCGAGCCGGACTGGATAAGGCTCCGTTCGTTTTCTCAAATTCTGAGTCCGTCGCATGCGCGGACTTCGACCTAACCACCAGAGCCGACCTGTTTGAGAAACGCAAACAACAACATATCGAGCGCGGCTACCGGATCGAAGACGAGCGGCCGATTCCTGTGAACGGCCTATGCTCGTTCATTGCCGTGAGCGAAAGACCCGATTCAGATCTGATGAGCGAACGCGTTCAGCTGGCGCTCGATGGGAAGCAGCGCGCACATTGCACTGTTTAAGGTGATCAATGTCGCTCAGAATTCGCTTTCGGTTTGAAGGTAAATGTTCGCAGCATCCTCGCTACGACCCCAACCGCGATGGACGACTGGGGCACGGAAATTGTGAAGGTTGCGAATCGCTTTATGTCATCGATCTTTATGTCCGCATAGCCAAGAGAAGGGCTGACCAAGGCAAGGGAATGCTAGTTCGAACCGTTGGAAGTGATGGCGTTTGTCGAAACGGGCCTTCCTGCGACCAATCTCAGCGAGTCCATAGAACTAACTTGGAGGAATCAAGATGGAACCCAACCAAGCAAACCAGGAAAGCTTATCTTCTGAGCAGATGGCTGCGAAAGCGGCGCTGCTTGCCGAATGCGACAAACTCACACAAGTCGGCATCACCTTCGTAGCCGCCCATTTCGATGGATACGGGGGCGACGGACCGACCGAAGAAGTGAAATGCTTCGATAGCGACTGGTATGCCTATGCCGAGAATGAGCCCATCGACTACGACGCCTCGCATCTGCAGGAACTGTTTGAATCCCTGGTTCCTTTTGGTTACGAGAACGATTGCGGCGGGTTCGGGGATGTAGTTCTCGATGTGGCGGCCCGCAAGATCACGGTCGAGAGGAATGATCGGTTCGAAGACTACACAACCACGACATATGAAGTCTGAAGCTGATTGGCTGTGCAAAAAAATGCGCCGAAAGGTTTCGGCGCAGTCCAGCGCAAGTGTTCGAAACTCTCTCAATAACTCATCGAGCCTTTTTCAGGCGTGAGGTCCTTCGAGGTCATGTCGAAAGTCAGCATGAACCCGTTGGTTCCCTTGAATTCGTACGCCTTGGGTCCCACTTTGTACGTCTCCACCTCGTTGGGCATCATCACAAAGCCATCGTTGCGCGGCGTACCCCAATACTTAACGTTTTTCAGCACCGCGGGCTCGTCGGTCATTCCCTGAAATCGTTTCAGCCTGATCTCGGCGGTCTTGCCGCCATTGAGGGTGGCGTGCGCCTGGTCTTTGTCGAACGTCCAGGTGTCAATATCTCCCTCTGCCGTCTGGAACGACTTCCACTTCACCGGGAACACGTGGCCGAGGATGTCACCGAGCGCCTGCCGCTGTTCTGGCGTCGTGCTCTTATCAAACGTGACCAAAGCCCAGTCCATCTGGCCTTGGGAGAAATCGCCTCCCAGATCGCCGCTTAACCAAAACTTCGTGCCCGTGAGGTCGGTCGGGCCGTAATGGCCCTTGTTCACTTTGTAGGCGTTGTTGAACTTGCAGTAGTGTTCCGTCTTCCCGTTCTCATGGTGAGCTGCGGGATGAGCATTGAAATAGCACATGCAGAAGTGTGGACAACTGCATGCCTCGATTGCGGTGGCGTTGATCGCCCAATCTGCCGGCGGGGAGGAATGACCGACTCCGGCGGAAAGCAGAGCGACCATGATAAGCAATGCCATTCTGTGCATAGGAGCACCCCGTTCGGCGAGAGTATGCGCCTCTCGGGGGCATGGCGCAAGTGGTTGCCAATGCGAGTGATGGCAATATCGAGTTCAGTTTGTTCCGGGGGGTATGTTTGTGGCACATCCGCTAGCATGCTGAGAGCAAGGCGAAAAAATTCGGCGGCAAGCCCGAGGACTACTTGCCGATTCACAAGTGGTTTGATGAATCGAAAGCCTTCATGGCCGACTTCCGGCATCGCGCTCTCCGTCACCATTCGGAGGGTGTTTTTTTGGCAGAGAGGATCTTCGGAGTCGCAATCAGAAATTGTGATGGAAACGAAGTCCCTGTCCGCTACATTGCCGAGCAACACATCAAGGAAGATCTGGGCCGAATCCCGATTGCCCAGGATTGGCTGGCGGAAATCAGGCCGCAACGCTAGATGCACGGTCAGAAAAGGCGGCTCTCCAATGATGACCCAACTTGCGTATAAAAAAGGTAGGCCTTATTTGTCCACGCTCACGCGGCGCTATTACCGAGCTTACGATGCCGTATTCGAGGACAGCCTGCGCGAGGGCGGCGGGGCTGAGGTCGACTTTAATCTTTACTTCGTCCATCCAGACGGGACTTCAGAGATCGTCTTCTAATTGCTTGCCGCACCTGTGTAGTCGCTACCCGCAGTTCCTCTGACCGAAGGCCACGGATCCTGCCGATCTCTGCCGCTGACAGCACAGGAAGACACCAGGCCGCCCATCGGAGCCCGGTGAACTCTTGAAACAGGAGCCAAACATGCATTCTCTACCGACTGTCCCACTGTTCCTCTCAGGTCAGATCGTTGCCACGCCTGGCGACTCTAGTTCGGCGCAAGCGCACTATGGAGCAGGGGAACATTTCAGCGTTGGTGATCTCAAGCGAGAGGTCAACAAGTGCAAAATTCTTGTGTTTGCATTCGAAAATGACTATTATGACCATAATTATTGGTTGGCCAGAGGTGAGGCAATGAGCACGCAAACATGGACAGTGGCAGAGGCGAAGGCAAAATTCAGTGAATTGATAGACAAGGCAAAATCAGAGGGGCCCCAAAGGATCACGAGGCACGGCCGCACGACAGCAGTTGTCGTTGCGGCTGAGGAGTGGGAACACAAGGCAGACCGAAAAGGCAATCTGGCAGAGTTCCTTGCCGCGTCCCCCCTCCGGCGTTCCGGGCTGAAACTGAAGCGCGTTCCGCTGCGTCTTCGCAGGGTTGATTTATGAAGTTTCTGCTGGATACGAATGTCATTTCCGAACCAATGAAACCACGGCCGAATGCAGGCGTGCTCGCCTGGCTCGCTGAAGCCGACGAGGACGGCGTGTTTCTTAGTGTCGTCACCATTACCGAATTGCGGTATGGGATCCAACGACTCGCCACTGGCAGGCGTCGCGAGCGTCTAGACGGCTGGCTGCGAAAAGATCTCACATCGCGCTTCGGGGATAGGATCCTTCCGGTCGATTTTGAGATTGCGGATGCGTGCGGCCGTCTTGTCGCAAGAAGCGAGTCCATGGGCCGCCCGATCGAGCCACGGGACGGATTCATCGCTGCTACCGCGGAGGTCTATGGACTGACTCTCGTTACGCGTAACGCCTCTGATTTCGAAGCCGCGCTGAAAACTATTGTGAGCCCTTGGACATAGGAGGGGGCTGGGGATGTCCGGACGACGCGTTATGCTCTTTAAGGATGGTCGCAATCAGGCAGTGCGGATACCTTGGGAGTTCGAATTTCCCAGCCATCATGCGAAAGGAAGGCAATCGACTCATCACCGAGCCAGCTCCGCCTAAATCGCTGCTGGCAGGGTTGGTGAGTCCGGCGCCATTGCACGAGGACTTTCCGCCGATTCGGGACTTGCCCCCATGATCCTGGTAATCCGTAATGCGGAGCCTTCTCGATACCAACTTCGTTTCCGATCTTGTCCGCACCTCATCAGCCCGAACCCTGCGCACTACTAAGGTTTCGCGGATGTTTTTCCACCGAGTTGCTCGCCGATCTGGTGGAGTCTGCTAGCGCGCTCTTGGAACCGGCCTGGGTTGACTTCGATAAGCGCTCCAAGCGCAATGAAGAAAGCGGCGAACCAGCGCATGGGAATGAGACCGTCCACGTACCAGCCTTTGCCGAACTAGACCATTCCCCCCCACCAAGAAGAAAGAACGCGCCAAGAATGCGCACGAAACCTTTGGTTGCCTGGGGCTGGTGAAGGGGTGTTGTTGGCTGTGACATCTTTGTTGGCTCCTCTTGCCATTTTCCTTCGATTAACTCCGGGGAGGCTTTCTTCACTCCGCGCGGTGCCATTTGCAACAGTGACTCGATTCGCAACGCTGAAGTCGAGATCATTGCATCGTGTGATCATTGGTATCAAGTTACGGTCGTTTTGACCGGACTTAGCGGGAGAGAAGCAGTAACCGCGACTGGCGTCAAGCCCGTCTGCAGCCACAATCCTAGATCGGCATCGGCTCAGGTTCCGGTACCGGGGACTCTGGACCCGGTTCAGGTTCGGGTTGCGGGGCGATCGGCGGTACCAGATCGGGGTCAGATCCAGGCGTTGGTTCCGGATCTGGCTCGGGCTCTGGCCGAGGTACAGTAATCGGCGGCGTGGACTTAAGAAGCACAATGCACTCCTTTCCTATCCGATGCATTGGCGCGCTTAGGCGTCGCCGGAAATCGCGGGAGCCGTTGGGTTTCCGGTAAAAGGGCGGACCCTCCTGAGTCCTGCTGTGCATGTTCCACGACTCGAAATCAATTTGTTGAACTGACAACCGATCCCGTGGGTGAGGTATGCGATGCGCCCACGGGGTAAAACGAGATTAGGGTTTTTCCCACTTTCCCATAGTGAGGCGAGACGACTGAAGCGTTGCCTTGCCGCGGACAAACCGTTTGCAGCCCTCGATCCGTGCGTGGGCGATGGCGCGGGTTTTGCTTGCCTGCTCGATGCATTTCCGGCTTACCGCTACGGCATCGAAATTGATGCCTTTCGGGCAGAACAGGCCGCTATTCGTGGCATCGAAACAGTCCATGCCGATGCGCTCGAGGTGCGCTGTCCGCCGGATTCGTTGTCCCTCGTCTACCTCAACCCACCCTACGACTTTGAAGTCGGCCGAACCGACAATCAAAGGCTGGAGTTGGTGTTTCTCGAACACACGTATCGCTGGTTGAAGCGAACCGGAGTTCTGGTGTTTGTGATACCCCAGCCTCGGTTGAAATCTTGCGCAAGGATGCTGGCAGAGCATTTCACCGACCTGTCGGTGTACCGCCTCACCGATCCAGCTAGCGTCCAGTACAAGCAAATCGCAATCTTGGCGGCGCGGCGAAAACGACACCAACATCTGCGGGATTCTGCGCTGCTTGACTCCGCGCGACGGCTGGAAACGTTGGCGATGAAAAGCGATCTTGAAGCGCTCTCCGACGCGCCTCAGTCGCTTTATGTTATTCCGGCCTCGGGTCCGGTCGTGCTGAACCATACCGGGATTCCCCTCGACGAAATCGAAGACCTGCTGCTCAGTTCGGCAGCCTATCGGCAGGCCAGCCGTGTGCTGCTTTCGAAAGCGCGAGACATTCGCGGCCGACCGCTCACGCCGCTGCACGGCGGGCATGTGGGTTTGCTGTGTACGGCGGGAATGCTGAACGGAGTGTTTGGCGAAGGAGAAGACCGTCACATTGCTCACTGGCGATCGGTGAAGTTCACTGATCATTGGGAGGAAGAGGAGGAGGACGGGGCGAGAATCCTTCATGACCGGCAACGGTTTTCGCACGAACTAACGCTCGTCTTCGCCAATGGAAAGACCCAAATCCTCACACACGAAAAGAAGGAAAATGAATGAAAAATGCACACCTTCGCTTCGGGTGACTGACATACGTGAAAAGTACCGAAAAGGCCACCACCTCCATCAAGCTTCGACTGGACCGTTTCATCGGAGAGGTGCTGGCGGATCCGCCGCGACAAGCCAAGGCCCATTTAGTTTCTGTGATGGGCGGAGATACACAGATCTCGGCGATCAGCGCGGCCATTTCCATGGCGGACCGCTTCATGGTCGAAGGACCAGATGTTGCGCCCGTGCGCGTGTGTCTGGAACGAAATGCCCAGTGTTTCAAGGGTTCGCTTCAGCTTGCCGGGCGAAAGAAGCCCTTGCGCCATCTCGTTGGCATATCGGAGGAGTTCGTATCGGGAAACATGTCTGCTAACCCGGGGAGGATGCTCTTAGCAAGCTCAGACAAACAATACGTCTGGGCTTCGATCACGGACTCTTATGGGATTCCTGGAATGCCGGAGTGGGATGACTGGTTTGCGAGCGAACTGAAGACGCATCGGGCGTTAATTCCTGTGCTTGGCATTGGGTGCGATCCGGTAGTCATTAAAGGAACAAAAGAACAGTTTCTCGATTGGCTAAGCTGGGGCGTCGAGAGCGGAGCAATTCCATTTCCGCGGGAGACAGGCTGTACCGGTGGCCGAATATGAACCTTGAAAACATATTCTGGGGCGCGAATCCAGGGTCTACAGACTTGGCTGAACCGCCAACCCAGGAGCAGCGTTCCTGAACCAGCGGTTTTAGGGATGATGAATTGTCCGCTGCGGCTTTGGACAAGACTGCCGACCGTCCGGGCACGAAAATGGTAGTATGCACGCCGCTGAACCGATTTCGGTGAATCACCCTATGGCCTGTGGATGCACACGGATCATCGCTGAGTACGCCCTGTAAGGGCGGCCAGCCTAAGCCCGTGCCGGTGGCCTATTTCTTATGGTTTGCCAGAAACTTTGTCCACAGCAACCGGGGTTGCTGTATCATTCCCGCAATAAAATCGCGGGGTTTGTTTCCTTAAGAGGACCTCCTATGGCTGCTGTGGAGTAGCGATGATCGATGCCACAAGATCGATGGTCGGGTCCTACAGCTACCAACTCGTCACGCTCTCCATATTGATCGCAATCTTCGCCTCGTACGCAGCTCTTGAGCTTGCCGCGCGTATTACCGCTGCAATCGGACGCGTTCGGTCGGTCTGGCTCGCCGGTGGCGCGACTGCGATGGGCATCGGTATTTGGTCGATGCACTACATCGGAATGCTGGCGTTTCGGTTGCCAATTCCGGTGCTCTACGACTGGCCAACGGTTCTGTTATCGCTAATCGCAGCAATTTTTGCTTCAGCTGTGGCTCTATTCGTCGTGAGTCGGAAGAAGATGGGTTGGCCACAAGCCCTGTTAGGCAGCGCCATCATGGGCGGCGGAATCGCGACCATGCACTACACGGGAATGGCTGCGATGCGCATGCCAGCCATGTGCTCGTACGATCCGTGGCTCTTTACGTTGTCCGTTGTACTCGCGATCGTTATCTCGCTAGTAGCGCTGTGGCTCGCTTTTCGGCTGCGCGAAGAAGACAAGTCTGAATTCCGATGGAAGGTCGCCGGGGCGCTGGTGATGGGCTCTGCCATCCCGAGTATGCACTACACGGGAATGGCTGCGGCCCGGTTCACGCCATCCTCGATTGTCCCGGTGACGACGAATGCGGTGAGCACTTCGACCCTTGGTATCACGGGTGTCAGCGCGGTCACGTTGCTGGTGCTCGGGGTTGCGATACTGACCTCAACAATGGACCGTCGCTTCTCCTCGGAGAGGCTGCAGGCCGAGGGCAAATTCCGAGGACTCCTCGAAGCCGCACCGGATGCCATGGTCGTGGCGAACCGCGAAGGCAAGGTTGTCCTGGTGAATGCTCAGGCGGAGAAGCTGTTTGGTTATGTGCGACACGAGTTGCTCCAACAAGACATTGAAATGCTGATACCCGAACGTCTTCGCCGGATGCACCAGAAACATCGGACAGGCTTTTTCGCTGTGCCCCGTACACGTGCGATGGGAGCAGGGCTGGAACTATTTGGTGCCCATAAAGACGGCCATGAGTTTCCTGTTGAAATTAGCCTTAGTCCCCTCGAAACGCGGGATGGCCTGTTGGTCATGAGCGCGATCCGCGACATCAGCGAGAGGAAGCGAGCAGAAGAAAACTTGCGCTTGCTATCTGGAAGACTCTTGCAGATGCAGGATGAAGAACGGCGCCGCATCGCCCGTGAACTGCATGATAGCGCAGGACAGATCGTTGCGGCACTGATGATGAACCTGACTCCCCTCGAATCTGCCAGCGGCAAGACTGGTGCGGACGTGGAGAAGCCCATTCGGGAAAGTCTTGCACTGCTCAACGAATTATCGAAGCAACTGCGCACGATCTCTTACCTCCTTCACCCGCCGTTGCTCGATGAGGTCGGCCTTCCTTCGGCTCTGCGACTTTACCTCGAAGGTTTTATGGAACGCAGCAAGATCAAGGTTGACTTTGACCTTCCGGACAACTTCGGTCGGCTCCCGCAAGACATGGAAACCACGATTTTTCGAATGGTGCAGGAATGCCTCACCAATATTCACCGGCACTCCGGAAGTGCGGTGGCTAAAGTTCGCGTACTACGCATCGACAGCCAGGTTCGCGTAGAAGTGGAAGACGAGGGTAAGGGCATCCCACCCGAGAAGCAGAAGGCCATGAACTCGGGCAGAAAGCTGGGGGTTGGAATCACGGGAATGCAAGAGAGACTGCGGCAGCTCGGCGGCACCCTGGAGATCCATTCCAGCGGCAAGGGGACCGTTGTGGTGGCCAAGCTTCCGGTTAGGGATAGCTCTGCTTCCCATGCCGTCGCCTGACGGAAATGGTGCGCGCGTAGCCAATCTTGGCTCGAACTGAAGTTCCAGTGGCACCATTCCATACAGTAGAACCCTGTATTTTGGCGGATGGAGCGTTCTCGTATTCTTCGGGGTTTAGTTAGGGCGGTCCTTGTAAACAGATTGCACAGGGTCCAGACGCCTCACAAACCCGGTACTTGTAGAAGCCCAAGCCAGAGAACAGTCGGCCCGACAGAATGCGAGTTCTTGTAGCAGACGATAATCAGACCATCAGAAGCGGCATCCGCTCGTTATTGTCTCGTCACGTCGAATGGACCGTCTGCGCCGAGGCAGTAGACGGAATTGATGCGGTGGAAAAGGCCAAGGAGATTCAGCGTGCAGGCGGAATACTTCTGGAAGTTCACGTATGGAGCATACGATTTCAACACCATCCTGAATACGCCGCTCAATTTCCCGATCCAATTCCGGAAGTCAAAAATCGACGGCGCTTTGGTGCGCGCGACCCTTACCAACGTGCATGGCTTCAGCGCCTTCACGGTGATGGGACACAGCCGGTCGCGGCTCTTCAGCCCGGAGATTGGCGGCATCAACTTTGGCAC